>CAZIPY010000118.1:0-39252 GCA_964541125.1 uncultured Luteolibacter sp. | reverse complement strand
GGTTAGGCGCAGTTGGGACGATCACGTGTCCAAGGTGCTCAAGGGTGGCAAAATGTCGCGTTACTTCTCCCACGAGACACCTTGGGACAAAGCCAAGCCCGGCGATTACGACCTCACCCCGGCCAACTGGGTGAAGATGATCAATGCCAAGGACACCGGAAAGATGCACTTCCATGGCCACGGCCTTCACGGCTGCTGGGTCTTGGAGAAGCACCAGAAGTTCACCGCTCAGCACATCGGCCAACTCACCAACAAGGATGCTTACCCTGTCATTACGACCGTGTCCTGCTTCACTGGCCACTTCGATGCCGCCAAAGACCCCTGCATCACCGAGTCCATGCTGCGCGTGCCCAATGCCGGCGCCGTGGCGATCGTCGCACCCTGTCGCGAGGGTAAACCGCACTTTGTGGATCCTCGGAAGTCCTTCCCCTTGATGACGCGTGAGGGCAAGATGGACGGCACCACCACTACCATGACCCTGTTTTGGGAGAAGGGGATTGGCCAAAAACTCTCCGCAGGCGAGGCGTTGATGCAGACCAAGGCGGCGCTGGCCGATAAGGCCAAGGAGTCAGCGAACTTCCATATGTGTTTGTCGGAACTCAATCTCTTGGGGGACCCCACCATTTTGGTGCATCCAATTTCACACTAAGTCATGCTGAGTAAGAGGCTGCTATACATCGGCACCATCGGCGCCTTGCTTGGGGTTATTGCGATTTTACTCAATCCGGTGAACAGCAAGTTGTTGAACTTGGGGTTTCTTGCTTGCGTGACTGTTCTCCTAGTTGGGTTGATTCTCCTGCTTTGGAAGAAGAAGCCATGGCGTTACGCGGTTTTCGCGATCCCCGTAATATTGTTCGTCCCTTTCATCCTTCCAGGGCGAGATATCCAAACAGAGCAGCTCAATTCAGATTACCTGCGCCGAGTTGCTGCCTTCGAAGGTACAAGATACCACTGGGGAGGGGAGAGTTCTCGTGGCATCGATTGCTCCGGTTTGCCTCGGCGTGCCATGCGTGATGCCATGTTGGCCCAAAGTTTTCTGACTCTAAATGGCCGGGGTTTTCGTGGGTGGCTCAAGCAATGGTGGTATGATGCCAGTGCCAAAGCATTGAGCGAGAGTTATCGCGACTACACAGTCCCTTTGCATGTCACTGGAACGATACGAGAAATGGATTACGAAGGATTGGTGCCTGGGGATATGGCGGTGACCACCAATGGGGTTCACATCTTAGTCTATCTAGGAAAGGGCCAGTGGGCTCAAGCCGATCCGGTTCCAGGAAAAGTGACGATCCTTGATGGACGCACCGGAGACAGCGGGTGGTTTGATCAGGAGGTCACCACCCATCGTTGGAGTGTGTTCGATTAGCCTCCCGGAGCAGTCAGAGCCCTTCCATTGTCCCTCGCGGAAAGGGAAGCCAACCACGGCACGGTTTCCTCGGCCCAGTCGGTCGGGTTGGGATACATGGAGGCTTCTCCACCAAAGCAGGATTGCAGCATCTCCGTGTCGATGATGCCGGGGTTGACGGCGACGGCGGCGAGTCCACTTGGCAGTTCCTGAGCGAGCGCAGCGGTGAGGCCTTCGATGCCCCACTTGCTAGCGCAGTAGGGTGTCACTTCGGGGGAGGTACTGCGGCCCCATCCGGAAGAGAAGTTGGCGATGACACCTGTTCCACGTTCCATCATGGCAGGCAGAAAGGTGCGTAGCACGAGATGGACGCCAGTGAGGTTGATTTCCATCACCTTGCGGAACTCGTCGCCTGTGATCTCCCACAGCGGCGCGCTGCGATTGATGATGCCGGCGTTGTTGAGGAGAAGATCGGGGGCGTCCCCGGCTTTCTTGACCACGGCTTTCTCAAACTTGGCGACTTGGGCTTCGTCGGTGACGTCGCAGCCCTGCAGCAGGTGGACATCGCCCAGTTTATCCTGAAGCCGTGTGAGGGCGGCTTGGTCCCTGCCGCAGCCACAAACCCGCCAGCCTTCAAGGGCAAAGCGGAGAGCCATGGCGCGCCCCAGACCTTTGGAAGCACCGGTGATGACGACGGTTTTCATGGAGGCCACTTAAGCAGGGCGGTCAGCTCAATACCAGCCGACTTGTCCTCCGAAGCTATAGCGAAGGTAAAGCCTTGGCGAAGGCTGGAGGAGGGGAAGTTGCTTCACTTGTCGCTGAGATTCGCTTTAGGGTTGTCGAAACCTGATGATTTAGGTTATTTGACAACTTCATTCCCCGATGTTTGTTATCCCCCTGACGCCTGAAACGGGCGTAGGAGTTGGCTCAATCCATGAGTTCACAACCCCAAACTGATGCAAGAATCCTCCAACCAATTTCCTGACCCAGAAGGGTCTGCTGCGGCACCGAAAGCAGATACACCGCAAGCGCGGGCCTTGGCCCGGGCTGAGGAAGACGCCAGAATTGACGCCACCGGAAGGGACGAATGGCACTATATTCAGGGTGACGAGCAATTCGGCCCAGTTCCCTTGGCTCAACTGAAAAGCATGGTCTCAGATCTTTCGATTAGTCCTCCCGTCAAATTGGCTTGGCACGAAGGGATGACAGATTGGAAGCCCGTGTACGAAATCGCCAAAGTTTGCGGCGTGAATCCATTGGCGGCCACCCAAGCCTTCAAACTCCCACGAATGGCCGCGAAGCCGGAGGACTCGATGGAGATGGAGGGCGGTGTTGAATCTGACTAAACCTAATAAGGTACCGAAAATGTGGTTCTCTCGGGTGGTTTGATTCTCAATCCCAATTTTCTTCCTGCGCTATCCAGATTAGGGTATGCGTTCGGATGGTGAGAATACTTTGCGTCATATCACTCAGTTTGGCCCTATGGCAGACAGTGAATGCCGAACTCAAGCCTTGGGAGGATCCCTGGGCGTGGATTCAGGAGCACGAAAAAGGGGGGCGGTTTTCCGAGATGAAGAACGAAGCGATGGTGGTTCGTTTGGAGGAAATTCGTGTCGATCCTGACCTCTACGATGGCGAATTGCTACGTGAGTATGAATCCCTGCTGGTTGAGCTCTCGACGAGAAGACGCAACGACTGGTTGGCTTATCTCACGGGTTGCATTCAGAAGATTCGCGATAAGGGCGAAAAGGCCGGAGGCTTTGAGCAAATGTTGTATACTCGAGATTTGGAGCCGCTAACTGTCCTTAGGAGACTGGAGGGCAAGCCTCAGCCGCTTTCCATTGAGTTGGCCCCGCTGCTCAAGAAGGTTTATGTATTTCCTGAGTTGCCAGAGCTTGCGGTCACGGCCTGTCGCCATGCCAAGGAGAAGGAAGACTTTTGGTTTACCCAAGGCGGCAACTATCGTTCTGGCCGACAGTCCCGATGGACCGTGCTGCTCTGGAATGAGAAGGGGGATCCGATTCCGCGGCGAAGTCGCATGGGCATCATTGGGGGTGGCATGTTCAATCGGAACAAGATTTCAGATGATCAATGGCAGACCCAAATAAAAATGGCCTCATACATTGAAGGGTCATTACAGCCGGGTCGATATCATGGCTGTCTCGCCTACCATGATGAGGCCTCCATTGCGGATGAGGAACAGTTGGGTGGGTATGTGCTGAGTTTTTCGCCACCTTTTGAATTCCAGGTTGGACCCAGAGCAGTGGATCCGCCAGTTGTGGCGCGGGATGAAATCAGAAAGTGGGTTCATGCCCTCCCCAAGGAAGGTAGAGTCACCGTGATCCGAGCAAATTATGGCAATCGTTTTCACGAATCGGTTGAACTGGCCAGCCCTGCGGGGAAATTGCTGCAAGAGGGGTGGCCTGTGGTTCCGGAAATCATCCACAGCTTGGCCGACCCCGAGCTAACGGAAACCCAACGAGCATGGGCGTTCGGGCTGCTGTATTCCATCACATCCTGCAAGGACCCCACCCAGAGAGCCGGGGTCATGGGCTCCTATCGCAAGGAAACGAACGGCTTCTGGACCGAGACCAAGATCAACGGGGAATTTGCCGGCGGCGGTGGTGGACTTGGAGGGGGCTTTGAGACCGCTTCAGGTGGGAAGATTGATCCTGCCGAACAGCGCAAGTTTCTCAAGGAATGGCAGGAATTGGTGAAGCAATTGGTTCGAGTCGAAGGGGTTCCGGGAAACACCGAATAGGTCGGCGCTAGGCGATTGGCGCGACTCTCCCAATTTTCTTCCCGTGACACAAGGACTGGGTTAGGACTCGTGGTAATGGTTAGAGTATTCCATGCGCTGATCGCTTGTGGCTTGCTGGCTGCATGTGACACGGCGGATACCGACCCTGCGGAGGCCGATGAAGGCAGAAGTATCCAAGAACAGTTGGACTCTCTGCTGAGTGCCCGATTTGTGGCCGCATTTGTGCCAGCGAGGGAAGGAGTCATTGCCGATCAAGACCCATGGATGGCCGGGAAGACCTTTGGCATGCACTTCGATCCTGAGGAGGCCTTCAGTATGGAGGATGAGGCGTTCAGGAATGCCTTGGTCAACTCGAAGATCGAAGATTGGAGTCTTGGGATGAATGCTCCATGGACTCCGGGAGAACCCAAGGTCTGGTTGGCGCTGGATGCCTCGGGTTCACCCTTCCTCGCCCTTCACTTCTGGCCAGAGCAACCGGACTTGGTGATCTTCAAGCAGGTGATTGCCTTTGATGAGGGGGTGGCCACGTTGGGCAGAACACAGCACCACTATTTTCGCTGCGAGGTGGTCAGCAAGGACCTTGTCGCGGCCCTCATGCAGTTTGAAAAGGAGCGGTCAGCGGTTCCTTTTATTCCATCCATAGATCTGGAGGGAATGAAGCCAGCCAGAAATGGCAAGGTCCGCTGGGTGGTCAGGGAAGATGGCAGACGGGATGTGTATCTGCTTTCGGATGATGGATTCTTGATCACCAGGCGTTCCTTGGCTGAGACGGGCAGGACTCTTTATGTTACCCTGTATCGGATGGATAAGGATGGTCGCCCCTTGAGCTGCAAGGGCTATGACAAAGACAAAAAGGAGGTCTTCAAGGTGTCCTTTGGCTACCGGAAAAAAGACATGAAACTGGTAGAGATGCGCGTGTTCGACTCCGCCACCTACGTCGACTCATCCAGCAAGCCGATCTTTCGCAATTTATTTACGGGCGATGATGAGCAACCCGTTTGGGTGCTGACGGATGGCGATATGAAGGAAGAGGATCGACCGGAATGGGCTTCGATTGCTCTGGAGAGATTCGATAATCCGTTCCTCAAAGAGGGCATGAAAGAGATGGGAGAACTGGATGTCCTGGAAGAGAAATGAGACTTTTGATTCCATTCCATATTCTGCTGCATGCTGGCTGTGCTCGCCAGGACGCCTCCTTCGATCAGGAGGTGTTGCTTGAGAAAGCGCCGCCAGTTGTGAAGACTCAACAGAGCAAGGGTGAAGTGAATTTTCCCTGCACGATGAAGGTCAGACAGGAAGGGGATAAGCTTCATGTAGTGACCACCATCACCAACCGAACCGATTCGGAAGTGATGTTTGTGGACCATCCAAACCATCGAGGCGCCAGCATCTATGCCGCGGATCGAAGCAAGGATGAGGGCTATGATCTGATGTTTGTTTCATACCCAAATCCTTCCCCGAGCTATACTATCAGAGTCATGCCAGGGGCTTCAGCAAGCTTCCGAGACACTTTTTCGTTGAGGTGGCCAGAGCCAGGATTGCTAGATGTCAGTGTTGGCTATGGCTTTAGTATGGGCTACATGAGGATTTCAGATACCCAGCTGCGTGCTGAATTCAGATACGGTTGGTATCCGGGCTATTTGCCCAGTGATTATGATCCTGAAACTTCGATTTATGTGGAAGAAAGCATCCATGCCTCAATTCTGTTTGATGCGCCCAAAGCTGTGCCCGAAAAAGAGAAACCATGATCAGATCGTTGATTCCTAGCTTAGGTGTTTTTGCCGCTTTGATGGTTTCCTGCACTCCCTCGCTTACGGACTCGCCCAAGAAGAGCTTCGATCTCCAAGGGGCCATATCCCTGACGAACCCAGATTTGGCGTCGAGGCAGCTCCAACATCGTTTTGAGCCGCTTCATCCTGACGTGCTTGATGCCTATCGGAGCCACGGTGATCAGATGATTCGCGTGCATGCCTTCTGGGAGTTGGTAAAAGGTGATGCGCTCCAAACGCGTGAATTCATCAACGATTTGGATAAGGAAATTCAATTCAGTCCACCCCAGTGGTGGCGGCGATGCCTGTTGAGTATTCGAGTTTCAGAAAGGTCGCATTACGTTGCTGCTGTTCAGCGAACGCCAGAAGGCGAACAGGTGACCATTGAAGATGGGGATGATGTGGTCCAATGCCATGCAGGCATGGCTGGATTTGCATATCCTTTGGAAATTCGGTCCAAGTCCGACCCGGACAAAGTATTGAAGATACACGTTTGGGCAGCCGGGCGGACTGTTTTGGCAGGAGTAGGGGTGCACCAGTGGGAGTTATTCATCCATCAGGGCAAGCTCTACGTGTTTGGTGCTGAAAGTCATGGGGCCTATGTCGAAATTTTTCGCCTGAGTGATGGTGAGCCCTTGCTGCGCTTCTGCACCTGTTATTGGTTTAACTTTTCAGAAGAATGGGCCCGGGAATAAGCTCAAATTTCTTCTCTCAGTGTGTGAGCTGGAGCAGGCCCTTAGGGGTGAAGTGTTTTGGCAGGGCCGTCATGTTGACTCTAGTGGTTTTGATGGTTTCATGCGCAAGACAGGATGCGGAATGGGAACCACGGGAGGGTGATCGAATTCAAGCTGTTGAAATCCGGTATAAGGACATGATGAGCGGCCATGAGCCGTGCCTATCGGACTATCTGCAACTCAAGGCTGGGTCGGTTTATACCTTCAAAGCATTGGAGCGAGATATGAAGGCTCTTTACGACAGTGGCTACGTCGAGGACGTGAGCGTTCTCGCCGAGCCCGCAGATGATGGCATCCGCCTGTTGTTTGAGGTATCGAGAAAAGCGCCTCCTGGGCCTCTGAGATTCATCGGCAATACAGCTTTCTCCGACGCCCGGTTGGCTCGCCTGATTGCTGATGATCAAGGTGCCGGGCCTGATCCTGCGAGCATCACCCTAGCATGCCTGCAGGGCCATGCTAAGACCATCGAAGGTTTCTACCGCAAAGGGGGGTTTGCTCGCGTGCGGGTTAGGGTGCAGGCATTTGATGGCGGGCCTGTCACCGCGGATGACTTCCAATTTATGATCGAAGAGGGAGAAGCTGGAAGGCAAAGGGCTGAAGACGACTAGCCGGCTCAATATCCTTCCATCACCTTGCCGAGTGATGTAAGACTCAGAGTGATGGTTAGAATCCTTCCAGTTCTTGCGTTCAGCGTGACGCTGGCCGTTTCCGCCCAGGCGCAAAGCCCGATTCAAAAGGATGTCACCAAGGTACAGGGACCCGCGGTGGTGAAAGGTGACCGAGCGGAAATCATTCCTCTGCTGTGGCGTGCGGAGATTGGCGAAGCAGTCACCAACATACCCTTGGCGAACATTGAGCACTACGGCATCCAGGATTATCTCGTCGACAACCATGCCAAGATTCGTGAGCTGACCATAAGTCTCAAGTCGCGCAGTATGGTGAGGATTTATCACATCCTACCCATGGGGGGCGTCCATGCCGGGGCGGCGGCGAGGGTTCAGCAATTGCCTGGTGCTGGAAATGCAGCCCAAACCATGAAGGGTCTCGATCGCGCATTACCCATCAAGACCTACCCCACGACCACCCATGAAAAGATGGTTGAGTATCGTGTGGAGGAGTCCGAGCACGTCGACAAGCTCTTCACCAGCCTAGACGAGGCCATGATCACCTACATTGGTCGCAATCTGGATCCGTCTCAGCGATCTTTGGTGGTGGAAGTGGAAAAGGTGGGTGTCGAAGAGGAGGATGGGCTGGAAACGGGAGGCTTGGGAGAGTAGTCCATTGATGAACTCGATCGACATGATAGGGTGTATTCGACGACTGGTGTTCATCACCATCACGATCATTGGGGTGCAGTCTGCCGCTGCAATTCCCTTGGGGCGTACGGAGGCGGCTGAGATCAAGGGCACGGTGATCGACTGGAAGTGGCGTGGTGAAATCAACTACCAGGAAGAGAGTGAGGGCTTTGCTTTTCAGAGGGTGATTCCAAGTCACTACATGCTCCGTCTGAAGCTCGATGCAAAAAGGGCCAAACTCCACGATACGATCCATTGGTTTTCCAGGACGATGCCGATTGGGCCGGGTGTGGATGCCGAGGAGCTCAAGCCTGATGAAATCATCCTCTACCTGCCCACCTCTAGGCTGAAGGAAATGAAAGTGGGTGTGCTTCTCGCCATTGAGGACTACTCGATTTTTGCCGATGATTTTGGCCCGGATGCTGAATATTCAAAGGTGCTTGTGAATGGGCTCGAAGCGAAACCAATGGGGCCCGCCTTCGAGCAAGATGAAGACCGCAAAACTGCACCCCAAAAGTAGGATGAAGGCATTGAGCGCTATGATTTTTGGGCTATTCTGCTTGGCGAGCTGTTCGACGCTGACCGACTCACAGGACATCAGGCCAGAGTCTGATGATGAGAAGAAGGCGGCGAGGCCTGATGAGATCTCTTTCTGGCAGGATTACCCGCCCGAAACATATAGGCTAACCGCCAATCAGTCTTCGCGTCTCAGTGAAATTGTGGCGGGGTGTGAGATGATCGACCCATTTGGGAGGTTTCCTAAGAATGTCATGGTTTCGCCCGCACACGATCTATCCTCATTCACATTGGGTGGTGAGTCATTTGTTTTTGTTCCTCCATCCGGTACTCATAATTTCCGTCTATCTGCGCAAAAAGAACGCATGCTTCGTGAGTTTATGGCATCCGAATTTGGCATCAGCAAGCGATGGCAGGAGCCTAAATCCAGAGTGAGTGAGCCGATTCCCATTCAAATTCCGCCTGACGAGTTCACTGCCATGCTGAAACGGGAATCTGAAATCATGCGGTCGCCAACCTATATCGGCATTCGTCGCGACGACATGGCGATCCTGAAGGTTTCGATGAAGACACCTATGCGTCAGGATCAGTGGCGTGATGTTTTCTACGTAACACCCGTGAACGAGCTGCCCAGAGACTTTCCATACCCTCTTCCGGTTCCGTCTAGCCAGTAACTGGAAGATCAATGAAGCCCTTCGACACCATCATGAAAATTACACTTCGCGCCATGCTTGTGGCGGTCATTCTTCCCATGAGCTATGCCAATGAACATCCCGCTGATATAGCGGGGGCGGAACTGGCGCAGGCGGAGAAAAAATTTGCGTTAGCAAAGAAGAGGCTCGATTCGGCTGTTGCAGCCATCGCGCATGAGCCCAAAAAGAAGGAGGCGGTTGAAGCCATCAAAAAAACTGAGGAGAGCTGGGAGAAACTCATTGAGAATCTCACCATGTTGAGAATAGCAGCATCACCTGCGCCAGACACGTCCACTTCATCTTCACTGATACCGTATTACACAGCCACAGAGATTCTTGATTTGAAAACCAAGATGTATTCCGACTTGGCGGACTGGATAGAGCTAAACTGGAAAGATTAGGCCGTAAGGAGTGAATGCATCACGAGCTAGGGCGTTCTGCCGCTAGCCTTGCCTCAATTGGATCGCTCCGCTCAATGCAATCGGTCTGCTTAGCTCGCCGGCCATGATCAGATGTTAGCGGCTACAAGCGGCCCTTCGGGATTTGGCGCGCAGCCTTCTAAAGTCAGGATTCCGCTCCAAGTCGTCATCCCTTGTGCTTCGGCTTGCCAGCCGAAGCCTTGGCGAAGGATGGAGGCGGAGGCGGGAATCGAACCCGCGAGTCGATTCCGAGAATTTCACGGACTTTATCGAACGTAAAATCAACGATTCAAACGATATTGGACGAAATAAACTTCAAAATACGTTACCAGTATGTTACCAGCCTTCCATGGCAACGCTCACCAAAAAGCCCGGATCGAAGTATTGGCATGCTGTTTTTCGGGTGCCCTCGGAAGACGGGGGCAGCAAGCTGATTTCTCGGTCCACCCGCAAGACCAAGCGTGGCGAGGCTGAAATTGCGGCTGCAAAGATTCAGGAGGCAGCTAAGGCCGAGGCTGGCGCAGGAGACGCCAAGTCCCGCCAGATACTCTCGGTCATCACCAGAGCCACAGAAGACGCTCAGAAGGGCATCCTGAACGCAAAGCGGGGCAGGGAGTATGTGTCCGAGATCCTCAAAATCTCCACAGGCGAGGATTTGCCCCCCTACACCATCAGAGAATGGGTGCAGGAGTGGATGGCCAGACAGGAGGGGGTGTCAGAGGCCACAACCCGCGCCTATATCACTTACACCGAGCAATTCACCCGCTGGCTTGATGAAAATGAGCGGGCCGAGGGCACTTTGCAGAGTCTGACCACGGAGGACATGAGGAAGCTACGCAAGTGGTATAAGGATGGAGCGGGGAGCGAGAAGCCGGCCAGCGCTTCCACGGCGAATCTCAAGATGAAGGTCTTATCCTCGATCTTTATCGAAGCAACCAAGGAAGGCATTACGAATTTCAACCCTGTAGCTGCCTTGAAGCCTCTGCCCTCAGATGGAGGGGTGGCTCGCAAGCCATTCACTGCTGAGGAGGTGGCGCGACTTGTCAAAGCTGCACCATCGGAAGAGTGGCAGGGCATGATACTGATGGGCGCTTACACAGGCCTTCGTCTGGCTGATTGCGCCAATCTCAAATGGGAAGATGTGAATCTGACCAAGGAGGAGATTGTAACCATGCCCAAGAAAACACAGCGCAAGAAAACCACGGTCAGAATCCCTATCCATAAGGCGTTGATGGACTATCTCAAAAGCCAGCCCACTCCGATTAATGGAAAGACGAAAGTCTTCCCGACCTTGGCCAAGCTATCAGGCACAGGCAGAAATGGCCTCTCGATGCAATTTGCTGGTATCATGGGCGACGCGAAAGTCAGCCGAGGTAAGTCCAGTCAGAGCGGAGGCCGCACAAGTTACGAGCGCAGCTTTCATAGCCTTAGGCATACCCTGACAAGCTGGCTCGCAGATTCGAATGTCTCGCCGGAGGTGCGCATGCAGATCATCGGGCATAAGTCACAAGACGTGCACAGTCTTTACACACATCTTGGAGAGGAAACTCTCAAGACTGCAATGTCGGGAGTTCCTGCAATTTAGACAGATGGCCAAAATCAAAGACAGCATAGATAAGAAGGCATACATTGAATCAGCTGGGCTTAATTTTGTTGGCGCAGTGCAAGATGTTGAGGAAAGCAATATTCGAGCAGTAAAAGCCTGCCTCTTGGGTGGCGATGCCTTTGTAGATGAGAGCCGTTTATATAGCTTAAATGTCCTGAATGTGTTGGCGAAAAATGAGTGGTGGGTGCCTGCCGTCTTCAACGGGCGCACGTTTCCAATTATCAAGATTGCTGCAGACTGGATGACACATTCAGAGCAAAAAAGGCTGCTAGACAAGTGGAGTGAGGACGATTCATTTGAGTATTATAATAGTACATACTCATGCAGTGGTAGAGAGTTCTTCGAAAAGCGTATTCAAGAAGTTGATGATTTGTTGGATGGGAAACCAGTCTCCGGAGAATTGGCGAGAGCAATTGCCGCGAGAGAAGATTTAGACAAAAAGATACAAAGTGAGCGGGAAGCGTTCATCGAACTTGAATCTTCTTTGCAGGGGTGTGAACCGGGGGTTGCTCTTTATAGTGCTACAACACCTTTGCAGCATCACAAGAGGCAGCTCCAAAAAATCTTATCTATATCAAATAAAGATCCCGAATTCTGGAGCAACCTAAGAGATGCGTATTTGATGGGGGAATTTAGCGGGCTGTTAGGAAGGCCTGACAGTATATCGGAAATTGCAAAAACAGGTTTAGGATTCAAGTTTCAACAAGAGAAAGGACCGGAAACAGTAATCAAGGAAAAGTGGAAAGCTCACGCTGCTGTTCTCATCAAAAATAATCCTAGTATCTCGGATAAAGAAGTTCTCAGAGAGCTTGATGTGGCGGGTCTTGTGGAATTCGTCAAAAAATCTGAGGGGTATGATAAAGATGGGTTTTTATTGGCCGGAGGCGGGAAGACGCCATTAGCGGTTGAAGTGGGGTTCAAGAGGGCGATGTCGAGACTTCGAAAAAAATGCCTCATAAAGGGGACATCTCCCTAGGTGTCCCCATAGTGACTTTGTAATTGGTTCATCACTGCGCTGAGTTGAGGCGTGATGAACAACAAAGACACTAATAAGTCCGTGTATGCCTCAAAGCCTGAATGGCTTCGCATACAGCAAGCATCCGCCCTCTTTGGTGTAGGTAGAACCAAGCTATACGAGTTAATTGGCTCTGGCAGGATTAAGACCGTATCAATGAGGGAGCGCGGCCAAACGAGGGGGACTCGGCTAATCTCGTACGATAGTCTGTCTGAGTATCTTGAATCCCAAGCATCCGGTGGTGATTCGCATGCGCGAAACGCCCAATAGTCTCTCATGGAGTACACTTTCATGAGAACTATAGATGAAGCCTTGCAGGAAGCTAAACGGCATGCTGGTGGCGTTTACGAAGATCTTTTGCGCTACGATGCTGGTGGAGATGGCCAGACTGATACCCTGCTCTTAAGCGCAGCAAATAAGCTGCATGCGCTAGGTGTCGCCCAAGAAGAAGCGTTGATCTGGTTGACCGAAAAATATGAACGCAAATACGAAAGTGGAAAGGTGCCCGTTGAAAGGGCAATCAGTAAGAGTAACTATAGCTTTGTAATCCCTTTGGATGAGAATGGTGAATTTTGCTTTGATACGGAAAAGTACGGATCAATTAATGATCGTGGTAAAGTAAGGTCTAAAGTAAGTAGGGCCTTTAGGGCTTCGGATGAGGATATTGGTGTTAATATCAATACGGCTACAGCTAGGGAGATTGATATCGCCAAATATAATGCGCCTATCAATAAGAGTGTTTCCAGTATTCTGTCTGAGCTATACGCGAAAGGCGATCTTGTGTGTGTTGGGAAGGATGTGAGGGGGGCTGTAACTGCCACCCTTGCTGAGCACAGGGATGATTTGGATGAGTATCAATATATAGTTCCAAATCGCATGTCTAAAAAATGGGGGGTGAATAAATGCGGTAAGCGATCGGTGCGATGTGAGGATAGTGCGGCAAGCAAGCCTGAGTGGCTTGTCATGGAGATCGACAGAAGGGTTCCCAAGGACGGGCAAAAGCATGTAATGGCATTCTTGAGTCAGGTGCTGCCATTGTGCATGATCGTAGATTCAGGAAATAAATCTCTTCATGCTTGGTTCAAGTCTCCACCAACTAGACGGCAAATCCGCAAAGCCAAAGAGTTGTTGATTTCTCACGGAGCAGACCCCCGATGCCTTGATGAGTGGCAATGGGTGCGAATGCCAAACGGACGTAGAGATAATGGCAAAAAACAGCAGGTGCAGTACTTTCATCCAAAAGCAAAAAAGAGGCGTATAGAGCCGTCAAAGCTCGATGCTTACTGGAGAAAGTATGTTAAAAAAGATCCGCAATTTGAGGTTCTATGCGGGAGAAACGCAGACATTAAGTGCGATCCTGAAGGAGAGATTGCTGGTGATGAGAATGTCGATGGAGGATTTGTCCTGCCTAAACCTCATACGTACATGGATCTCCAACGGGAGCACGCCAAGCCGCTACAGGCAGTAATAAGCAATGTCGTTAGCGTGGGAGAGAAGCTCATGGTTGCGGCATCCTCGAAGGCGGGTAAAACATGGATTTTGCTGAGGCTTGCGAAGGCAGTCAGCGAGGGCATGCCTTGGTTTAATTTTGAGACCAATAAGGGGCGTGTGCTCTATCTCAACTTTGAGCTGAGCAATGCGAGGATGCGGGAGAGAATCAGCAAAATCGGGGGGTTTAGTGATGATGTGGACATCATTACGTTTAGGGGCATGCTAGTGAACTGGCTCGATCTAAAGGAGTCGCTCAGTAAGCTGGAGGGAAGCTATAGCCTCATCGTCCTGGACCCTATCTATAAGATGCTTGGAGGCATCAATGAGAACGATAACGGGGAGGTAGCCGAGTTACTCCACCACGTAGAAATGATTGCAGCCCGAATGAATGCTGCGATTGCCTACGCGCACCACTTTTCTAAGGGCAATAAAAGTTACCAGAGCCAGATTGACAGGGCATCTGGTGCTGGGTCATGGGCTAGAGACCCTGATGCGTTGATCACGTTTACTGAGCACGAGGAACATGGATACTACACAATGGAGTCCTCACTACGCAACTACCGCGCGCCAGGAGCAAGCGTTTGGAAGTACGAGTTCCCAAATTTCATCCATCAGCCACATCTTGATCCCGAGGCCCTCAAGGGTAGACGGGGAGGCAGCAACAGCAAGAAGGGCGTAAGCCGAGAGTGCATCAAGAAGGCCCTTGAGGGTTGTCCAGACGGGATGACCAGGGCTGAGCTGAAAGACCATCTTGAGCGCAGCGGTGTGTCCAAGACCACCGCTTACGAACACATCAACAAAGCACTCATTGAAGGGCTTATAGAGGAGAGGGATGGCGCACTTCAGCTACTACAAGAGGAGCCGCTAACATGAGAGTCCGAATAAACGCGGCAGATTGTCCGGATCGCCCGGACTGCGCACACAGACTCCCTAAAATAAAGGGTTTGTCTGTCCGAGCAAACTTTCCGGCCCGTCAGGAACCAAGGCGCGGCAGCAGGGTGCTTGCTTTAAGCACCCCTGCGCCTAGCTCCGTCCGTCCAGTCCGAGTAATCTATATAGTGCCCGGAACCGGAAAGGGTAATGCGAATAATTTTAACCACCGAAGAAGATGACAGTAAAACTAGATGTAGAAAAATATGCGAATCTCATGTCATGTATCTGCCCCAATTGGGATTCTAGGACAGTACAGATGTGTGAGGCTGAGGCCACGCAAATGAATATCGAGCAAGGCCACCAAATCATCAAATTCTCATTTAGTGCCAATCTTGAAGAGGGTGAGGTGCTGCAAACAGAAATTCGTGTAAGGGCCAGTTCTCGCAATTATAGATTGCTCCTGCCGATCTCTGTAGAGCTGGAAGGCCTTAGCACGTCAGGCGAGGAGGATTTTCCGAACAGCGAAACTAAGACGCAGATGGCGGAAGCTCTTGCTGTGGTTTTACTAAGGGACTTTGCAGACAAGCTTAGAAAGGAAAACCAATTCTTTGGATGGGCCTGACATAGATCCATCTGGGCCTGCATTCCTGATGCCTCGTGCGGTCCACCATGCTTAGTGGAATACCTAGTGCGAGTTTGTGCCATTTATGACCATTTGTGACCAATCCATTCACTAATAGTGAATCGGGATTTTCAGGGTCAATACCAACTGGTGAGGGAGATACTAATATAGTCAGGAGCAGGCCTTCTTTAAGTTCGTGATGCAGGGTGCTCTATCTTGGTCAGCCATGTTAGGAAGGCGTGATTTATGTAGCGAAATTTGAATAATCTGTTACAAATGACTGTCCCGCAAAAGCGGGTCCAGATCTTCAAAAGTCTGAGTAAACCGACTTGTGCCAGTCGCAAAACGGCACCCCAACCGAAACGGTTCGGGGTGGCCTATGCGTATGTCCAGGCTCTTCGGAGCTAAAGGCGTGGGCGGATCGTGTTTACTCGGTCTTTTGAACACCCCGCGCCACCTGTGGAGGGCGCGGAAATCAATAGTTCCGTAGACCCACCATGAACAAAGGATACATTGCTGCCCTACTTTTGGTCGTTGCCATCATCGCTACAGACCATCACCTCAAAGAGCGCCGTGAACAAAAGCGTATCGCGCGAGAGGAGGCCCTTCGTAGAAATCTCGAATATCAGCAGCAGCAGGCAGAAGCTGTCATTAGGGAGGCTACCAAGAATGACGAAGCTATGAAGGAGTGGGGGCGGCAATACGCCGATTCTTTGAAGGCGGAGCGTGACAAGTAGGCCCAATCAGCTCCGGAGTAGTCTGTATTCCTCAAACAGTTACAGAGCATTTGCATGAGTGGCATAAACAAAGATAAAGCGTTGGCCATACTCGTTAAGATCCCCAACTGGATTTTGGTAACTCTAGGGGTTCTTTTGCTTATAATTGGTTTTGGTTTTTTTGGAGCAAGAAAGCCAAGTATCAATTTTTTACCGGATGGAAGCTGCCAACTAAGGCACAATGACCATTTCTCTTTTCCTTCAAGCTACCATATCAGTTGGAGCGGTAAGGAGTGGGTTGATGCTAGTTCAGGCAAACCTATTAATGTCTCTAGTATTTCTTACGCCTATGGTAATTCCTCAGTCAAACATCAGGGCCAAGGTATTCGCATCGAACAAGAAAGGCCCCGCATCAAACTGTCGTCCATGTCCAGTTTTGGTGATATTGCTTGTGAGGAGATTTACTTTCTAAAGGCAGGTGAGTGGTGGATAGCTGGAACGTTAGTTGAGGGCTCTCAGAAATACTCTGATTTTGTGGCCGATCGTTTAGGCCCAGATGGCGAGTATCAATAAGTGATTCTCGTTCTGGAATTAGAGGGGTATTCTCATTCTTTTTCAGGCATATACCATACGAAGTCGCGCTGGATAGATTGCTGAATGGGTCCACAAGGGGTGGCATAGGCTATGCGAGAGTAAGGCATAGATTATTCAGAATATCTAAATTTTTATAGGTTTTGATAGGTTGTATGTATTTAGTGAAGAATTACTACGATTTATGAGCCGCTTGATGATCTGTCGCCATATCCAAGGCGGTATTTTGAATTCAGTCTTCATTAAGACTCTTACATGATTGACGTCTTATCGAGAGGCCGCTAGATAAAGCGCGTGGCCTCCTTCTTTTCCTCTTCGAATAAGAGTGCTGGGATTATATTATGCGGGGGGCTTTCCGTAATTCTTGTATCTTTAATTATAGCTGCTGCCTATAGATCACAAGATGCTGATAAGCAGGGGGCTGTGATTCCGGAGCTCCGTTCTAATGAGGGCCTAGAGCGCATCGTTAATAGCCATAAAATGGCTGAAGAGCCTAAGATCCTCCTCGGAGAAGAGATCTTAGAAAGAAGTCTTACAGACAAGCCTGGGGATGCTCATTCTCATGCGATGGAGTTCATCATTGACTGCATCAAAAAGCGAGTTGAGCTCTTGCCGGAAACTCAAGAGGCCATCATCACGTATCTCTCTAGCCCTAAGCCATCTAGTATTGAATCTGGCCTTTGGCATGAGAGGGTAAATGAACTCTTTAACTTGTTACGAGCCCAACCGGACGAAGTTCCTGGATTTTCCGAATTGCTGGTTCACATGAGTTCTTCCGACCCTGATCCCGTTCTAAGGATGTATGCGCTTCAACACATCTCCCTGTGGATCCCTAAGGAGCCAGTAAAGGCGAACAAGGCAGAAATGATCGAATTTCTCGAAAAGCTGGCTGCGGATGAGATGAACCCTCTTTCTGGTTCCGCGATCATGTTTCTTTGCGATCTTAATCGGAAAGGTTCAATTCCTGAGAGAATTGAATCAACCGAGATTATCGAATCTTCCGCACTTCGTATAATTGCTGATAATAACTCTCGCGCCGATGTCAGAATCTGTGCACTGCACGTGAGCGCAGAGAGGAAATTGGTTAAGGCCGCAGTAGATTCTAGACATATCGCTCAAGACTCATCGTTGATGGTACCTTTGAGAAAAGCAGCCATATACACTTTAGGAGAAATAGGTACTACCGAGGATATCGAGTTTCTTGAGTCACTGGCAGTATCTAGCGATGTGCTGAATGCAGCAACAACCCCAGCTATCAAACGTATCAACGTTCGGAATAAAACATTTTGACCTATTCATCCCGTAGTTATCGGATCAACAAAGTATGCCAATCCACTTTATGAAAACCTCAATCCGCTCCCTATTTATGGCCTTCATGGGCTTGTTCGCCATTCAGACTAGTGTTGTGGCTCAAACTGGTCTGACTTCTGAATCTTGGAACAACCTGTCGGATGGGAACTCTCTTATAATTCTTCAGCAGGAAGGTATTTCGGACCGTATCGCAGATGCTGCCGCAACCACTACAAATGCCCAAATCACTGTGCCTACTGCCGCAAAGTCAGGCACCCGTCTGCGCGGAACCATTACACCTGTGCTTACAGATACTTACACTTTCTGGGTCAGTGGTAATGATAATGTAGCTTTGTGGCTCTCTGATGACGCAAGTCGCTTTAATAAGAAGCTGGTAGCATTCAACCTTGAAAGCACCGGTGTGGCGGAATGGGAGAAGCACCCGAGTCAGCAATCAGTTCCTATTCAACTGACGGCTGGCCAGAATTACTATCTTGAAGCACAAGTTATGGATAAAGATGGTGGCGGACTCATTGAAGTTGCTTGGCAAGGGCAAAATGGTCGATATGCGCTGGAGCTGAATGGTGCTACTGCCACCCAATCCAGTACGCATTGGGGTAGAGATGCCGACCAAGCCATTGATGGAAATACAAGCACACCTACGAGAACCCAAAACCTGTCTAATTCATGGCTTCAGGTCGATTTTGGGCAAGACCGTGACATTAACCGGGTCGTGCTTCATAATGACTCCAAGAACCAAAACTGGCTCTCAAATTTCCGAATTTCTGTGCTTGATGCCAATGATGTCGAGCTTGTCGGTCAGGATTTCTTCACCACATCAGGCAGTGTTGGTGATAGCATGACATGGGATCTTCCGAGTTCTCAACCGACCGCTCGCAAAATCAAAGTTCAATTTTTGGGTTTGAATTTGGCAGGCAAGGGAATCCTCGCAATCGCAGAGATCGAGGCATTTGGTAGTGGCCTAGTGGCTGGACAGATCGATCAGCGTGAAATTATTTCTCAAAGTTATCTCAATACGCTCGCAGCAGATGCTGATGATACCAACGACAACAATCTTTCCGATGCTTGGGAAGTTAGCACGGGCTTGAGTACATCAGCGCTTCCTGGCGCTCTACTTGAATACGGTGATCCAGACAAAGATGGGCTTTCAAATTACCAGGAGCAATACCTCGGCTCGGATCCCCTGACTAAGGAGGCATTGTCCGATGGTTTAACTCGCCATATTTGGATGGGGATTAATGGTTGGCCGTTTTCTAAACTTACGATCAATAAGAAGTTTTATTCTTACCCAAATGCAATCGACCATGTCCCAGGTGTGCAAAGTGCTATTGGCCGCAAGGGATTTGGATCTCGATATCGCGGATCGATTATCGCACCAGCGACAGGAGATTACCGCTTCTGGCTGTGTGGCAATGGTGGAGGAGCTGAGCTCTGGCTTGCTGACGGCTCGATAGTTGCTCCAGGTACGAACATTCCACTAACGGATCGCTTTGGGAAGCATCGGATATGTGCCAGCTACCATAAAAATTTGGCGAAAGATGATTTTGATTTCAGTCCAAGCCAACGCAGCGCTCTCATCCATCTTGAACAAGGGAAAGAGTACTACATTGAGGTTCTCCACGCTTTGCCGGGTGACTTCAATAAGGATTATGTTTCGGTAGCTTGGCAGCCACCAGGAGGTGTTCGGCAGATTATTCCCGCATCTACCTACCTTTCCAATGATCCGATGGCAGGTGAAGACGGTGATGATGATAACTTGCCTGATGCTTGGGAAACTTCTGTCACGCTTGATGCAACAGACAATGGATTCACTAGCTTCAATAATGGCGAGTATGGAGATCCTGATGGTGATTCAATTACTAACCTCCATGAGTATCAATTAGGCACTGACCCCAAGAATGCTGATAGTGATGGAGATGGATACAGTGATGGTGACGAAGTCTATCTCTACGGTAGTGATCCAGCTGTATCTAATAGTATTGCAACTAACTATATTTCGTCTTTGAATCTACTAAGTCCAGATGCCAGTAACACGACTTGGCAGCAAAATGCTGATGGTTCCATTACAGGCGATGAGCGCCGGGGATGGACCGACTGGACCTTCACTGTGCAGGCAGGCCAAGAGGGGGTGTATGATATCCGCCTCACTGGTGGAGCTGATGGGAGTGCAGTACGTAATACTGAAAATCTCCCAATATCATTCCACATAAATGACAGCATCATCGGGCGGCAGACCATGGTCTGCAAAATCAATCCGGGAGTAACGACTATCACCCAACTTACCCCTTGGCTTAATGCAGGAACATATACACTACGGATTGAGAACCATAATGTCAGAGCGAATGTGAATCTGCGCATCGATTCGGTCGAACTATATCAAGTTGGAGGTGACGACCTAAATGGCAATGGCTTGGCGGATTGGATCGAAACTAAGTTTTTAAGTGAGAACTATTTGGTCCAAATCCCAACGCAAAGCCTGACATCACCAGCTTTTGTGGAGGGGGTTACATCCAGCATAGCGCTGTTGGGCATGACTTATTCGACTACCAGTCAGACGCCCCAACAACTAGAGGCTTTGCGTAGCATTGACTCTGGTTTTTTTGTCAATGTTCCACTTAGCGGTTCAGAGACTACCACGCTCAATGTGTCATACAGTGCAGGTGCATTTACCACTAATCACAATATTGACTGGGTGCCTACCAATATCCAAGTCCACGACAATTTGACCATTCGCCAAGGCGATGCGCTTCGTGTTACGGCACATGACCCTGCATTTGCTCCTGATGGTTCCTTTACGCTTACTATGAGCCAAGGTGGCCCGGCATTGCCAGGTGGTACATATAGTTCAAATTCGCCTATCGAGTTGAATTTTGATACCGCAGGAGTGTATACATTGAATGCTGATTGGACGCCTGCTGGTGGAGGAGCACAGGTGAGCAGCGTTCTGACAGTGAATGTCGTTTCTGCTGATTTCGGAGATTCGTTTATTGTTCAAACATACAATCGCCGAACATGGAGTATCTCTGGAGTAGATGGGGTGCTTGTAGAAGCCGACTCTAATATCGTTTTTGCTGAACAAGGGAGCAATGGTTCTAACCGTGATTTTCTTGTAGAGGCCTATAATGCCTCAAGCTACAACGTTGTAGCTCGAGTGCCAGAAACTGGGGCCATTATCACTACAGGGAATGTCCATGCCTTCGATTTGGCTAGGGCGTCATCAAGTGCTGATGCGCAAATTGTCGAGATCCGCCCTGATGGATCATCGATAGTTCGATTCACAATTGTTGCAGAAAACCTCCCGCTTGGCGTTCAAATTCGACTGAGCATCGGATACTCCGGAAGCGTATTTTCTAATGGAGGCAACATTATATTCCTAACATCGACTGATCTTTCGCCGACTGGCATTGGTGTTGTATATGTTGAATCCAGTTTAGACCCGCCACGTATCTGTCACAGCATGAGAGCTTCACTCATTGAATGACTGCTCAATACCTACTTACTAACATTAATCCCACAAATCTATGAAATCAGTTAAATGGTATCCATTTTTTGGCATTTTAATTTTGGCTTCCTCACTCGTTGTCAGGATTGAGGCTGAAGAAGGAGAAATACTCACCACTGAAACGACGTCACAAGATAACATCACCCCGAAGAAGCCTGAGGTCGATATTAGGTCTGCGGATGATTCTGAGCCTAACTGTTACGTCGCTGTGAATATCGATGATGATGACAGCGACGAACAATGGGATCGCGAGCAAGCAAATATGCAAGTTGAAGATGACGATCTAATCCAACTTATTGTTACAACAAATCTCCAAGATGGAGATTTAGATCTAAATATTACAAATGACTTAGTCAGGATAAGATTATGGGCTGACAAAAAGAAGTCGGTCCAACATGAAAATACTTGGGAAGTGGTAGATGGTAAAATAGTGAGCGCGCCAGGAGCTCCTACTAATGAAAGTGGCACAGAAGGCTACGTGTATGTGGAAGGGATTACCTGGAGTCTCGCTTGGAACGATCAAAATATTGAGGTCAAAGTTCGGCAGACTGAATGCGTAGATGATATTGATCTCACTGTGGTTGAGGTGGATCTAGATATTGATACTAATAACAATGATAATTTTTCAATTACCTCTGATTCGTCAGATGAAGATCAAATTGAAATGTCCGATGAGGAAGATGATTATGGTAAGCTCATTGTTTTTGGTAGAGCTCGCAATACAGATGGTGACTTGGTTGCTGATATTGCAGATGGATTTAATATTCAGCAGCCATTGAATGCAGCTGAGTATATTAATGTCGAATCTGATTATCGATTTGTGCCTGTAATTGTATGGTTGCGGGATCCATTTGAACCAAACGACACGGAAGTTGAATTTGAATACGAGTGGAACAATCCTGCGAACTCATTAGCTGACGGTGTCTTTCTCTCTCCATTTGAGAGTTTGGCCACAAATGCATCAGATGGAGTGCCATATACATACGAGGTCAAGCGCCCCGGGTTGAGAATGTGGACAAAGGATGGGGATAAAAGAACATCAGGCGCCCCAATTCCCCAAGGTGAGTATGTGCCATCAGAAACCGCTATCGCATGGAATGATATTAGAGCTGATTCTCCCGCAGATTATGCAATATTATATCTAGAATACGTTGATAAAACGCCTGCTGAGATTTCCGGCAGGACGGTTGTGAAAGTTAAAACAAGATCGATATCAAGGTCGATTGAAGCTTATGATGAGGTTGAAGCCAACTTGCTATCCATCACGCCTAGTGCAGAGAAAATATTCACGCTGTCTGGTAATGCGCTAGATGTGGTCCCATTGAAGGTGCAAGGTGTTCCCAACGGGGCTCAGATTGAGTGGAGCCTCAGCATGCCTGATCCAGCTTTTGGGAGCTTTAGTTCGCCAAATGCGGAGGAATGTAACTTTAGTGTGCTTAAGAGTGGCTCCAATACCCTGCAACTTAAAATTGATAACGTTCTTGTCTGGGAACGAGAAATCATTAGCGACCCAATAAAATCTAGAAATACTTGGAACGCGGTTGACCCAGTTCTAGCGAAGCTATCATCAATAGATAAGAATGGAGATCCATACTACCCTGAATCTATTACGTTCCATCACTCTTCTAATAATGGGTCTGGCCCAGATGAGGTTAAACGAATTCAGAATCTTCATATGGGTCTATTCCCATATAATCTGCCAGGTACTGGCGGGAGAGACTATGGTGATATCGGATATCACTTTTTAATAGATGCAGATGGAACAGTATATCAAGGGAGGGATCCAGAAGGCGCGCCTGGTGCAGTTGGTGGTCCTTATGTGTTAGGCTCGCATGTTGAGCTAAACAATACAGATGCTGGTATAGGAGTTTGCCTTTTGGGGGATTTTGAGAATAACGCATTCACAGAAGCCAGACGTAAGAGTCTTGAAAAAACCGTCACGGGTCTATGTAGGAGATTCGATATTGATGCAATCAAAGTGTCATATCATAAGCATAGAACTGTAAATGGCAATGTCACAGCATGCCCAGGGGCTAACTGTATTGCGAAGGAGAAAGAGATCTTCCAAAGCATTTATTTCAATCTGCAGTAATGATGGCTAAAATTGAATTCTTTAAGAAGCTATGCGCGGTGGCCTTGGCAGGTTGCTTGGTTGCGGCGACAAGTTGCGAAAACAAAGATGACGGTGATCGATCTGCTTCTGCTGAAAATGCAGAAAAGAAAAATCAGAAGTCAGCATTATTGGTTGATAGCCCGTACCCGATTTTTGCTAATAAACCACCTGCAGACATAGAGAGTGCTCCTGTTCAAACCATTGAGGAGAACGGAGACATCCCAGAGAAATACCTAAATGCTAAGCATACATTCGATGCTTCTTTGTTCGCGGGTGTCACAGAAGATGATGCGCTTAAGCAATATCTAACCACATATACGAATCCCACAGTCGGTGAAGTGGTAGGCAATGATAACAAGGGGAAAGACCTTATCTACAGAGGGAAAAAAATATTTAGTTACGATAATATCGTCAACCGAACGGCATCAAATAAAGGAAAGGTTGCAGTAGAGGTCTTTAAGAATATAGATCCATCAGATAACAATGGTGGGCTTGTGAAGAACTCACACGAGGTGTGGATATTGGAAAATGGCGAGTCGGAAATGCTCTTTGATTCAAATGTCATGACGGCTTCTATTCCCTTGATTTCGCCTAGTGGGAAAAAATTGGCGGCTACTGTCCAAATTTATGGGGAGGAAGGATACCTTTCGCCAAAGATGTTGGCTGTTGTTGATTTAGATCAGTACACCATCCAATATTTCAGCGGGAATGATGAATTCGATGACTACCATATTGGGGCAATGGAGTGGATAGATAACGAAACTAGTTTAATTGTAATTCAGGACTATGGTGAAGCACGGGGGAATATGTCGTGGTCATTCTTGGATATTGAATGAACAAAACATGCTCATTTGCTATTCGGTAGCGGCGTAGCAAAGTTGGTGTAAGGCATGAATGCCTTGCGACTGTGGAGCTGCTAAATGAAATGGCATTAGGTTTTATGTTGCCTAGTTTCCGGCATTAATCATAGATTGGCCTTTGATAGAAAAGTTTCCAGAATATGCGGCTGCTTAAGTTAAAATCCATTCGGATTCTGCTGTTTTTATTCCTGTTCTGCCTGCTGATATTCCTCTTTCTGGCAGGCCTTCTTGTATGGAGTGGACTTAATGACCAATTAGGCAAAGCTGATGTGGCACTGGTCTTGGGCAGTAAAGTTAATTCCGATGGCGAACCATCATCTCGTCTTAAGGCGAGGCTTGACGAGGCAGCCGACCAATATCGAAAAGGCTATTACCCTAAAATCATAGTAAGTGGCGGGACTGGAATAGAAGGTGTGCCGGAAGGTACGGCTATGAAAAACTATTTAGTGTCAGCCGGTATACCAAGTTCGGCAATATTGGTAGATGATCTTGGAATTAACACTCATGCAAGCGCTGTGAACACTGCTTCGATTATGAAAGACCAGCAGATGAAAACTGTCTTTGTAGTCACCCAGTATTTTCATATACCTAGATCAAAACTTGCCCTGTCAAAATTGGGTATAGAACCGATTTTTCACTCGCATGCTCGCTATTTTGAGATTCGCGATATTTACTCAACGGCACGAGAGATTCCTGCTTATTTTACCTATTTATCAAGAGGGTAATTGTATTAAACGGTAAGATAAGCTGCTGGCTTGATTCGGGTCTTTCAGCATATGTATTGGTGGTTCCAAGCATGGCGGCTATGGGTCATATGGAACTTTAGCTATGAGCATTAAATCATACAGGGATGACAAACTAAGGAATATAGCTAGAAAATTTGGCGTGGAGTAAGTAGGCGTCTATTGGATACAATATATGATAATGATCTTCCTTGATCACAATGCAACCAGTCCTATTCTCTCTGAGGCCAAGGAGGTAATGATGAAGTGCCTCGGCGAGGATTGGGGGAATCCGTCTAGTATCTACGGAATCGGGCGAATAGCCCGTAGTGCTGTAGAGGAGGCGAGAGGCCGCGTTGCTGCACTATTAGGGTGCGATCCGGGCCAAGTTATATTCACGAGTAGTGCTACTGAGGCGAACAATGCAGCTATCCACTCTGCTATCTACGCCACGCATGATAAACGTCACATCGTAACGTCATCTGTTGAACACTCTGCTGTTCTCTCATATTGCGAATACTTAGAGAGTGTGCATGGAGCAGAGGTGACCAGGCTGCCCGTTTTGCCTGATGGCGGACTTGAACCAGGAACGCTTAATCAGGCAATCAGGCCAGATACGTCAATTGTATCACTGATGTGGGCCAATAACGAAACAGGGGTGATTTGGCCTATTGATGAGCTTGCCAGTATTTGCAAAGAGAATGGAGTCCCGTTTCACTCTGATGCTGTCCAGGCGGTTGGTAAGATTCGAGTTTCTTTTCTGGAGTCAGGCCTCAACTCGCTTACGTTAAGCGGTCATAAATTTGGTGCGCCGAAGGGTGTTGGTGCACTTATTGTAAATGACCCTGACAAGTTCGTGCCGTTTATATATGGCGGGAAGCAGGAGTTGGGGATGAGAGGAGGGACAGAGAACGTGCCTTGTATTGTGGGAATTGGTAAGGCTGCAGAAATAGTTAACGAACGATATACAAAAGTTTCGGAGTGTATATCCAGCCTTCGGGTCTATTTCGAGTCAGAGATACAAAAGGCCATAGGTGGGTGTCAGATTAATGGGGTTGGGCAGGAGAGGTTGCCAAATACGAGCAATGTGTATTTGCCGGGCTTGGACGGGGATGCGTTGGTTACTTTTTTGGATCAGAAAGGTATCTGTATATCATCTGGGTCAGCCTGTATGGAGAATGCAATCACTCCTTCCCATGTGTTACTAGCAATGAGTGGATCACACGATGTGGCAAATGAATCCATACGTGTGAGCCTGGGCTCTGAAAACACGAAACAGGATGTCGACCAACTGGTCACCGAAATCCTGGAATTTTCAAAAATGATGGCTTAATCGGCCATTGTTGAAATCAAATCCTCCATACCGAAATTAAGTAGGAATTCGGAGTAGTAGCTGGAGAAAACATCTTTCAGGTAGTCTTGTAGATCCACATCTTTACCATCTTTCGTGAGTTCATATTTCTTATTCTTCGTGATGCTGAATAAGAAGATGGCGTGGAAATAGACTGAAGAAATGTATTTCTTCTCTGCCAATTCCTTCTGATCCACGCCAATTGATCCCTGACGGCCGACGAAATTACGTAGCACAGAGCTATCCATATTGATGAAAATAGTCTCCAAATTACCGTCCTCTCCTAAAGTGGGGAACATGGGTGTTCCCCAATCCATCTCAACACCTGCTTCAGAGATACTCTCCCATGTCTTGGCCGAGGAGTCATCCTCGGGAGCTGTCTCATATACTAGCTCATAGTTGGGCAGGCCCATTCGAGGTTCGGAGTCTTCATACTCTCTCTTTACCTCCCTTTTCTTCTGTTGGGGCTCGCCAATCTTCACCCAAAATCGATATTCGAAATCCTGTGGCCCACCGAGGGTCGCTTGGATCTCCAGCTCGTCGCCTATGTTAAGGTCGCTAGTTGCCCCTAGCCCAATTTTGATAGTCCCATCCTTAGGGCTGGTTTTGCGAATATCTAAAAGTCCATCAGGCGTATCTACCTCACCAGGCTTATCCCCACCTTCTGCTTCATTTGTTCTTCTCTGAAGTATGGATACCTTCAGTTCGCCGGGGTCCTCGCTGCGATTAAAGTAGTTGTCCTCCACATCGGTGGTAAACTGTACTGTTTTTTCGTCTCGCTCAGGGATGGTAATGAATTTGTTGCCTTTTCGATCACCTTTTAGATTGAAGAAGGAAGGGTAGCGCTCCGGTTTAAACGGCTCCTTTTCTTTCTTTTCTTTGGGTTTTTGTGGTTTATCTGGCTTCTTCTTGTCTTGGTCCTGCTGCTCAATTTTAAAAGTCTGATTCAAAAGCTTCATCAGATCCTTATTAAATGGCAGATTTTTAGAGAATTCTTGGAGTAAATCCTTCGCATCCCCTCCCTCAACTGAGATCGCATTTTTCCTTTGTTTATAGATTTCTGTCAGGCGCCCCTTAACCAGCAGGTCTTTCAGTCGGCTTCGCAGTTCGGCTGTTTTTTCTCCAGATTTAAGTCGGTCACGTGAAGCCATAAAAAGCTCAGACCGGAAGTCGTAATCCATGCCCGTGCAATCGACATGAACCAGTAAATGATTCTTGATCAACGGCATTTTGAGCGTCCGAGTGATAAACTCACTACTGAGGTGCCCGTGGACTTGCCCATTCAATGAGAACAACACGCACATGCCGTCTGGGAAGAATTCGCGATCGATCGCGGCACGAGTCTCTTTGACGGATTTTCCATCGACCTTGGCATTGAAGACGTAGCAAGTGGCTTTAATCGACCCCACGCCTTTATGATTCAACTCATCCGTGAAGTGTTCTTGGATGTAACGACTTTCGTCTTCCTCTAGACGCCTCTTAAGGCCAAATGTATCACCTTCGAGGACCTTATTGTTGGGATAGCGCTGAGGACTGTCCTTGAGGTAGATAGGAAGTGCAGGTTCAAAGAGGTATTGATTCAGCGCCCTTCTGACTTCCTGTGGTAGACCTCCACGGCTGCCAGCGGGCAACTGGTAGTCGAATAATTTAATGATGGTGCCAGTTGTGAAATTTCTACCGGCTAGTCCGATGTCGAGTTCAGCGATAGAAAAGCTTGGGATTTGGCCATCAATAGTGAGGTATTCATACCAAGTATTTTTCTTAGTCTTCTTTTCCTCTTCAGAGAGAGGGTGCTTCCGAATAAGTGTAAATCCAAAGTCACCAGTTCCATCATATCGTTTAGAGCCAATCAGTTGATACCGATGCTCACCACAAAACACAATTGCGCCAGTGCCTCCCATATTGTATTTGCCCTGGACGAATGCGATTTCGTTTTTGTTGCCCCTCAGTAAGGAGAGAAACGTCCGATCGAAGTCTTGGGGGTGCTGCCCTTCACCATCATCATAGATGGTCAGGCATGGTTTAGTCCTCGAACCTTCCGCCAGAATTTGGATGGACTGCGCCTGGCTTTGTCTGACTCCTCTTAGATGCCAGTTTTTGTGGTCAGGGGCAAAAAATGTCTCGATTGCTGAGTGCATCGAATCCGGAGCATCACCGGATTTAGGGTTAATTGATGCCTCGAGGCATTTTCGCATCAAAATGGCATCAATAGAGTTAGTTAGCTTTTCAATGAGAGCAGCGATAGGTGAAGCCTGTTGGTTTTCAATAACGCCGAAGTTGTTTTCGCTGTCGCCAAGGGGTTTCCAATTTGAATCTGATATGTTGTGTAGAATACCGCACACCTCAGATTCAGCATCTGATGCAAGAATCTGCTTGAATAGCTCTGCGGACTTCATTGTGAAAGTATCCCGTCTAGTGTGATGCCGCTATTGCGTTCTGGATCGACAATATTGAGCCAGTCCGCCTCAACTTTATCTGCATCTACGTCGAGTCCTAGAAATGCCTCCCACAGGCTAATCGCTGAGTTTACACGGTCTTTTCCGTAAAACATTTTGCCATCACGTCGCCACATAAGATCAACCCATGGCGAATCTTCAATTTGGGCTCTCTCATCGGAAATTTGGCCTGCAAGTTTCCAGGAATCTTCACCTGGCGGCAGATTGCCTACTGCGTAGCAAAATGATTTGATGCCAATCGGTCTAGCGAGGACATGGCCTCCATCTGGAGAGCGTTCGGACATCAAGTCCAGGTCATCGCCGGCCTCTTTACATGCGCGTAGAAATGGCACCTCAGTAAACAATCCATTCCAAGATTCGAGTATACTCTTGTATCCAGTCTCTAAATCCTCATCTGAGGGCCGTAATTGTTTTTCCATGAAAGAATCTGGAGCCCTTCCATTTAGCAAGGCCTTATTGCATTCATAAAATGTTGTGATCGTGAATAAATATTTCTTATCTGGTTTCCCTGACAAACTTTCTCCAGTGGCTAACGACTTGGAGCCAGAGCTTTTTGCGATCTTGGTTAGGCGCTTGAGGAAAATATTATCTCTAATTAGATAGCGAGTAATAATAGCGTAGGGATCATCTTCATCTAATACGATATTGACTGTCTTTGATGTTTTTCCTGCGTATCTATTTAAATTTGTGAAGAGTCGCCGTGCCCGCTGAATGCCATCATTATCTTGCTTATGGGCTACAAGAAGAATAGAGACATCATCCTTCAAAGCTTCAGATTCAGAGTCTTCTTTGGCCAGGTCCTTCATCGCCGCAAGTCGATGTTGGCCATCTAGTACGTAGTATTGCTCATCGCCATCGAAGCCTAGAACACCAATACGGCCCTCCAAAGATGGCAATACTGATGAAGCCTCCAATGTTATTGCGGAAAACCTGGGTTGTCCGCCATATACGGCGACTGTCAGTGCTCCAAATAACCTCTGCTGATTGTTTTTCAGATATGATGCTATCTGCTTAGATCTAGATGAAAGTTCACGTTGTACAATTTGATCCAAGTCCGAGTATGGCACAATCTCATGCGCGAAATGAAAATGCTTAACAGCATCTTTAATGGCCACGGAACTAAGGAAGTAGGTCCAATCTCCCATTTCTCCTTTGATTGCTGGGTATAAGCTCATGCTGGTGTAGAAGTTTGTAGGCGCCCTATGAGGTTTAATTGCGAGTTGCCAGGAGGTGTTAAGTTGTCCTTTAGGAGATCCTCTGCTGAGGGAAGATCGGCTTCTGGAACAGTGACGTATTTGAACAGTAGCCAACTATCAAAATAATCTAGTAATTCTGATACTTTGGCTCTGTTGTGCGGAAGCATATACCGCTGTTCTTTCAGATATGTTTTGTACCTAGTATTGAGGTTCTTCGATTTTCCGACATAAAGTATGTAGCTATGATCTTGTAATATATCAGTGTATGCACTATTGGCCACAAACATGTATATTCCTGAGGCGCTGGGCACGGCAGTTTGATTTTCTGCTGTAAAGTAGACTTCGTTCCATGCCAGGCTTTCGTAATAAAATCTACAGTCTAATTGACTCCAAAACTCGGGGAAAATTTGGAAAGGGAAAGTCCCCAGTTTTTGCCTCTGGAATTGAGCTTTTAATTCTGGCCCTTTGGGCACACTGCCATAATTACTCATAGGCTCACTTTTGACACATTAAACAAGATTCTGGTTGGTTAGATTGATTCACGCCAAAGATCGATGATAGTCTTCCATCTGGCTTTGACGTGGACTCACGGATACCTGCCTCCAGGACTTTCTGACGCTTTTTTGGGTCAAGTAGTGAACTCAGGGGTGCTCCCTCCATCCATGTGAATTGCTTGTTTGGGTTGGTTGGATCGATAGTCTCATATTCCATCGCCTCTTCAAAATACTCTGGGTAATGATCATGCAGCTTAGCCCACTCGTATGGCGTTTGAAAAAAGCAGAAGGTGCATCCCGAATTAGTCCGGCCCCACTCCATAAAGGTTGGTAATCCAAGCCCGCTATCTTCAAGAATTTGGATTACTCCGGCATAATCTATCCCTGCTTCTTTTAGGGGGTAGCGCGTCGAGATGTTCGGCTTTTTACTTATGTATCCGATGCGGTCCTCATCGGCCCTGAGTCCCACATAACTGACTACGTTGTCGTCACCAACGTGAGATTCGAAAGGTTTAAGCTTCAAATACTTTGTACACCAGCGGTTTTGGGGAGATGGTAAATAGCCACCAAAGAGTTTGTGCCAGTGGTCAAATCCGGCTTTTGCATTCAAATGAATGATTTTTGAGCCGAGCTCTGCCTCTAGGCGTGAGAGGTATTCATAGGTTTCTGGGAGTTCTTTCTGTGTATCACAAAAGACATACTCCATGCCCTCGTGTTTAAAGTGCTCAAGACCTTTGACGCGGCCTGCCATTAACAGCGCTAATGCAGAGCTATCCTTACCGCCCGATACATTGAGTACATGTCTTGTGTTTTCTGAACTCGATGAAGATATGGTTGGTTTTGATCTTGGCATGTTAGTTATTTACACCTCTCTAGCTTCAAGTGCTTATCTAGTAAATCAATTCCCTCCTCTAGGGATATACAGCTGTAATCCGCGCACTGGTGCAACATGTCTAAATACTTGGCGCCTTCACCCAGAGTTGTTGATTTTTCATCAACAAAAATAATGAAAATCCCTTTTGATTTGGCGTAGCCAACTTCAAGGGCTAGTGAGTAACCGCCAGGATTATCTGCGCCAAAATAAGCAAAGATAATATTAGCTGCCTCAATCGCGCTTAAATCCCATTTGCTATAGTTGGATGGAGATTTGATATCATGAGTGGCTGGGTTTAGATATCTGGCATCAGTGCCAATCTTATTTATTACCTTATCATGCCACTCCCCATGGAATCCACCCGCGAGATACACATTCGGAGGTCCGGATTTGCTGTTGCGGCTGGGCTGTTGAGTTGTTGCTGGCTTGAACTGATGAATTTGCACTATTGCATCAGATATAGGGATTCTAAAGCTTATGGCAAAAAATCGGTAATATCGATTCATGAGCCCGCAAATAAAGATTAGGCCTGTAATTAGTATTATCCAATTAAAGGGCATTAATTGGGCAGTGTTTAGCTTGCTGAATGCTTGCCAATCAATGGCGGGGCTCACTTTGACTAGATGTGCAGCCACCCATGTTACCAGCAACAGCACGACGGAGCTTGCGCTGGTGAGACAAAACAACGATAGGAATGTGAACCGGTGAGTTAGTGTCTTGTCTGCGCCAGGTATGCTAAGGGCCAAGTTCCTGATATCGTTTGTTTTATCTAATTCAAAATTATTGCTCACAATTTTCCTTTGATTCAGCTGGTGCTTCAGCTCTTCATAAATTGGAGTGTTAACCAAATTTACTATTAGTTGTTTGGGTGATTTTATTTTGCGGGGTTTGATCTTTTTCCTGTAGCGCAGTAAATCGATCAACTTGTTGGTGACGCCTCGATACGCGGGCTCTATAGCTCTATCGCCCATCCATGTAAGGATGTGACCGATGGCATAACATACGCCCAATATTAAAAATGTAAGCAGGCCGGGGGCGTTGGAAGCAGGGAAATCATAATTACTATGATTGAACAGGGCATGCATTCCGTAGAGCAAAAATACGCCAGGCATCACTCCTCCAAGGATATCCAAGAAGAACCTTTCTATGGTAGAAATGGCATCTGATGTGTTCATTTATCTGCTTCTAGGATGCTCCAAATGACTTGTGATAGTGCTGCAACAGCCACCTGATCATTTTTTGGAAGCTTAGATCGAATAGCTTTTGTTAACTTCTCAATTTCTCCAGTTTGCTTAGCAGTCAAGCTGACTACGACGCTTCGCTCTTCACCATTACGCGGAGTGACCGCAAGCCTAACGGCTGTGTCTGGTAAGGCTCCGTCTTTATCAAAGTGTGTTGCCAGCACGCGGTTGAATTGCCCTGCCAGAGCGTGAATGCACTCACGAAATACGAGCTCATCCCGGTCTTTCCAGCGACTGGGTGGGCAACGAGTCAACAAGCTGCCGAGCGCTTCGAGCCACTCGGGCTCTGCGTTCATGGTGTCTACCAATTTGAGACAAAACGCTCTGAAGTCAGGGTCGCCTACACCAACCAATACAGTTTCGGCAGATACTGATACGTTTTCTCTCCATTCCTCCAAGCTCCCTTCATAATTGAAGGCTTTGAGTAATGTCGAGCTCATGCGAGATTGCAGCTCAGGGTAGCAACGACGCAGCTCTCCAATTGATTTGGCTAAGGCTTGTCCAAGTTTTTTCGCGTCAGGTTTCGACTTGGGTTCGGATTTGAAGCCGAGCGCTTTGGGAATACTCACATAAACAAGCTCTGCTGGCTCTTTTGCGGCCTCTATCGCCTTGCGTAAGGCTAAGGTTTCTCGTGAAAGCTGGTCGGTATTGCGCGCATAGTCCGGAAGGCTGGCCACAAAAAGGTAGAGAGGGCGGACAATTGAGAGTAGTTGGGATGATTCTGCTCTGTCGGATTCGACTACCTGGGCTAGCTCATGGATCAAGGCCTTGCGCAGGCCAGTGATTCTGCAGAGCTGTAATTCAAAAGTCTCAGGTCTTTTCGCAAATCGTGACAGTAGGTGTTCTTCAATTTCGGGCTGGAATACACCATCCTCGTAAACAGCAATTTCTGGCTCATGTACAATGAAAACGGCCAATAGAAGGATTGGAATTATGCCGTCGCGGACTCCATAAGGCTCTGCTCGAAGCAGGTCATATAGCTCGCTAACTGGGACTCGTCTGTCTGGGACACTTTCCAGTTTTGAGGCGACTGCCTGAAGTGCGGGAAGAAGGTTCAGTGGATCAGAATTTCCAGATTTAGAAGGAAATCCTATATGCCATTCGTCATCTTGTTTTTTGTGCAATTTGCCTGCCCGAAGAACTGACAAGTATATTGATTTTTCTGGCGGCGCCTTATCGGCCGGCATTCCAAGGTCGGGATCTGCTCCCTGATCTAGCATCGCTTTGAAAAGTTTCTGCCGGGCAGAAGCCGCAGCTGCACTAATCGAATTCCGATTGACCAGCTCATTGTGAATGGTTGGCGCCTTGTCGAATGTCTGATCGCATAAATCAGAAAGGAAGGTCTGCAGAGTTCCACCTACCACGGAGTTGGTGACTAGTTTCCCTTGGTGATGCCATGCAATACCCGAGGCAACTTCCTCTCGCCCGCCAGTGCGGAATCCAACGCAGTCTTGTATTCTGCTCTCAAGAATTTGTCTACTGGTGGCAATCTGCCGCTGCACCTCTTCTGCGGCAAAGCGGTCATCTTTCAGTTCTGGTGTATGGCGCTCGACCCAAAGCCAACGCTCCAGTTCGATGGCTGAGCCAGCAAGCCTTTCAAGAGGTGGGCTAATTGCGATTATGGTTCCGGTATCATTCGCGTATGACTGAGCTGTTTTTTCAGCATTTTTTCGGTCCGCTTCAGACTCACAAAGTATTACTGCTAAAACTCCATCCGCCGGGTGCTTGGGCGATAGTTCATTTGCCTCAGGAGTAAATTCTCGCGCGCCCACGAACAGGACATCAAAATGTCTTAAATTGCCGGTTTGAATGTAGTGGCGACGAGCAACGATGGGTCTTGCGTCTAGTCTCTCTCTAACTATATCCGCGATGGATGATGCTCTCGGTAAGGCCTCACGTGCTGCCTCGAATCGTTGCTCCAGGTTGACGCTAGTGTATGGCCAAAGTGCGTAGCCTGCCTTGCCTCGGTTAAATAGAATATTTCTTTGGCAGAGTGTGTTCAGCAAGGCGGGGAGCTCATCATTCAGTCCTGTCGCAAGAGCTATGTTATCTTCGCTTGGGAGTAACTCAGGAGACTCAACGGCATTGAGTATCCCGACGGTCTTCATAAGGGCTAAGCATTCGGGGGACTCTCCTTCTGCACTGCGAATTACTGCATCTATATGATTCCAATGGCTTCGGAAGCTCTGACTGCTGAGCTGATGCGAGAAGTTGAAGGCTGCAAAATCGTAGAAATTTGATAGCCGATAGACCTCATCCGCACTTGCGTTATTCGTAGCGAAGTCTTGTAGAGCATGTGGCTCTGAAGACAGCAAGAAGCTGAATAAGGATCTCTCATTCTGCCCAAATCTTCTGAAGAATCTAGCGAGCACAGGCACGACCGTTGGGTGCAGTGGATATAGTTCGGGCGCTATATTAGATAATGCTGTTTTAGGAGCAGAGGGGCCAAACATGCCGTTTTCAATTGCATGGCGCATGTCCTCACTGGCTTTCCCTTTCCAGCCCCAAAGACTCTCATGGTCAACTTTGGTTGAAAGGGCAGCGGCAAGTAGCGCAGCCACCTGGCCAAGTGGCTGAGAAAATGGAATTTCCTCGTAGCGTTCAGCAATTTTAGCCCATTCGCGCTGCACGGTCGAAGGGAGGCGTTCTGCGTATTCGGCGAACCCCTGGTGGAGAAGGCCAAGTGTGTAGCAGGGGAATTTCCCACTGCGACTTGAGAATTCTGCAAGACTTTGGAGGAAATAGGCATCTTGTTGCTCCGGATGCAGAGATGAATACTCTAGAAACTTTCCAAGCTCATCGATGATCAGGAGAAGGCCTCCACAGATGCCTTTGGACACTAATTCCTCACAAGCTTGCTCAATTAGCTTAATGACCACTCGGTCTTCAAGATTTGCCTTGTTTAGTGCTTTGCCAATCGCCTCGCGGCTACTGATTTTTTTTCTACCGTCAATAGATTGATTTAGCGTGTCATGAAGTCCCCGTAATATGGCTTTGGCCACGGGCTCGCGAGACCCAGTGACAAGCACCGGCAGAAACTTTGGTGCGTTTGCGGGCAATCCGAGCTTGCCGCGCAGCTTTCGGATTGAGGGAGGTAGTTCTCCCGAGGGACGGCTGAGAAGGTTTGCCAGTACCAATGCAAAACTAGACTTACCTGATCCAAAGTCTCCGGTGATACGCCATGCGCGTTGGCCAGACTCAGGTCTCAGCGCCGATCCAATACGAGTCAAGTGGCGTTCGGTCTCTTGAGTCGTAACATACCCCTCTAAGGCCTGCGCATCTTCGAAATCACGCTCGAGGTTGACCGAGCGCATGAAACGAGGGCTTACTCGTAGAAGCTCACTAATTTTGGTTTGAGGGAGCTTCATGCGGAATAGATGTTATCGAGTAGGTCCATCTGGGTTGCGTCTTTCTTACGCCATACTTGCTGCATTGACTGTGACTCTTCGAATGACATTACGCCACGAGTTGCTGTGGAGAGAGAGTCCAGTTTGGCCCTGAGAGCAGCTTCAGGGAGCTTGAATATCTGGCCAGGGCTATTTTCACCCACGGATATGGGTTTGAATCCTAAGGAGTCATCATCCGCATGGGGTCCGCAGCGCCAAAAATCATCAATACAATATCCTAGGAGCTTGGAGGTGACGCTTGGTTTGGCTTCCTTATTGAAAGAGTAAATGACTTCTCGTTGTTGCTCCTTATTGATCCGTTCACCCACAATTTGAATGAGGTCTAGCTCTGTTAAGGGGCAATCAAGGTTGTCTTCGGCGACCTGGCCTTTGCGGCTTTTGGAGGGGACGTAAGAATTAATGAATACTTTTAGCCCATCATGAAGCGTGCGTTTTGACCTCTTGGCCTGCTCGGGGGGGAGGCCTTGCTCAAGGAATCTGATAGCCTCAGCTTCACCGAATTCAGCGCGATGCCAGTGATTGAGCATCTGAGTCCAATGGAAAATAGGGCGAGTGGGGTGGGTGGCAATTTTCCAGTGAAGCAACCACAGTGTCTGAGGAAGTTCTAGATATGGGTCGTGGCCTTCATGCCCAAGTAGGCGCATTCCAAATTCGGTAAGTGCATGCCCTCGCGGAGTCTCCTCAATAATCTGTGCCGACTCAGCCCAAAATTTTGCTGACCTGACCATGTTTTTGCCGACGCCTAGTCGGACCATGGCTTCATTTTCGTCCTTGAAGAGCGTCTCGCCTGCCTTTGACGACAATTCCCTAACGACTTTTGGTAGCCAGGCATAGCGGCACACGAATGTTTCGTGGCCTGAATAACGAGGTTTTAGGTCAATCGTGGGCATCTAGGATGTCGTCAGGTTAATTACTGCTAAGGGCTCAGTCCAGCACATGCCGAGTTGTCCCATTGATTAAGATAATGAAATGAAGCTCATGCCTTGTACATCTGTGCGAACAAATACATAGCCACTAGCCATCTGGGGTTTTTTTCACCAAAGGGGGCTGCCCCTCACCCCTGGCCGTGCCTGAGGGTTCCCTAGGGGGTATGCTGAGGGAGCTTTCCAAGCACCTCAGTCGTGCCTGCTGTGCCGAGATGTCTTTGTTTTAACGCCCGGTTGGCTGACTAAGTGGGTCTCTGCGACCACACTGAACCTTATCGGACGTAGGCGGATAAAACCGGATTTGTTACCAGTATGTTACCAAGCGGCTTGCGTGGAGGGGCTCTCCAAACCTCTAACTAACTAATAATAAGTTAGTTGCGAAAATGGAGGCGGAGGCGGGAATCGAACCCGCGAATGACGGTTTTGCAAACCATTGCCTTACCACTTGGCTACTCCGCCTTTTGCCCTTCGCTTGGGGGAGTGGTTGTTACGCCTTGGCCGGAGACCTGTCAATGCCCGGATTTTCAAAGGGTCTGGCGGATTGCCTGATCCAGAGCGGAAATGGCGTGATCCAGCTCCTCGGGGCCGCAGCACAGTGGGGGCATCAGAACCACGGTATCCAGAATCGTGCGGGTGAGCAGTCCATGCTCGCGGGCAGCCAGGCAGACCTGTTCTCCGACCCGTTGATCTGCTGGGAAGGGCTCGCCACTCGGGTCCCTCAGCTCAATTCCGGCGATGAGCCCGCATTGTCGGGTTTCGTGGATCTGCGGGTGCTTGGCCTTGAGATCGGCGAGGCCGGATTCCAGATGGGCGATCTTGGCTGGGAGCCCAGCGAGGGTCTGTTCATCTTCGAAGACCTGAAGGTTGGCAAGGGCGGCAGCACAGCCGAGTGGATTGGCGGTGTAGCTGTGGCCGTAGTAGAAAGCCTGGTCCGCGTCGCCCAAGAAGGCTTCGTAGATGGTTTCGGTGGTGAGGGTGGTGGCAAGAGGCAGGGTGCCGCCGGTGAGACCTTTGGCGAGGCAGAGGTAATCGGGAATGACGTCCTCCTGCTGGCAGGCGAACAGGGTTCCGGTGCGACCGAAGCCGGTCATGACTTCGTCGAGGATGAGTTGAACGCCATGGTTGTCACACCAACTGCGCAGCTCTTTAAGCATGCCCTTTGGCCAGGGGCGCATCTCGTTCACGCCTTGGATCAGTGGCTCAATGACCACTGCCGCCAGGGTGCTCGCGTCGAGTTGATCGAGTTCGGTGAGATCCTGAACATGCTCGACATCATAGCCGTTCTTTTTGAAGCGCTCGAAAAAGCGGCTGACGCCCCCCATCGACGCGGCGCCCAAGGTGTCGCCGTGATAGCCGTTGGCAAAGGCGGCGAAGCGGGTGCGGTGTTCCGCTCCGGTTTGTTGGCGGTATTGGATGGCCATCTTCAGCGCACATTCGACGGCGGTCGATCCGTTGTCGGAAAAGAAGACACGCTCGAGAGTGTTGGCAGGGAAGAAGGCGCTGAGCTTGGTGGCGAGTTCGACTGCACTTGGATGGGTGGCGCCGAGGAAGGAGCTGTGATCGAGGGTGGCCGCCTGTTCTTGGATGGCTGCTGTGATGGTGGGGTGGCTGTGGCCGTGGATGTTGGTCCAGATAGATGAGTTGCCATCCAGATAGCGACGGCCCTCGCTGTCCCACAACCAGGGGCCTTCGCCCTTGGTGATGACCAGGGTCTCTTCGGGTCGAGCGCACCAATCCTGCTGGCGAGTGAAGGGGTGCCAGCAATGGGTGTGATCCTGATCGATCCAATGGTTGGTGGGCTTTTCCATGGGTGGGTGTCCGCCCCACAGCAAACCGTCAAATCCTTGATGGGCAAAGCGGAATCATGAAGACGCACACGCTTTCACGTGTGCGTGGAGACGGAATGGTGCTTTGGCAGGGTTGCGATACGATGTGAATGGGTCGTCCCGCGATGCCGGTCAGGCCCCCAAAATGGCCGTGCATTGCGGTCTCAAACCCATGGCCGGCGGGCGCCCCTCAAAAGGCGCCCGCCGGACCCATTTCAAGGACACGCGACGGGAATCGATACTTGCGGCAGGAGAGGGGCAAGGGTAGACCCCGTCTCCACCTTGCCGCATTGCCATGTCGGATTCCCCCTTCGCCCAAGCGTCCCCGTCCCTTCAGCTCGAAGTGAGTCGGCGGCGTTCCTTTGCGATTATCTCCCACCCGGATGCCGGTAAAACCACCCTCACTGAAAAATTTCTGCTCTACGGGGGTGCCCTCAATCTGGCGGGCTCGGTGACTGCGCGTAAAAATCAGCGCGCCACCACCTCGGACTGGATGGAGTTGGAGAAGCAGCGCGGCATCTCGGTGAGCTC
>CAZIPY010000117.1:0-5161 GCA_964541125.1 uncultured Luteolibacter sp. | reverse complement strand
TTGATTCCGAGTGTTTCGTGCCTTCCGTGCCTTCCGTGGTCACTCTCCTTGAGCGCCCTGGTCCTCCTGGGGCTCTCGTGGGTAGTGGTTGGACTGGAGGTAGGCGAACAGATCCCGAACCTGCGTTTCTGTAAGGGCATCTAACAATCCTTCAGGCATGAGAGAGGTGGGAGCGTTTTCTTTCTTGAGGATATCGCGCGTGGCCAGCGTGCTGGTTTGCCCCGTCAGGTCTTGGAGGGTCAGCTGGGTGTCTGTGAGAGCGCGGACGAAGCCAGAGACGATGGTGGATTCGGCGCCTTCGCTGGCCGGACGGAGCGTGATCGTGGTGAGTTCGTACTCTTCGCGAACCCCCAGGTTGGGGTCGACGATGGCGGTCACCAAGAATTCGCTGTTGCTGCGGTCGTAGCCGGTGAGGTCGGGGCCAATCTGAGCTCCTTGGTTGAAGAGCTGGTGACACGCAGCGCAGACTTGGGAGTACACCGTGGCCCCCGCTTTCTGGTCGCCTTGGACACCTTCTTGCTTGAGAAGGGCCAGGGTCGCTTGGATCTTCGCTTGTTTGTCGGCCGTAGGCGAGGGCTTGGAGGTGAGTTTTTCCAACCGCTGGGTGAGCGCAGCATCGCCGTGCCCCTTCATCACGAGGGTCTGATCAATACTAAGGGCCTTGATAGAGAGGGTCTTGTCTTCAAAGGCGGCCAGTAGATGGCGGGCCCAAGAGGGCCGGCCAGAGAGCACGGTGAGTATGTTCGGTAAGAGCCCAGGGTCTTGAATCTTGAGGAGTCGGTGAGGAATGGACGCGTCTTCAGCTCGTTGGAGCGCGTGGATCGCAGCGCGCTGAATGTCGGGTTCGTGGTCTTTCTCGGCTAATGTTAGAAAGGTTTGCACAACTTTCGGGGTAGGGGACTCGGAGAGGGCGGTGATGAGTTTTAGACGCCCGGGACCCGGACGTGCGATGCGTGCCAGAGCCGTCTGGCGGGCGCCCTGGCTTTGAAGACGAAGGCCGAAGAGGAGGATTTCGAGGCTCTGGGGATTCGCCGCCGAAGCTTTGACCAGGGCACGATCGAGCGCCTCTGGGATGTTCGTGAGCGTGATGCCTTGGAGTCCGGCTTCGACGCCCCGGATGAGAATGGGGGTGGCCGTCTTGGGAGCCTGGTCTAGCAGATGTGCAAGCCGGTTGAGGTTCGCGGCCGAGGGATCGGAAGCGAGACGCCTGGCGAGCAGCGTCGCCAGCTTGGTCTCGACCATCGGCGTGTGCCAGAGGGAGGTTTCAGCCAGCCACGAAAGGACCGTTTCGGGGGACGCCGTGACGTGAGACTCCAGAGCCCACCACAGTTGGGAGGGGATGTAGGGATCGCTTGTAAACTGTTCAGTGAGAATGATTTGGGTAAGTAGGGGTAGCGCCTGGTCCGTAGGCAGGCGCTGGAGTGAGGCCGCGAGTTGGGAGATGAACTCGGGGTCCGTGGTGCGGGCCAGGCTGTGGATGATTTCGTAGGCCTGCGGCGAGAGAGGCTGACGCCGATCGGCGAGCAGGCGCACGGTCCAAAGCCGGACGTGGACGTCCTCGTGTTGGAGAGCCGCGAGAGCGGTAAGCTCGTCGAGGGCACCCAGTTGGTGCAGGGTCCAAAGGTGATCGAGCTTGAGGTTCTCTGTGAGCTTCGGGACAATGGTAGAATCATTGCGTTCAACTAGCAGACGTCTGGCTGTCCACCGATGCCATTTGTTAGGGTGGTCCAGCAAGGAAATCAGCTCGTCTGTCGAGGCCTGGGCTAAGTTGCTCTGCGAATGGGATTTCCCTTCGCGGTGGCGAAGGCGGTAAATGCGGCCGTGATCGCGGTCCCAGTTGTCGCGGGGGTCGACGTGGGTGATTCGAGCATCGTAGAAGTCGGCAACGTAGAGGGCGCCATCCGGTCCCGTAGTCGCATGAACGGGTCGAAACCAAACGTCTTTCGTGGTGATGGCAGGGGGCAAGACGGTGCTTCGGAAGGTGCTGCCATCCGTTTCTAAAGCGATCACGGCGAATTCGTTGGCCAGGCAATTGACCCCAAAGAAATGGCCTTCATGACCGGGAAAGGCGCCTCCGGAGTAGGGGACCCATTGGTTCACCAGGCGTGGATGCTTGCCTTCGATCGGGATGCCGTAGAAGTAGTCGAAGGCGTGTGGATTGGTGTGCGGGCCGTGTTTGCCAAAGCCTTTCTGGTAGAAGCCGCCTTGGACAAAGTAGACGGCCTGCATGCCGCCATTGGTGCCAGAGAAGAGGCGGCCCTCGGCATCGAAGTCGACCCCAAAGGTATTCCAGCCGCCTTCGGCAAAGAGTTCGAAATCGTGGGTCTCAGGATGATAGCGCCAGATGTTCTGGCCGAAGAAGGCGAGGGGAGCTTGGTCGGGTTTGGCGGTGACACGAATACGCGCGGTGACCGTGCTTCCGGTGCAACCGTAGAGCCACCCATCCGGTCCCCATTTGAGTGAGTTGGCCACGGAGTGCGTGTCTTCCAAGCCAAAGCCTGACAGATGCATGGTAGGCGCTCTGTCAGGAACATCGTCTTCATTCTCGTCCGGAAAGAAGAGCAGGTAGGGTGGGTTCATGACCCAAACACCGCCCTTTCCTTGGCAGGTGGAGGTGACGATATTGAGGCCGTCGGCGAAAACTTTGTGAGAATCAAAGTGCCCGTCACCGTCGGTATCTTCATGGATGGAGATGCGATCCCGACCGATAAATTTTTGGTGCTCAGGCTGCTCGTAGGGTGGGGGAGGCGGCACTGCGTCGAAGATGGAGCGGAGATGATTGTCCCAGGTAAGCACCTGAAGACCAGCGGGTTGTGGGTACTGGATGTACTCCGTGACCCAGAGACGGCCGCGCTCGTCGAACTCGGTGTAGAGTGGCTGGGTGATCGTGGGTTCTGTCAGGACCGTCTCGATAACGAAGTCCTGGCCTGGCTTGAGCGCCGCAAGGGCGGCTTCGGGCGGCAACGGGTCGCCTTTGCCTTTAATGTTCGAGTGGACGTTCTTGTTTCCCTCGAAACGCTTGCGCACCTGGGCCATGTCCCGGTCACGCCCCTCAGTGTCGGCAGGGACAACCCCAAGATGGCCAGCAGGCTGCTCCACTTGACGTTTCTGATAGTCCATCGCACCATCGTCAGGCCACTGGGCGTGTTCTTTCTGATCCCCCTTGATGAAATCCCAAGTCCCGCTGAGATCGATGGCGTCTTCCAACCGGCCTAACTGAATGGGCCCTTTAAGTAGACCACCTTGGCCACCGTGATCGTAGACTCGGAAAGCGATGAGGTTGGATTCTCCAAACCGGACCATGTCGGGGTCGATCACGGCGGGGCGTCGCACGTCGCTGGAAGGTTTGGCGTAAAGGGGCGGAATTCCGCCATTGGCCCCCACTTTCTCGCCGTTGAAATAGGCTTCGTCGACATCATCGACGGCGTTCACACTGAGAAGAAGACGGCTCCCGCGCCAGGACTCGGGGATCTCCACGGAACAGCGGTACCAAGCGAAGCCGTCGTAATCACCGATCTGGGATTCCCAATCGCCCGGGACTTGAATGGGCTGCCAGTTTTGGGCATGAAGAGTGGCTGCGGTGAAGAGAAGGATGGCGAAGAACTTAGGCACGGCACAGGTTAAGCGACAGGGTGATTCTTCGTCCAGGCCAGGCAGGTGCGATTGAATGAGGAACAGCATGGGCTATTTCGAGCCCGGGAACGGCCTGCTGGCGCGCAATCGCGGGTTTGATCTGGTGCTGATCGGGAGGCTGAGGTGTGCCGACTTCGGCTGGACTTTTACAATCTCCCTGGGAGAATGGCGGCATGCGATGGAAGAATGCCCGTCAAAGTCAGAACGTCGATGATCGGCGTGGGAAACGGAGTGGCAAGGTCATGGGGGGCGGCATTGGTGCCATCATCATGGCTCTCATCGCCATCTTCATTCTCAAACAGGATCCGGCGGCCGTTCTCGAACAGACCATGTCTGCCAGCAGCGGGGGTGCCCAGCAAGCGACGGACTACGTGCCGACCGCGGAGGAGGAAGAGTTGGCGGCCTTTACGAGAACAGTTCTAGCATTCACCGAGGATGTGTGGAAGAACATCTATCCTCAGATGGCGCGTAAGTATCGCGGGTCGCGACCGCAGTACGAAGAGCCCGTTCTTGTGCTTTTCTCGGGCGTGACGCCAACGGCCTGCGGCACGGGCCAGGCCGCGATGGGTCCTTTCTATTGTCCTGGAGATAACCAGGTTTACATTGATCTTAGTTTTTTCGATGAACTGGACAAGAAGTTCGAGGCTCCAGGTGACTTTGCCCAGGCTTATGTGATTGCTCACGAAGTCGGGCATCACATTCAGAACCTGTTAGGGATTTCTCGACAGGTACAATCGCAGCGGCAACGGCTATCGAAGGAGGCCTACAATCGGCTTTCTGTGAAACTGGAATTGCAGGCCGATTACCTGGCCGGCGTGTGGGCACACCACACCCAGCGTCAGTTTAAAGTTCTCCAGCGTGGAGACATTGCCGAGGGCATACAGGCCGCGATGGCGGTGGGTGATGACACCATTCAACGTCGAGCGACAGGTCGAATTGTTCCCGAGAATTTCACCCATGGGACGTCGGAACAACGTATCCGTTGGTTCACGATGGGGCTGAAATCAGGCGATCCAGTCGCTCATTCGCCCTTTGAGATGGACGATGGGCAGCTCTAGTATAGGCGGCCATGGGTAGGCAGGTCGATCCCGAGAAACTCGACTCGCTGCCTTCTGATGCGCCGGAAGCCGTGCGGTCCCGGAAAGATTTGCAGCGCATTAATGCCCTGATGGGCAATCACGCCTGGGTGACGAGTATCCTGGGCAACCGACTGCCCGGGCACGTGGTGGAGATTGGATCCGGAGATTGTCAGCTCGCCAATGCGCTCGTCGAGCTCGGCTGGAAGGTCACGGCGATCGACCTCGGTCCCAAGCCATCCACCTGTGCGTCTGAGGTGGATTGGTTGCGCGCCGATCTGCGCGAGGTGTTGGACGAATTGGAGGGCGATGTGCTTCTCGGCTGCCTCGTTTGGCATCACTTTCAGGACACCGAGCTGAACGGTTTTGGCAGGTTGGTCGATCGCTTCGGTGGATTCCTCGCTACGGAGCCATGGCGCGTGATTCATGCGCGTTTGTTAGGAATGTTACTC
>CAZIPY010000116.1:0-3621 GCA_964541125.1 uncultured Luteolibacter sp. | reverse complement strand
CAGATGTCTGAAATCATCTTCATGCTGATGATTCCCTTCTTCTTCCGTAAGCTTGGAGTGAAGTGGATGATCCTCATTGGCATGGCAGCGTGGATCCTGCGTTACCTGCTGTTCTCGATGGGTGCTCCAGACCAGGTGGTGTGGATGATGTTCGCGGGCATTGCGCTGCATGGCATCTGCTATGACTTTTTCTTTGTCACTGGCTTCATGTATACCGACCGGGTCGCCCCCAAGGAGGTGAAGGGACAGGCGCAGAGCATGCTGGTCTTCTTTACTCAGGGCATTGGCATGTTTGTCGGCTTCAAGGTGGCCGCTGCCAAACTGGCTCCGGTGTCCGGTCCTTCGGATGCCTTGACGACAGCCATGGGTGAAGCCCGCGGCGAACAAACCCTGAGTTTCGGCCAGCAACTCGGCCAGATGTTTGCGGTCAGCATGCCCGAAGGAGTTCCTTCCGAGACCATCGGAGCCGCTGCCAGTGCCTGGAAGGCCTACTGGATGTTCCCCGCCATCATGGCAACCGTCATTGCCGTGATCTTCTTCGCTGCCTTCTGGGACAAGACGAAGCCAGAAGACGAGGAAGCTGAGGAATCCGCTTCTGAGTAACGCACCTGATCAACGGTAGGGACAATCGGCCCGATTGTCCCAAGATTCGCCGCTTTGCGGCGATAAGATCGGACGAGCGAGCCGCTCGTCCCTACCATGGGCAGCTTCAGCTGCCCACCTTCATGCCGGCCAGCACGCTGTCCATCGCATCGATGAGCTCCTGCATGGTCTCCTGGGTTTCATTGCCCATGTTGGAGATGCGGAAGGTCAGACCCTTGATCTTGCCGTAGCCACCGTTGATGGCGAAGTTGTGCTCGGTCTTGAGGGTCTTGATGAAGGTCGCAAGATCGAAGCCTTCAGGTGTGGCGAAGCATGTCAGTGACTTGGACTGATTGCCTTCGGGAGCGAAGTTCTCGAAGCGGTGCTTGGCTCCCCACTCGTGGATCATCTTGTTGTTCGCCGCGTGACGGGCGAAGCGATTCTCGAGACCTTCCTTCTCGATTTCACCGAGGATGTGCTGGAGGCCGAAGATGATGGCGATGGATGGGGTGGAAGGGGTGTTGTTCTTGGGGGCGGCCTTTTCGAACTCAAGGAAGTCGAAGTAGTAGCCACGGTTGGGCTGAGTCTCGGCACGCTTGATGGCGTCCTCCGAACAAGCGAAGACGGCCATGCCGGGAGGCAGGGCGAGGGCCTTCTGTACGCCGGCCAGCACGAGGTCGATACCGAGCTCGTCCATCTTAACGGGCACGGCGGAAAGCGAAGAGACGGTGTCGACCACCAGTTGCACGCCATCGAAGGACTTCACCACCTTGGCGATGCCTTCGAGGTCGTTCATCACGCCGGTTGAGGTCTCGTTGTGGACGAGGGTCACCAGGTCGTAGCCGCCTTCTTCGAGTTTGGCTTTTACGGCGTCCGGGCAGATGGCTTCACCCCATTCGACCTGAATTTTGTCCTGATCGAGGCCCATGCTCTTGGCTACGCCATTCCACTTGTCGGAGAAGGCGCCACAGCAGAGGTTGAGAACCTTCTTCTGGCAGAGGTTCTTGAGAGCGGCTTCCATCACACCCCAGGCGGAGGAGGTGGAGATGAAGACTGGACGGCTGGTGCCCAACAGAGCCTGGAGGCCGGGTTGGGTTGAGGCGTAGAGCTTTTCGAAATCGGCACCGCGGTGACCGATCATGGTCTGGCTCATCGCCTTGTAGGTTTCTTGAGAGACGTCGATGGGGCCGGGAATGAACAACTTGGGCGTCATGAAGTTGGGTGTCGTTGGATTTAGATGAGATTGAATTCGTCGAGGAGGGCTTTGAGGTCTTTGATCTGCTCCTCGGACATGGTGCAGAGTGGAAGTCGAATTTCGTCGGTGCACATGCCCATGAGGTGGGCGGCGGTTTTGATTGGCACCGGGTTGACGTCGAGCGACATCAGGCCGCGCAGCAATGGGTAGTATTGCTTCTGCAGAGCGAGGGCTTCGTCATAAGAGTTGTTGAGGCAGGCACGTACCAGCTTCGCCATGACATCGGGAATGATGTTGGAGGCGACCGAGACGAGGCCAGTGGCGCCACAGGACATGAAGGGCAGAGTTAGGGGATCATCACCACTAAGAATGGCGAAGCCTTCGGGGCAGTCCTGCACGAGTTGGTTCACGCGATCGACTGATCCACCAGCTTCTTTGACCGCGGTGACGTTCTCGCAGTCGTTGGCGAGACGGGCGACGGTTTCGGTGGCGATTTCGATCACCGAACGGCCCGGAATGCTGTAGAGCATGATGGGCAGGGAAGTCGCGTCTGCCACGGCCTTGAAGTGCTTGTAGAGACCTTCCTGCGAAGGCTTGTTGTAATAGGGGCAGACCTGAAGGCTGCCAGTGGCGCCGAGGGCTTCGGCTTTTTCTGTCAGCTCAATAGCCTCAAGGGTGGCGTTGGCTCCAGTGCCGGCAACCACTTGGCAACGTCCGGAAGCGGCCTCTACGGCGAGGCGGATGACTTCGAGGTGCTCGTGACCGTCGAGGGTAGGGGACTCACCCGTGGTGCCGACGGGAACAATACCATCTACCCCGGCTTCGATCTGGCGCTCGATGAGGGCTTGGAAGGCGGGGACGTCCACCACACCGTCGCGAAACGGGGTGATCAGGGCGGTGTAGGTGCCGGAAAAACTCATGACAGGCGGATCATCCACGCTCCGAGGCGGGAATCAACGCCGGATGCGGTTTTCAGGCTTAAATTTCGATTTCACCCTCGAAGACGAAGTCGGCTGGACCGGAGAGGGTCACGTTGGTGAAGGATCCGTCATCCTTCTTCTCAAAGCCGATCTCTAGGGTGTCACCACCGGCCACGTCGACCTGGACAGGGGAGGGGGCATCGGTCAGGAGGTGGTGGACCAGCGCGCAGGCAACCATGCCGGTGCCGCAGGCCAGGGTTTCGTCCTCCACGCCACGTTCGTAGGTGCGGATGGCGATGTGGCCAGGAGCCACCACGGCGGCGAAGTTGGCGTTGGTGCCGGCCGGGGAAAAGTCCTCATGCTGACGGATGGCGCGACCGTGCTTCACGACGTCGAGCTCTTCGAGGGCGTCGGTGTCGGCCAAGTAGGCGACGGCGTGGGGCACGCCGGTATTCACCGAATAGATCTTGCCATCGAGGCCATCGACTTGGGTGCTGCGCTCCATCTCCAGATCGAAGGGATCGGACATGTCGATGCGGACATTCTCTCCGACCATTTCGGCTGCGAGGATGCCGGCGATGGTCTCGAAGGTCACGCGCTCGGCCACGCCCTCACCGAGGTGAGCGGTGAAGCGGCCGAAGCAGCGGGCACCGTTGCCACACATCTCCGCTTCGCCACCATCGGCGTTGTAGTACCGGAAGCGCTAATCCGCGCCATGCTCGGCGGGTTCGACAGCAAGCAGGCCATCGGCACCAATACCGCGGTGACGGTCGCAGAGGGCCTCGATGGTGAGGGGCGCGGGGTCGAAGGATTTGTCGCGGTTGTCGATGACGATGAAATCGTTGCCGGCACCGTTCATTTTGTAGAAGCGAAGAAGCATGGGGAATAGATACGTTGGGAGTTTAGGAAGTCAATTGTAGGGGC
>CAZIPY010000115.1:0-5255 GCA_964541125.1 uncultured Luteolibacter sp. | reverse complement strand
TCGTCCTTTCGATCCTTTTTCAGTTCCCGCGAGAGGGTCCGGAGCTCGTTGATCAGGTCGTAGGCCTCTTTGAAGAGCCCACGGTCATCGAAATCGACGAAGCGTTGGAGTCCGTCGATCTCTTTTCGGCACGCCGTCCAGGCATCCATGGCTCTCTCCGTGGTGAGGGTCTCGTTGGTGGAGTTCACGGTGGACTTCATCGGCTCGAGGGCACGGCGCAGTTCGCGGGTCAGGATTTCGTTGCTCAGGAAGGCGGGGCGATCCGAGCCTGAGCTTTGCAGCAGCAGCATTTCGGCCGAGAGGTGGTACGGGGCGGCGGTGTGAATGGCGCCAAGGCGCTCGCGCACCGACTCGATGGCCACTAGCTGTCCGGTGTTGCGTCCTTGGCCAGCCTTTTGGATCTCAGCGAAGGTGGCTGAGACGCTGGCGAGTCCCTCCGGATCTTCATTGGGGCTCCCGACGGCGAGGGCGGTTTCGAGCGATGAGACGACCAAAACCTCGTATTTCAGGAAGAATCCGGGGTCTTCGAGGACGATGAGAGCCCTGAACTGGTCCTTGAGGTCGGGGGGAACCAGGAGGCGTCCGCCCGGCCCTTGACGAAGGGCGCTCAGGTAATGCCATGAATTTGCCGGGGCTTGGAGGGTGCCGTCCGAGTTGACTTTTCCGAGGAAAGTCAGGTTCTCACGGAGTGTCTTTCCGGAGAGGGAGGCATGGAGAAGGAGCGCAGCCGGACCGGCGATGGTGGTTCCGTTGCGCTGGGCGTAGCGTTTGTCGTCGGTGGAAAGAATGGCGAAATTCTGTTCCGGCAAGCGGGGCCAGATGGAGAGCAGTGCGAGATTGGTTTCTTCCCGGGCCCGGTCCAGAACCGGAGCATTGAAGGAAGGGCTGAGCCCATAGGTCAGGGGACCCGCTTGTTCACTCTGGTTGATATTCAGGCGCAAGGGCACGACTTTGCTTTTGAGGCGGTATTGGGGACCGAACACAAAGAGTGGGGTTCGCAGCGTATTCTCGCGGACGGCAATCGGTGGGGACCATGGTTCCGGCGCCGGAGGGGGTGGCTCGGGGGTGTTCTGGGCGGAATCTTCCACAGGGGCGGGTGTGGGGTCTTCGGGGGGAGGGGGGGCGGAAAATTGCTCCAATGGGGCGACGACCTGATTCCATCGGGCTTCTTCTCCGGCTGTGTCATGCCGGTCGACGGCCGGGTGGTTGGGTTGGAGGACCCTTAGGGCGTCGAGGAGGAGGGCACCGAGATGCCGTCCCTCGGCCCCGGCTTCCTTCTGTTGGAGCCAGCGCACGGTTTGCCAAACCATGGATTCGCCCGCCTTCAGCTCATTGGCCGCAGGTTTGGGCGGTTTGTGTCCCTGCTCGAGGGTTCGGGTCAGGGTGCGGGCTGCGGGACTGGCCGGATCAAGCCGGGTAGCCACGGCCAGCAACTGGGCTCGGGCGCGCAAATGGATGGCGGACTCCCCGCTCTCAACCGCAGCCAATTGGGTCAACTGGTTGGCGAGGGCACGCATGCGGTCGGGGTCCAGGGGCACCCGGTCCCGTTGGAAGAGGGGACGTTGAAGGTCGGGAGCCACAAAATCGCCATTCGCTCCGCCAAGAAGGCTGAGAGTGAAGAGGGTGATGAGGATCCGGGGGGACATGGCGTGCAGTCTTGCCTACGGGCTACCCTTCGGCAATCTTTTGGGGGCGCAGGGCGCCAAGAGGAGGTCATGGAATGGAACACCGAAGACGAGGTAATGTTTTACGATACCGACGTGGGCGGTGTCGTCCACAACCTGGCCTACCTGCGCATGATCGAGTTCTGCCGGACGAAGCTGGCGGCTGGGCTCGGCTTTGACCTGCGCCGGATGGCTGAGACTTCGGTCTACCCGGTGGTGGTCCGGACCGAAATTGACTACCGCAAGCCAGCTCGTCTCGGGGACGTCATTGTCACTCATGGTGTTCTCGAGGAATGGGGCCGGGTGCGGTTCTGGTGTGCCTTCGAGATGCGCTGCAAGCGGTCCGATGAGCTTCTCATCGTTTGCCGCCAGCAGTTGGCCGTCATTCAGATGCCCCAGGGCAAGCCGCTGCGCCTGCCGGCTGAGCCCGGTTCGCCCACTGCGCCTTAGGACGCTGCGGGGCCTGATTTACTGCACCACAGTTATCTTTTGTGGAAATTTGGTATCTATGAGAAATCACGAAAACTGATATAGATTTACGGTCTTGGAACTTCCGTCGGATCACGAGCAAGAGGGCCTCTTGCATCAGCCTGATGAGCTATGGTCTTCCCGCTCGACGCGGGAAGACCAAGCTTCGTCGGTCCTGCGGGCGGTGGACGGGATCTCGGAGGAGGATCGAGGTGACCGACAGCTTTGGAGAAACCTGCCGTCGGGTCCGGGTCGGGAAAAGGTGGGGCAGATCCTGATCATGACGCCCTCTCCCGGAGTGCCACGGGACCTTCTTGGCCAACTTACTGGCTTTAAGACGATTGTGATCCCCATGGATGAAGGGCTGTCCGTTCCTCCGGAGTGGAGGGAGCCGGATGTCATTCTCCTCGATGCGACCCAATCGGCGGAGGGAACCGCAGAATGCTGTCGCTCCCTGCGTGAGAACGAGCAATTGATGGACTGCCCAATCGTGGTGGCGCTCACTCCGGGGACACAACCGGTCCTGCAAGAGTGCCTTGAAGCGGGGGCGGATGAAGTGCTGATGACCCCCTGCCAGCCTGCCGAGCTGCAGGTCCGGCTGCGCAACATGATGGAGCTCCATCGTAATGTCGCGGCCTTGGGCAAGAAAAACCATATCCTTAACGAGGCCCTGTCCGACCTTTGCGAATCGGAGGCGATGCTGGTGCAGGCCGAAAAGCTGTCGGTCCTGGGGGAGATGAGTGCGGGGATCGTGCACGAGATCAACAACCCCCTCAACTACTCCGCAACGGCGTTGTTTGTGTTGCGTTCACTTGTTAATGATCTTGATGAGGAGCACCGGGAGGAATTCTCGGAAGTCATTGCGGACATCAAAGAGGGGATGGAGCGCGTGAATCACATTGTGAGGGACCTGCGGTCCTTTGCCTCGCGTGGGACGATGGAGACGGTGGAGCTTTCCCTTGTTTCCCTGGTGCGGACGGCGCGCCGCCTTCTGGGCGACCGCTTGGGGACGATTGGTTACAAGGAGAGCATTCCCGAGGAGCTGCGGATCAGCGGCAATGAGAACCAGCTGTGCCAGGTTTTCCTGAATATCCTGAAAAACGGGGTGGAAGCGACCGAGTTGGCGGGGCGGAGCCTTGAGGAAGCGGAGGTGAGGGTATGGACCGAGGTGGCAGGCCCCTGGGTGGATGTTCACTTCCGGGACAATGGAAACGGGATTGCGCCGGGAGACCTGAAGCGGATCTTCGAGCCGTTTTTCAGTCGAAAGAGCAAGGGTAAGGGGATGGGTTTGGGGTTGAGCATCTGTTCTCGGATCCTCGATGAGCACCGGGCGCGGATTTCGGTCCAAAGCGAACTCGGCAGCCACACCCAGTTCACGATCCGTTTTCCCCGTGAGGACCACTTTGGCGATGAACCGGAGGAGGTGATCATTGATTAAGGTGGAGCCGAAGCCTGGAGGGGTCATTCTCTTCGTTGATGACGAGGCGAAGTCCCGGAAGTACTTCCAGCGGGTCTTTGGCAGTCGCTGGGAGCTGGTTACAGCTGAAGACGGGAGGGCGGGCCTGGAGCTCTACCGGGAGATGGCGGACCGGATCAGCGTGGTGATGACTGACCAGATCATGCCGCGGTTGACAGGTCTTGAACTCCTGAGGGAACTGGAGGATAGCGGTGCCCGGGTAGCACGGGTGCTCTCCACGGCATATACCGATTCGGATCTGGTCACGGAAGCGGTGCAGGCGGGGTTGATCGATTACTTTATCGGGAAGCCCTGGGACCTCGACAAGGTTGGGGAAATTTTGACCCAGGCGCAGGCACATCATCGCTACCGGCTCAGGGGAGAGGAGCCCGAGGGGCAGGTGGCCTGAACTTCAGCGGCCGAACATCTGCGTCCAATGCCGGCCGAATTGTCCGAGGCCGACCCGCCCGTATCCCGGGCTGAACATGTTCTTGTGGTGCCCTGGCGAGTAGAACCACCCGCGGTTCGCTGATTTCGGGTTGGTGGAGCCCACGTAGATGTTCTCTCCGCCACCGCTGGTGCCGGCGAGGGCCGCCCGGTCGGAAGGGTTGGTCTTGCCGGGTAGTGGCGAGGTGTGATCGAAGAAGTTGTGCTCCTTCATGTCCTGCGAGTGACCGCGGCTTGCCTCGCAGAGTTTCGGATCCAGCCGTAGCGCCGGGAGGTCGACGAGAAGACGCATGGTGTTCAGGTCCTCGATGCCGAGGCGTTCGGCTTCAGGGAGTTCTGCTTTCTCAGCAGTCTTCCGGTTGTCGGCCATGATTCGGAGTCCGCTCCGGTCGAGCCCGGAAAACTCCTCCGCGATGGCCAGTTCGCCGGCCGCCAGGACCTGCCGGGCGTCTTCCTCGCCAGTGGCCACGTTGGCTTCCCGGATGCCATTGCGAAAGGTGGCGAGGCCATAGGCGACGGCGTGTTGCTGGCTGAGTGGTTCACCTGCGAGCTTGAGGATCTTGTCGGGCTGGGGGAGGAGGAGCTCGCGGAGCTGGTTCATGGCGGGCATGCTCTTCTTTTTCAGAGCTTCCTTCATCGGGCCCTCGGCCATCCCCCGGACGTTGTGGAACTGTTGGCGCAGATCCCGGACCATCGCCTTGTTCTTTTGTCGGGCATCTCCCGAGTGTTGTTCCTTGGCGGCGGTCCGGAAGGTCTCCAGGTAGCGCTGTTTGATCGCCTTCCAGGCAGTTTCGACCTCGGTCTCTATCTTGTTGAGGTCGTCGGAAGAAAGGTCGTCGAGCGCCTCGACCAAATCATCGAGGGGAGCGCCGGATTCGAGTCGGGTCTGGACCGCGGAGAGGATTTCATCCGGTGCCTGGGGAGCGGCCGCCGACCCTGATCCTGCCGTAGCGAGAAGAAGGGTAAGGAACGGCAGGATCAGTTTCACGGGGCGGAGGGTAATCGGTACAGGGTGGATTTCCGAGTTTATAGCGTTCTTCAGGCCGCTGCGGGTCTGTGGAAACGACAAAAGGAGGGCGTTGGCCCTCCTTTTGTTTCTGTGCTGTGCGGTTGTTTAGCGGCAATGGGTGCGGATCCGGATGATCGGCCGGGAGTGGCAGGTCCGGGGAATGATGGGCAGGCAGCGGCTGCGGGACGAATAGGTCCAGGTTCTGCAGGTC
>CAZIPY010000114.1:0-12320 GCA_964541125.1 uncultured Luteolibacter sp. | reverse complement strand
TCCCAATAACTCTTAACGATGAGTGGGACATGAAATTTCAATTTGGAAAACCTGGGGCAACGAAAGTAAAACTCGCTGCGGTATATGAAGTTGGGAAAACCAAGGAATCGGAAGATAGAGGAGTGTGGGTAGGGCGGGTTGTGTCGAAATCCATCGAGGTGCAAGTTAGACACTGGTAAATAATAGCTTATGCCATGGCAATAGAGCTTGATAGCGTCTCAAATTTGCTTCGCCCTGGTTGCGCAAGACGCTATCTCTTAGATTTTCAATATACAGTTATATGAGGATTCCAATGATGCTTCCGCTATTGCTATCATGCATTCTCGTAGCTTGTGCTGGCAGTAGTCCAAAATATCCTAGCGTAGGGCTGCGTGTGTATTCGAATGGTAGTGAGATAACCAACAGAAGATTGATTGAAGAGCCTTATGCGGCTACCGGCCCTACTGGGAATAGAGTTGAAGTAGCCACAAAGAAGATGATGAGCTTGGTGGGGGATGGCCTCGATTTCACTATTCAGTGGGATGTGGTTTATAGGCCCTCTGGCGATCAGTATGACTTCACGATCATACACAATGAAGCTGTCACCAAGCGAAGGGTTCTATACAGGGGTAAGCCCTTAGTCATCACTGACGACCCCTTTGGAATCATTATTGATGAGGTTAGTCCGATAGGAAAAGAAAGCCAACAAGGTGCGGTAGAATGAACTCGCTGCGCTCATCCTCTACGCTATAACGTTAGGTCATAAAAATATGGGCAAATACAATACTCCATCTGAGGGCGGCAGCGGCGGACGCCGAGGCCACTCGAATATGGAGCATTGGGCAAGAACTGCTGAAATTAAGAAAGGCGCCAAAACGGCACGCCGACAAGCTGACAAAGTGGAATCCAGAGAGGGAGCCCTAGAGGATTGGACAGATTATGATTTACTGTGGCTTCATCTCTCGCGAGTGATTGTTGATAGTGGTGATTGGCCCATAGACCCGTGGGAATCAACAAATGAAGACGTCAAAACAGCATGGGATCAGGTATGCTCGCCTGAGCAGATTCCAGAACTGGAAGCAAAGCTAGCATCTGAACAGAATGAGTATGCTCAAATGGTCACGGAAATGGCCTTAAAAACCGCAAAAGATAAGTGCTAACATTCCTGTGAAGGCGAATGTCTAATGCAGCCACTACCCTTCAATCATCATAGACACACCATACCCTAGGCTGAAAAAATGTCAGAGAGAGCAATTAAGACATATGAGCACTATAAGGATCTAGCACAACGATCCGAGTATCTGCTTGTAGGCATTATCGCTGCATCAATAGGTCTGTTTTGGCAAACACATGAACCGGCGCGAATTGGAGCAAACCCATCAACGCTGCATATGGTTGGGCTAATAATGCTCTTCTGGGCGATGTTTTTGGCCATATATCGGATCCACCGTCAGCCCTACATATATGCCCTAATGTCCGAAGAAATTGATCTGGATAATGAAAGATCTGCTCTAGTAATGAATGCAAGCCAGGGCAATTCCATAGCTAGCGGTAGATCTGGAGTGATGTCTCCGACGGACCAAGTCCAACGTATTGGCGAGATCGATATCAAACGAAAGCTTATCAAGGAAAAGATGGATGAAATAAATGATCACTGCTCTCGGCTATATAAATTTCGTAATATTGTTCTGGTTCTGGGCTATGCCGTATTTCTAGGTCAGCGTATCTGGCTTCCTTATACATGAATTGCCTAAATGCCAGCGCACACAAATACTTCACAGAACATAGTGAAGGTTTGGTGGTATATTAGCTTATAGGTTAGTGACCCGAAACGCCATATTTCCGGTCCACCTCAATGCTATCTAGCGTAATGAATGACCAACAAATTTTTGAGCTTTCAGACTCCGTTCTTGCGTCGATCGTAAGCGCACTTAATCAAGGAGAGTATGCGAAGACCAAAGGGCTAACGTTTGCTTGGGGGCGCACAAATTCATTGAACGCCAGGGCAATATCGAATGCAGCGCCTGAAAGCGACCCGTCACATGAAATAATAATCGAAGCCGAGCTTGTATGCCAAATTTACAAGGATCTAATCGCCTTCGAGCAATACATTTCTAATGGCGGACACACAGAGATTTTAAAGTTATGGTATCCAGAACGATCAGATAGCGAATTTTTCTCTGTTGCTGCTTCTGATTCGGCACGCGTGAAGAATATGTTCATTGGAGCGATCACCTGGGTTTTCTTTCACGAGCTTGGCCATCTGTGGCAGGAACATGGCTATATACGCGGGCAAGCAAACGGCTTAACTGTCGTAGAGATCGATGAGTTACAGGATGAAATCCATGGCAACTCAGCCAGCCTCGAGGAAGCAACCGTTAGACACGTTACAGAGATTGCCGCTGATCACTTTGCGACTCAAAAATGCATGGTAGATCTGATAAGACATTTCAAAGCCGACGAGTTGGCAGCAAATATTCAACTCATCATTTGTGGCATTTCTTGTGTACTATATCGCTTCAATCGAGGCAGATCTTATAAGCTTTCTGATACTCCACAAGGCACACACCCCCAGCCCCTTGTGAGGCTTGAATTTATACTCCCAATGTTCCACGAGTTCTTTGATCTTGAAACGGTGAGGAACCAAGCTGAATTGAAGGAGTCACGAAAGAACTTAGTTACCAAATCTCACATTTCTGCCTCCATTATGGGAGTTTTCTGGAATCAAGAATCTTGTTTCTACCCAAATCTGTTGCAGGAGCTACTTACTAAGGGTGTCCTGAATCGACCTATCCTGGTATGCTACACGCGAATTATTATCGCCAAATGGGATAAGCTGAAACTGCTCTTCGATAAAGCGTGTCGATTTAATTGCCAGAGCACATTCCTATTCTTCACTGATGAGTATCGTAATCTACTAAATCAATACGACCATAACCACAGCGACACTGAATAGTGCAAGACGTGACGTCGTTTGCAAGACCTTGGCAGACTCTAGCTTAATCCCTCAGACCCATTGCCCTCAATTCTCGAGATGCACCTTGCTCCTTCTAGATTGTGAGAGGACTTCAACTCCCAGCATATTGAGATTCGGTCTATAATCTCAATAGACCGCAAGCCATTAAGGGGTGTTTTTTTTGGCTCAACAAATATATTGCATCCCACTAATGCTAGGTGAGTTACACTGTGTATTTTTTGTATGTATAAATATTATGATATACCTTTTTGCTTTCCATAAGACAAAGCTAGCCCACTCTATTGTTTAGTCCGATTAAGTGGGCTGACGGAATAAAGCACTAAATTTATAGAATCAAAATTATGACCTTCACCAACAATTCGCCATTCAAGTTAACTGAGCAAAAAATTTCACTCGATGAAGATCACGCGGAAGACCTTTACCGCGATGTAATCAACGAACTGGTTAGAGAGCTCATAAGTAAAGATTTTAGAGATATGCAATTAGTCACCAGAGCCCAGGCGTGCGGCATACTAAACTGCGACGCGAAAACATTGGAGAAAATCGGAAATATTCCTCACTTATCACTGGGAAAAAGGAAATTATACCGTCTCAGTGACATCAAAGACTATGTCTCACAAAATTTAGTTTAGAACACCCAACCTTTCGAGCAAGCGCGACCACCTCGTATAATGTGATGGCAATCGTTAGTTATTCACAAATTGCTAGCGAATAATGGAGCAATCCTTATGCTAACTAGTATATGAGAGTAGGAGAAATTTTCAGGTATTCACGTCCTTATGACTCGACGCAAGAGTTCATAGATGGGTTACCCAACTATTTTCATCGCACTAATACACCTGGCTGTAATAAACCCCTACTTGATTCGGGCATTAATCCCATTGGTACAGACGGGGATTTTTGCCCTGCTATCCTCATTTCAAGCAGTCCACACAAAATTGGCTCTCCCGAGACACCGTGGCAGGACTTTTTCGACCCAGATAATGGTCATGCTCATTACTTCGGAGATAACAAAAATCCTGGAGTTGATCCATCAAAGCCCAAAGGCAACAAGGCGCTCCTTCGGCAATTTACTCTACACTCTTCCTCCAAGATCAGTGACAGACGGGACTCATGCCCAATCATAGTTTTCAAACGCGTTCGTGTTGGCTCCAGTGCAAAGGGCAATGTTCAATTCCAGGGTTATGGTATTATATCGAGCGTTAAACTTGTGACTCAATATCACCGGAAGGATGATACTGCTTTTTCCAATTTCGCCTTTGATTTCACATTCCTGAGCTTGGCCTCTGAGAATGAAGAATTTCCTTGGGAATGGATCTCAAAGAGACGAGACCCCTCATTAAGCTCTGTGGAGACTCTGGCGCATGCACCAAAAGCTTGGAGAGATTGGGTAGCTGGAGGCAGTTCAGTTGTAGAACGCTACCGTAGACGAGTTGTTAAGCTTCTCACTCTGAATACAGCGGATCAAATACCCCAAAAGGGTTCTAGTGAGGCGAAAATCTTGCAAGGCATCTACGACTACTACGCGAACAAAAAGTCACGTTTTGAAGCATTAGCGGCTTATATCACCGGCCGGATCATCTCAAATAATGGAGCTGAATACAGATCTGGGTGGATCACTCCCGCAAGCTCCGACGGTGGGGCAGACTTCATCGGAAGATTAGATATTGGCACCGGCCTTGCAGGCGCAAAAATCATAGTGCTCGGCCAAGCTAAGTGCGAAAAGCTCACTTCACCAACTGGCGGCAACCACATCGCACGAACAGTAGCGAGACTCCGACGTGGCTGGATTGGAGCCTATGTTACCACTAGTTACTTTTCTGAGGCAGTGCAGCGCGAAGTTTTGGAAGACAAATACCCAATCATATTAATCAATGGGTTACGAGTTGCATCTGAGGTCGACGCAGCTATGAATGAGGAAGGGGAAACAAACCTCAAAGCATTCCTGGACAACATTGACCAAGGTTATGATGAGATGGTCATGGCTCGACATCCGGACGAATTAGTCAACGAAAACTAGCTCAAGGCTCACCAGGAAAACACAAAAAAGCCGTACAGGGGGTGGGGCTCGAACCCACGACCAAAGGATTAAGAGTCCCTTGCTCTACCAACTGAGCTACCCCTGCTTGCGGATAGGGGCGAATGAAAGCCAATACAACCAAGCTACGCAAGATTATTCAATGATGCCCTTAATGCCACTTTGTAAGTGGTGGCAGAATCAAGTCACATGCCATTTAGATTCATGTCAGCTTGCGCGGATTTAGATGACCTGCTCTGCGATGCCTTTCCAGGATTTTTAGCAACCGTATCTGCGATTGCCTTCTTTTGTTCGGCGCTCAAATTTGCATGGACATGCTGCTGAACCCAAGCAGCACGATCTATTACATAATGCCACAGATCTGGTTGTGGCCGCATCTTGGATCCTCCAAGTTTTCCTTTGCGCAGACGAATTAAGGTATTTTTGGAAAAAGAATCGCTCGTCCTGTCATAGACTCTACCGAATATTAGGAAGTGTGGGATCTTTGCATACACATAGCCAGCTTTTGCATTACAGACTAAGTCCATGTCTATCGAGCCGGTAAAATATTGGCTAATTCCGCTCACTCTTACGTCGCCCTCGACCTTCATAACATCATCTACCGGCACGACATTAACACAAAACTCTTTTGGGTGCTTTTCACGACCTAAGAGAAAGTCTGACCAAACCTGATATGGCTTTTCAAGCCGTCCTTTAAATTCTGGTTGCAGGGGCTCAATAGCTTCGTCATCGATCCACAAACAATGCAAAACTCTCCACAATACTGATACGCAAAACAACATGCAGTGATGGTCATATGGCATGACCTGTGGCTTTTCATTCACATATGGATAGAAAATCTGTTTCGCAAATTGGTTTTCGTGCACTGATAATCTATCTTCACACTCTTCGCAAAGCAGCGGGTATTTAGCCCCATCTTGTGTTCTGCGGTTCGGATTATTTGCTTTTCGCATGAATCCCGTAGCTGACGTTTTCTTCATCCAGCGAAACGCGAACGCAGGGATAATATGACTATCCTCACGACGCGGCCTTTCTCCGCATAAAGCACAATCAGATGATACTGTATCGTTGCTATCCATAGGTTTACCTGCCGCCGGCAACCTTATCACATGAGGGTATTCCCGTCACTCTGGCGATCATGGAGATCGCGAACATCTAAATATGACTTAATCGCAAATATTCCAGGATCGAGAAGGACAGCGAATGAGAAAATGAGGCGAAACCGCGATCTCTCACTAGAATAGAATTTACCTGTTCAATTTAATCCAATCTACCGGAATTATCTTCTATTTTCCGGGATATAGTAAGACAGGGAGGGAGAGCCACCGGGTTAAGAGTCTTCTGCTCTACCAACTGAGCTAACGAGGCGTTGGGGCGGGAAAGATTCACGATCCATGGGGGCTAATCAACAATAATTTGAGGTGGCAGGGACCCATCTCCGAGGCGTCCGGAGCTTCATAGCCCTGTCTGCTTCCGGTCACCTCGGAGATGTGACCCTGCCTGGCTTTTAAGCCTTTCCGCCTCATGAAATATGAGCGTTTATCCCTGCGTGTCGCTCCTGCACGAATCGAAACTCAGCCTGAAATTGGCCATCCCCCTGATGATCGGCCAGCTCAGCCAGATGCTGATGGGCGTGGTCGATACGCTGATGGTTGGGCGCTTGGGGGTTACAGAACTCGCCGCGCTGACTTTTGCCAATTCGTTGTTCTACGTGCCTTTCGTCTTTGGGATTGGAGTCCTGACCGCGGTGTCTGTGCTCAGCTCAACCGCTCGGGGCGCCCAGGATCCCAAGGCCGCCCGCGCCAGTTGCCGAGAGGGGCTCTACCTCGGTGCCGGACTCGGCCTCATCCTCTTCCTACTCTGCGGTGCCATCTCCTTCAAGCTGGATTGGTTTGGCCAACCCGAAGACGTTACGGCGGCCACTCAAACCTTCTACCGCATTATCATGTTCTCAACGATTCCCGCGCTGGCCTCCATCGCGCTCAAGAATCATGCCGATGCCCTCAATCGTCCGTGGATCCCCTTCTGGATCTTCTTCGGTGGCGTGCTACTCAACATCCTCCTCAACTGGATGCTGATCTTCGGCAAGCTGGGATGTCCGACCATGGGCTTTGAAGGAGCTGCCTGGGCGACCCTAATTGCGCGCGTCGTCATTCTGGTCGCCACCCTTGGCTGGCTGATGGGTTGCAATGATCTCAAGGAATGGGTCCCCCACCGCTGGCTGGTTCCCATGAAAATGAAGAGCATGCGCAAACTGCTGCGAGTGGGCATTCCGGCCAGCTTGCAGATGCTCAGCGAAGTCAGCGCCTTCTCCGCCGCCGGCATCATCATGGGCTTGATCAGCACTCAGGCGATGGCAGCCCACCAGATTACCGTCAGCATGACGGGCACCGCCTTCATGATCCCCCTGGGCTTCTCCATGGCGCTGACGGTACGCATTGGCGAGGCCTACGGCGCGAAGGACCCACAACGCCTGAAGACCATCGCTCACTCCGGTTGGCTGGTCTTGGTCGGCACTGCGACCATTGGCGCCACGGTGTTCATCCTTTTCGGTGAGACCATGGCCTCCTGGTTCACCGATGAGACTCCACTCATCGAACTCACCGCGGGACTCCTCATCATTTGCGCTGCCTTCCAGTTCTTCGATGCCCAGCAGGTGGGCAGTGCCTCCATGCTGCGCGGCATGCATGACACGCGCATTCCCGCACTCGTGGCCTTCATCTCCTACTGGATCATCGGCATTCCGGCCGGCCTCGTCCTCGCCTTCCCCTTCGAGATGGGTGCCCGCGGCGTCTGGTGGGGACTGGCCATCGGCCTCGCGATGGCGTCGGTCACCCTCGGCTGGCGCATGGTGGTGATGATGATGAGATCTCTAGGTAGGGACGGCTCTCCGAGCCGTCCGTAGTTCCCCAAGCTACGAACTTCCCACAACCTATCTCTCTGCAAGTCGAGTTACAGAACAACGGACGTTTCGGAGAAACGTCCCTACCCTCTTCTCTTGCGTAGTCGGAAACGCATGCTTGAATCCCTCCATGAAATTGGAAGACCGCAAGTTCCTCGACGACCTTCTCACTACCCCCAGCCCAACCGGTTTTGAAATGCCGGGCCAGCAAGTCTGGGCCAAGTGGATCAAGAAACACTGCAAGACCGTCGAATGCGATTCCTACGGCTCCACTTGGGCCACCCTCCCCGGTCGCTCCAAGAAGATCGTGATGCTCGCGGCCCACGCCGACGAAATCGGCTACATGGTGAAGCACATCGACGATAAGGGCTTCATCCGCCTCGACCGCGTCGGTGGTTCCGATGCAGCGACCGGTCTGGGTCGTCGCCTCAACATCCTTGGCTCGAAGGGCACTGTTCCCGGCATCATTGGCAATACTGCCATCCACCTGCGTCGCGACAGCCTCGGCACCGAGAAGGCCCCCGCCATTCACGAGCTGTGGGTCGACGTCGGCGCCTCGAGCGCCGCTGAAGTCGCCAAGCTCGGCATCCGTGTGGGTCATCCCGCCGTGTATCAAGACGGCCCCATGGAACTCGCCAATGGTCGCCTGGTCTCCCGCGCTTTGGACAACCGCATCGGTGGCTACATCATCGCTCAAGTGATGAAGCGCGTGGCGAAATCCAAAACCAAACCCGCTTTCACCCTGGTCTGCCTCAATACCATCCAAGAAGAAATCGGCGGTAATGGTGCCATGATGGCCACCTACCAGATCGAACCCGATGTCTGCCTTTGCCTCGACGTCACCCACGCCACCGACACGCCAGGGCTAGACTACAACAAGCATGGCAAGGTCCTGCTCGGCGGCGGCCCCAGCATCACTCATGGCTCGTCCAACCATCCCAAGGTCGTCGAGCGCCTGGAGAAAAACGCCAAGACCGCCAAGGTCCCGCTTCAGCACGAAGCCAGTAGCCGTTTCACCGGCACCGATACCGACAAGATCTTCAACATCCGTGCGGGTGTTCCGAGTGGCCTCGTTTCCCTGCCCCTGCGCTGCATGCACTCCGTGGTCGAAACCGCCCACGCCGACGACATCGAGAACACCATCAAGCTCATGACCAAGTTCGTCCTCGGCCTCACCGCGAAGGATGACTTCAGGCAGAAGCTTTGAGCAGCTCGATGGCTGACCCGCATTACAAAACCGAGTGGACCAAGACCGTCCGCGCGAACACCAAGTCCCGGCTCTTCGTCCGGCTGGTCTTTGCCTTCACCATCGGCTTTGAGATCATTTCCTCGGCCGGTGGCTACATGCACTTCTTCATCTTCATGGCCTCGGCCGCCATCGCCTTCTTCATCACCATCCTTACTCATCCGAGCTGGGACCTCTTGGCAGATGAGCACAAAGGGAAGCCGATCCACATCCGATTCTCCGATGGCAAGGCCATCATCGAGCGGCCCAACAAGACCCGACACATCCCCGCCTGGATGTTGCGGATTCGAGAACAAGACGGTCAGACCTTCGCCGCGATCCCCTTCCCACTGTCGCTATTCTTCTTCTACTCCAAGTTTCCGGAGCTCGAAGTCGTCGCAGAAGAATTGTAGCGGCGGTCTATGACCGTCGGAGTCTGCAGGGTCGACGGTCATAGACCGCCGCTACAGTCCATTAATGATCACCGAATAGCGCCTCGACCATCTTGAGGCACTTGTCCCCGGGCATGACGCTGAGATTCATCTGGTTCATGACGTAGGCGAAGGAGATGCCGCTCTCAGGATCACCGAAGGCGTGTGAGCCACCGGCACCCGGATGACCAAAGGACTGAGTGGACGTCCCATAGATGTGACGCAACTTCTTGCCATCATCACCTACGGGATCTTTCTGCGCACCACAGGTGAAACAAGTTCGGCGCAGTAACACTCGGTCTTCGGCGCAGGATTGTGGATTCATCAGCGCCTGTTGAATGGGTTCCGTCAGCGGGCTCGAGACCTTCCCAATCGCCGCCTGGTAAAACTTGGCGAGCGCCTTGGCCGTTCCAACTCCACCAAGCGCAGGTAATCCCGATTGCCACGCTCTGGGCTCATTCATCTCGTTCACGGCATGCAAGCCGTGCGGCGAGGCGAATGCTTGGCGAGTAAAGGTGCCGGATGAGGTCAGTGCCTTGTAGAAACCATCGGCGAGGTCGTTCTGCGTTGCCTTACCCGGGTAGAGCTTGGCCACGCGATCGAATTCATTGGCGGGAAGCCCGATCCAGAAATCCAGATCGAGCGGATCCGCAATTTCCTCGCGCCAGAAGTCACCGAGTGGAAGGCCGGTCAGTCGGCGCACCGGCTCGTCGACAATCGCGCTGAAGGTCCGTGTGTGGTAGCCGTGACCGTCTCCCAAGGACCAATGAGGCTGCTGAGCTTCAATCGCCGCCACGACTGCCTCGTGATCGAAGACATCCACCCGCTCATCGAGCGCCGCCAAACCGCATTGATGGGACAGCAGCTGGGCAAAAGTCGCTTCAGGCACCGGAAACTGGGGCCACACTTCACGGACCAGGGTCTGCTCGTTCATCCCGTGTTGATGTAGGGCCAGCAGCAGACAGGCTGCAGCCGGCGCCTTGGTGGCCGAATAGACCGGAACCATGGTGTCCGTGGTCCATGGGCGTTCTTGTTCGCGCTCGCACCAGCCATGGCCGAGGGACAGGAGCTCGTGGCCGTCCTGCCACACGCTGACCGAGGCCCCCAACTCGCCGCGGTCGCGGAAGTTGCTTTCGAACACCGCAATCAGGGCGCTCAGGGCATTGGGGCTCAAAGGCATAGGCGGGTCATAATGAAGGATTCATGCCAAGCAACCCCAAATCTGGACCATTCGATAAGACGACAACAATTAGAGCCCAAAACGTAAAGTTTACTGGAAATCGGACCGTTAAATGAGTCCACTCCCCCATTCCTTCAAAAAACGACATGTTTGCCCTGACTCGACGACTTTCCCTCCCTCTGATCGTTACTGGCTCTCTAGGCCTGATCTCCGCCACCTTCGCCGTTCCCGGCGACGAGAAGACTCCAAAGATTGAAGGCACCGCCAGCGAGGAAGACTTCGATGTGATCGAGGCTGAGAAAGCCCTACTGGCCACCCTTCAATATCCAGAGGGCATGACGGCCAAGGTCTTCGCCAAGGATCCCGACGTGCTCAACGCGACGGCCATCTCCATGGATGAGCAAAACCGCCTGTTCGTGGCCGAGACTCACCGCTTCGACCGTGGCATCGAGGACAACCGCCGCAACTGGCATTGGCTGGACGACGAAGTCGGCCTGCGCACCACTGCCGAGCGTCTGGAACTCTACAAGAAGTATGCCGACAAGAAGCCGATGGAGTACTACACCAAGTATGCGGAGAAGATCCGCGTACTGGAAGACAAGGACGGCGACGGCAAGGCTGAGAAGTCCTGGCTCTATGCCGATGGCTTCAACGATCCGCTCGATGGAACCGCTGCCGGCATCATGGCCTACAACGGCAAGATCTACTTCGCCTGCATCCCCCACGTCTGGATGCTTCAGGACAAAGATGGCGATGGCGTTTCCGATGAGCGCACTTCCATGCAGGAAGGTTATGGCATCAGCGTCAGCCTCAGCGGTCACGACCTCAACGGCTTCGCGCTAGGCCCCGACGGCCGCATCTACTTCACCATCGGTGACCGCGGCTACGATCTCAAAACCAAGGAAGGCAAGCACCTCTACGATCAATACGGCGGCGCCATTTTCCGCATGGAGCCCGATGGTTCGAACCTGGAAGTGGTCCACTACAACCTCCGCAACCCCAAGGAGATCGCCTTCGACCAATACGGCGTGGCCTTCTCGGTGGATAACAACGCCGACATGGGCGACAAGGCCCGCCTCGTCATGATGGTGGAAGGCGCCATGAGTGGCTGGAACCGCGGCAACCAGAACTTCCGCAACTTCCCCAACACCCTCAAGCTGCCTTGGGGAGGCCGCCACGAAACTCCGTGGATGAGCGAACTCTGGTGGGAGATGGAGGCCAAAAACCGTCCGGAGGCCATCCTCCCACCCATTGCCCACGTCTCGGTCGGCCCTTCCGGCCTGGCTTACAATCCGGGCATCGGTCTCGCCAAGAAATGGGACAACCACTTCTTCGTCTGCGACTACACCGGCGGCAACAGTCAGACCATCGGCTTCAAGGTCGCGCCGAAGGGAGCCTCCTACGAAATGGTCAACGACGAGACCTTCGTGAAGGGCTTCCTCAACACCGACGTCGAGTTCGGTTACGACGGCAAGGTCTACATCTCCGACTTCACCGGCGGTTGGAAGACTTACGAGTTCTGCACGGTCTTTGTCTTCGAAGACCCCAAGGAGACCGCCAAGCCGGTGGTCGCCGATGTGAAATCCCT
>CAZIPY010000113.1:0-24721 GCA_964541125.1 uncultured Luteolibacter sp. | reverse complement strand
CTGCACGGTGACGGCTGCCTCCAGGAAGGTGTCGCCAAAGAAGCCATTGCCTTTGCCGGCCACAACGGCTTGGACAACCTCATCCTCATCTACGATTCCAACGACGTCACCCTCGACGCCATGGCCGACGTCACCCAAAGCGAGGACGCCGAAGGCTACTTCGTTTCTCAGGGCTTCGACGCCGTGACCATCGATGGCCACGACCTCGCTGCGATCGCCGCCGCAGTCGAAAAAGCCAAGGCCGATGACAACGGCAAACCCAAGGTCATCATCGCCAAGACCGAGATTGGTCGTGGCATTCCCGAAGTCGCTGGCACCGCAGCCGGTCACGGTGAAGGTGGCGCCAAGTTTGTTGATGCAGCACGCAAGGGCCTTGGACTTCCAGAAGAGTCGTTCTACGTCTCCGAAGAAACCCGCGCCTTCTTCGCCGAGAAGAAAGCCGCTTCCAAGGCCGCCTTCGACGCCTGGCAACAAACCTACGACGCCTGGGCCGCCGCCAACCCCGAGCTGGCCACCCAACTCACCGAAGGCCTCGCCATGGCCGTGCCGACCGATCTCGACGCTCAGCTCCCAGCCTTCGCCGAAGACTATGCCGACGCTACCCGCGGTGCCGGCGGCGTGGTGCTCAATGCCATCGCCAAGGCCGTTCCCCAAGTTATCACCGGAAGTGCTGACCTCTACGGCTCGACCAAGAACTACCTCAAGGAGCAGGGCGACTTCTCCGCCAGCGATGCCGCCGGCCGCAACATCTGGTTCGGCATCCGCGAGCATGCCATGGGCGCGATCTGCAACGGCGTGGCATACGACGGCATTTTCCGCATCAGCGGCGCCACCTTCCTGGTCTTCGCCGACTACCTGCGCGGTTCCATCCGCCTCGCTGCACTGGCCAACCTTCCCGTCAGCTACATCTTCACTCACGACTCCGTCGGTGTCGGTGAAGACGGCCCGACCCACCAACCGGTCGAGACCGTCAGTGGTCTGCGCGTGATCCCCAATCTGGATGTCATCCGCCCCGGCGACGCCGAAGAAACCGCCGGCGCCTACCTCTCCGCGATGAACCGCACCGACGGCCCCACCGCCCTCATCCTCACCCGCCAAAAGCTGCCGCTCATGAACGAGCTCAGCGTGGCCGAACGCCGCGACGGCGCCCGTAAGGGTGGCTACATCGCCAAGAAGGAAAGCGGTGAGCTCAGCACCATTCTCCTCGCCTCTGGTTCCGAACTGCAACATGCCATGAAAGCCGCTGCCGAACTCGGCGACGGCGTGCGCGTGGTCTCCATGCCCTGCTTCGAACTCTTCGATCGTCAGAGCGACGACTACCGCGAGAGCGTCCTGCCCAAGGCCGTCACCAAGCGCGTGGCCATCGAGGCAGGCGTGACCGGCCTGTGGTGGAAGTATGTCGGTAGCGAAGGCAAGGTGCTTGGCATCGATCGCTTCGGCATCAGTGCTCCGGGCGACACCGTGATGGCTGAGCTCGGCATGACCGCCGACAAGGTGGTAGCAGCAGCTAAGTAGGAAGACTACTGGCCTCGAAAGGGACTTTACTGGCCTCGCTGTCGCTCGGCCCCGCCCCTAACGGCCCGGCTTACTCCGAAGCTAGGGCCACGAGGATGGCCTTCTGCGCGTGCAGTCGGTTCTCGGCCTGCTGGAAGATGGTGTCGGCGTGCTTCTCAAGCACCTCTTCACTGATCTCCTTCTCGCGATAAGCGGGCAGGCAGTGGAGCACGATGTGTCCCTCGGCTGCTCCGCTCAAAAGCTCGGCATTCACCTGGAAGCCGGCGAACTCGGCCTCCTTATCCTTCTGATCTTCCTGACCCATGGACAGCCAAACGTCCGTGTTGATGACGTGGGCACCGGCGACTGCTTCCTTGGGGTCAGCGGTCACGGTCACGTTGGGCGCTTCGAGTTGCTCGAGAAATTCAGCGGGAGGCTGGCAGGACGGAGGTGAGGCAATCGCCAACTCAAAGCCAAGATGCTTGGCCGCCCAGATCCAGGAGCGAGTCATGTTGGAGAAGCCGTCGCCGATGAAGGCAACTTTTTTGCCACCCCAGCCACCGAGCTTTTCGCGCACGGTGAGGAGATCGGCGAGAATCTGACAGGGATGCTCGTCGTCGGTCAGGGCATTAATCGTCGGAATGCCGGAGTACTCAGCAAAGTCTACCACGTCAGACTGATCGAAAGTCCGGATAATGGCGCCGTGCACCATGCGTCCGAGCACCCGGGCGGTGTCCTTGATCGGCTCACCGCGACCGAGCTGGATGTCGTTCTTGGAAAGAAACATGGGAAAGCCACCGAGCTCGCGCACACCGACTTCAAAGGACACGCGCGTCCGGGTGGACGACTTGGTTAAGATCATCGCCCAGGTTTGGCCGGCCAGAGGGTCGGGGTCTGCACCGCGGTGCTCCTTGAGCATGGCAGCGGACGCAAGTAGGTCGCCGATCTGAGCCGCGCTCAGCTCTTCAATGGAAAGCAGGTTCTTCATGATGAGTTAGGATTGAGTAAGGGTTTCGAGAGTCTCGCGGACGATGTTAAGGGCTTCGTCGACTTCGTCTTGGCTAACATTGAGCGGCGGCAGAAGGCGGAAGGTGTCTGCGCCGGCAGGCGGGCAAAGCAGGCCGCGCTGCATGAGTTCGGTGACCACGACCAACGCAGCGGTCTTGCCCTCGGGCGCTTCAAATTTGGAAGCATCGATGCCAATGCCCAAGAGAAGGCCGAGGCCACGCACCTCAGTAATGGCAGGCAGATTCCATGACTCAATGACCTTGCGGATGTGCACTTCCATCGCCCTAGCATACTGGCCGAGATCCTCTTTACGGATCTCCTTGAGGACCGCGAGTGATGCTGCGCTGACCAACGGGTTACCGCCATAGGTCGATCCGTGGGAACCCGGTCCCATGAGAGAGGGCAGAGTCGTGTCGTCGACGGCCTTGTCCTTGAGCCAAAATGAACCGATGGGAACACCGCCGCCCATGCCTTTGGCCCAGGAGATACCATCAGGCTCAATCTCGGGAGCAATCGCCTTCCAAGCCATCAACTCACCACAGCGTCCGAAGCCGGCCTGCACTTCGTCGAAGAAGAGCAGCAAGTCGTGCTTTTTGCAGAGGTCATCGATGGCGCGCAGAAATTCGGGCGTGGCGACGTTGACGCCGCCTTCGCCCTGGATGGGCTCTAGCAGGATGGCCACGGTCTCGGGGGCGATGGCGCCTTCGAGGGCCGCCACATCATTGAAGGGCAGGTGGCGGAAGCCGGGCAGCATGGGATCAAAGCCCTGCTTGATCTTGTCCTGTCCAGTGGCGGCCATCGAACCGAGGGTCCGACCATGGAAGGACATGTTGAAGGTGATGACCTCATAGCGGGCTTCACCATTGGCAAAAGGTTTCTTCTGACCATAGCGACGCGCCGACTTGATCAGACCGTCGTTGGCCTCGGCTCCGGAGTTAGAGAAGAAGACTTTGCCGGAAATACCAACATGGTGCGCGACGATTTCCTCTGCCAGCTCAGCCTGAGCGCGAGGTTGATACAAGTTGGACACATGAATCAAGTTGGCCGCCTGCTTCTGAATGGCCTCGACTAACACGGGATGGCAATGACCCAGCGAGCAGACGGCAATGCCGCTGCAAAAATCCAAGTAGCGTTTATCGTCCTCGTCCCACACGTACGCGCCCTCACCACGCACCGGCACCACGGGAAAACGCCCATAGGTCGGCAGCACGTATTGTGAGTAGAGATCGTTGGTATTCATGGCTTCAAGAGACGAAGGCGCGGAGCCTAAGCCCAATGGCTCATGAAAAAAAGCCGTAAATGAGAGGAAATCCGCCTCTACTTTTCACTCTCCGAGCAGCGCTTTGACCTGCTCTTCATTCCCCTTCCAGCGATCCACCAAAGCAGGTTTGGCCACGACCCTCAAGGAGTCGTCCGCCTTGATCTTGATATTGAGGTGATCGAGCTGTTTGAAATCCAGGCAATACTCCTTCTTGCCACGAATCAGCAGAATGTTGCGTCCTCCAAAATCGTCCCGACCGCCGGCCGCATCGATGGCGTTCAACACCGTCATTCCATCACGGAATGGCACCGGGCCATTGTTCTTCACCTTACCTCCGACAGAGACCACCGCTCCCACCGGACGCACATCCTTCTTGGCTACGACTTCAATGGCCGGGTTCACGTAGATCTCGGCCTTCATATATGCAGCTTCGGCAGAACGGGCAAATCCAGCAGCACTCATGCCCTGTGCTGGCACTACCTGTTTGAGATAGGGCAGGCGGATACCTCCATCATCATCCACCGTGTATTCTCCATTGATCTGATCTGCATCGTTTACCCCACGAATGGTCACCACAATCACATCTCCCTGATTCAATTCGGCTCCATTCGCCAGAGACATCAATGCTGCTGCCAACAAGATAATCGTCGCTTTCATCACTCGGCAACTTAGCGCACCCCTCTTCGCACCACGAGCCATTTATCGTCATCAAGGCCTGCACGGGGTAAAACATTCGTTCTCATCGCACTTCATCCGCCTTGACGACCGGCTTCTCATAACGAAATATCCCGTTATGAGTTTAGCAGCTCCTACAGCCTCTCAGGAGAGGCCCGCCGCCTCCGAAGCAAGGCCCGCCGCCTCCCAATTTTTCCGAGCCCTCGGAGATGCCACCCGCTGGCGTATGGTGCGTCTGCTGATGAATCGTGCGCTCTGCGTCTGTGAGTTGGCCGATATCCTCGACATGCCCCACTCCTCAACCTCCAGCCATTTGCAGATCATCCGCAAGGCAGGGCTGCTCGAAAGTGAACGCTGTGGCAAATGGAGCTACTACCGCATCCACCGCCAACACCTGCCGCTGATGCGAAACCTGCTCAAACAATTCTCGTCGGAGGACCAGCACGAAGCCGATCAGCAACGCTGCGAAGCACGCATGGCTGACCGCGCCAACAGCTGCTGCCCTGGCCCCGAACTTCTTAAATCCATCCGCAAGATCTCCACATCATGACCCTCGCCGAACTCAAGCAACTGCTCGCCGACCACTCGGAACATCACTTCCGCATCCGCCTGCCGGATGATTCCGACGTGCCTGTGTCCTTCCACATCACCGAGGTGGGCCGAGTCGAGAAAACCTTTCTCGATTGCGGCGGCACCCGTCGCGAGAAGACCACCTGCCAACTTCAGGTCTGGGTAGGAAAGGACTACGATCACCGCATCGAAACTCAGAAGATGGCCGGTATCCTCAAGAAGGGCTCCGAACTGCTACCCGATGAAAGCGCACCGGTTGAAATCGAATACGAAGACAGGGTGATCTCCCAATACACCGTTGAAGGCCACGAGGTCACCGGCGACGCCGTCACCCTGCAGCTCGCCCACAAGCACACCGAGTGTCTGGCACCGGAACTCTGCGGCCTCGACATGCCCGACCTACGCCTGCCCGCCATCGACGGCAGCACTCCATCCTCCGGCCCTTGCTGTGGTCCTCAAGGCTGCTGCTAACCCCGCACTCAAGATGAGGAACAACATCCGCAAATGGACAGCTGAAGCACTGGGCACCTTCACCCTGGTCTTCGCTGGCACAGGCGCCATCGTCATCGATAATTGGACCGGGGGCACCATCGGCCATGCCGGCATCGCTCTGACCTTCGGCTTGGTCGTGATGGCCATGATCTACACCTTTGGTGATATCAGCGGCGCCCACCTCAACCCTGCAGTTACTCTCGGGTTCGTTGCGGCCGGACGCATGCCCTTCAGTGAGGCACCCGCCTACATCGGGGCCCAACTAGCCGGCGCCTTTGCTGCCAGCGGCTGCATGAGGCTACTGTTCCCGAATTCAATCACATTGGGCGAAACCTTACCCGCAGGAACTTGGCAACAAAGCTTCGCACTAGAGATCATTCTCACCGCCATCCTGATGATGACCATCCTCTGCGTCTCCATCGGCGCCAAGGAGAAGGGCATTACCGCTGGCATCGCCATTGGGGCCGTGGTCGGTCTTGAAGCCATGTTTGCCGGCCCCATCTGTGGCGCCTCCATGAACCCGGCCCGCTCCCTAGCTCCCGCCATCGTCGGCGGCCACTTCGAGCACCTCTGGATCTATCCCGCTGCCACCATCATCGGCGCCATCCTCGCCGTGCCTTTCGCAAAAATCGTTCTCACTCCCAGCTCCACTTCATGAAACCATCCATCCTTGTTCTATGCACCGGCAACAGCTGCCGCTCCCACATGGCCGAAGGCATCCTCCAAAATGCCTTGGGTGAAAGCTTCCGCGTTGTCAGTGCCGGCTCCAACCCCGCGGGCTATGTCCACCCACTGGCCATCGAAGCCCTGTCCGAAATCGGCATCGACATCAGCGCCAACACTTCCAAGCACCTCGACACCTTCTTGGAGGATGACATCGAGACGGTAATCACAGTTTGCGGCAATGCCGATCAGGCCTGCCCCACCTTCCCCGGCCAGATGAACCGCCATCACTGGCCCTTCGATGATCCCGCTCATGCTGAAGGTAGCGACGAGGAGAAGATGGCGATGTTTCGGCGGGTGCGTGACGAGATCCGCGCGGTCTTCGGCGCCTATGCCGACGGCAGGCTGGACGCAGCCAAGGCTTGAGCGATAATCGGGGCACTTGCTCCTCTACCTCCACATCCCCTTCTGCCATCGGGTCTGCCCCTACTGCTCCTTCTACAAGCACACGCCGGGCAGCACTCCCATCGGCGCCTTCATCGATGCCTTGGGCGAGGAGGCCAATCGGCGCATCACCACCGCGCCACGCACCCTCTATCTCGGGGGCGGCACGCCGAGCATGCTGTCCCCGAGTCATCTGGAGAAACTCTTCGGCGGCCTGCACAAGCTCATCGATTTCAAGCAACTGGATGAAGTCACCCTCGAAGCCAACCCCGCCACTTTTGATCTAAAGAAGGCGGAACTCTTTCGTGAACTTGGCGTCACGCGCGTGTCCTTGGGTATCCAGTCATTCAGTCCGCATGTACTGCAAACTCTGGGGCGCGAACACGATCCCCAGCAGGCTGCTGAGTCCGTGGGAATTCTGCACGAGGCCAAACTGCCCGAGATCAACATCGACCTGATGTTTTCCATTCCTGGGCAGAAAGACGACGACTGGCAACACAGCTTGGAACAAAGCATCGCCCTCAATCCCCATCACATCTCGGCCTATAACCTCACCTACGAAGAAGACACTGCCTTTTTCGACAGCCTTCAGCGTGGCGAGATGGACATGAACGAGGACCGCGACTCCGGGCAGTTCCATCAGGCGGATGAACTGCTCACCGCAGCCGGCTTCGAGCATTACGAAACCTCGAATTACTCCCAGCCGGGTCACGAATCGACCCACAACCGCGGCTACTGGCAGGGAGAAGACTATCTGGGCCTCGGCCCTTCAGCCGTGAGCACCCTGAAGCGCACCCGCAGCCAGAACGTCGCCGATACCGGCCGCTATGTGGAGCGCATCCAGAGCATCGGCCATGCGAGCGACGAGGCCGAAACCTTGGATGAGGAACAGTGGCGGATCGAACGTATTGCGCTGGGCCTGCGCACCCGCGAGGGCATTCCCATGGGGATGCTCGATAAGGATGGCCTACAGCGGGCTCAGTCTCTCGTTGAGGAGAAGATGGCAGCCATCAAGGATGACCAATTGATCCTCTCGGGCGTGGGCCGCGCCTTAGTCGACCCGATTGTCGCGGAACTGATCTGAGCTTAGGTCAGCCCTCAGTGGCTGACCGCTTCAAGCGGAGCCGGCTCCGTATTCATCAACTCTTCGATCTCCTCGGCCTCGATAGGAATGTTGCCCATGAGGTTGAAGTTTTCGTCTTTACCAATGACGACATCGTCCTCGAGACGGACACCAAAGCCCTCCTCCTGGATGTAGATGCCGGGCTCGATGGTGAAGACCATGTCTTCCTCGGTGATCTCGGCAGGACCACCGAAGACGTCGTGCACATCGATGCCCATGTGGTGGGAAGTGCCGTGCATGAAATACTTCTTCACCAGTGCCTTGTCTTTGCCCTGGGCCTTGGCCTCCTTGGCGCTGAACAGACCGAGACCGATCAACTCACCTTCCATGATTTCGATGACCTGCTTCTGGAATTCCATCAGGCAAGTTCCCGGACGCAGGATGTCGTTGGCACCACGATACACACGCAGCACGGCGTCATAGACGTCACGCTGACGATCGGTGTAGCGGCCATTGACCGGCACGGTGCGGGTCAGATCACTCGCCCAGCCGAGGTATTCGGCAGCGACATCGAGCAGCACCAACTCTCCGTCCTTACAGCGCTTGTTGTTCTCGACGTAGTGCAGCACACAGTTGCTGGAACCCGAACCGATGATGGGCGGATAGGCAAAACCGCGAGAACCGCGACGAACAAATTCGTGCAGCAGTTCAGCTTCGATCTCCCACTCACCGACATCAGGCTTGATGAAGGGCAGGATGCGACGGAAGCCGGCCTCGGTGATGTTGCAGGCCTTCTGGATGATCTTGATTTCCTCCGCATCCTTGATGACGCGAATCTTCTCCATCGCCTTGGTCAGGCGCTCATAGTTGTGGAGTGGGTAGCGCTTCTGGCATTCTTCAATGAAGCGACCGTTGCGGGTCTCCATGAAGTTGAGATTGGTGACGCGGTTTCCTTCATTGGTTTCGAGATAGAAGTTCTCGGTTGCGGCAGCCAAACGGTGCCAGTTGCCTTCGAAGGCACTAAGCCATTCGACACGTTCAATTCCGGAAATCTCACGCGCCTTTTCCTTGGTGAACTTGGCGCCTTCCCAGATGGCCATCCAGTCGCTGGTCTCCTTGACGAAGAGAATCTCGCGGTCACGTGGCTCGGGGGCATCCGGGAACAGCAGCAGGATAGTTTCCTCCTGATCAATGCCGCAGAGATGGAGCATATTGGCATTCTGCTTGAGTGGGAGAACCCCGTCGTTGTTGGTGGGATAGACGTCGTTGGCGTGCAAAATCACCATGCTGCCGGGCTTAAGAAGCTCAGTCAGGCGTTTGCGGTTCCGCTCGAAAAGACCGGAAGGGATGGGGTCGAAGCGCATGGGAAGAGTTGATGGCATCTTGGCACTTCGGGCAACATGCAATTTCACCCGCAACCACGCCGTTTTGGGGACAGGTTTGAGCCGAAAATGACCTGAAAATCAACGTTTCTTCTCAATTGCAACCAGTGTGATGTCATCCATCTGACGGCCTTGACCCGTGAATTGGCCCAATTCGTCCTGAATGCGATCCAGCACCGATTGAGCCCCCAGCATGGCCGCCTCCTTGAAGCTGGCAGACATTCGCTCCATGCCGAACTCCTGATCCTTGTCGTTGAGCGCCTCGCGCACGCCGTCGGTATGCAGCAGGAGGCAGTCACCTGACTCCAATTGGACTTCGTGATCCTGGATTACTCGCTCAAAAACGGATCCCTCGTCGACTCCAAGAGCCATTCCCGGCGAGCGCAATTGCTCCACCTCCTTGCTGGCATGGCGATACCACAGGGCGGGATCGTGGCCAGCCCGAGCCATGGTCACCTTACTGCTGGACTCGTCGACAATGTAGAAGGCCATGCTGATGAACATGTCCTCACGAATATCGGGAAACAGCTGGCGGTTGACCGCCGAGAGAACCTCGGCAGGAGAAATTTTACCTTGAGCCACCGAGCGCAGCGAACTGCGGCACATGGCCATCAACAGACCGGCGGGAACTCCCTTACCCGAGACATCGGCAATCACGATGCCATGTTTCTGATCACCGAGCTCTATGTAATCGTAGTAATCGCCACTAATCACGCGTGCCGGAACGTTCACGCCGCAGACCCGAAAGCCGGGAATAACCGGTTCCTCCTGCGGCAGGAGTACCCGCTGAACTTCGCGAGCGTTGCGCAGCTCGGTGTCCATCTGCCGCTTCTCCTGGGCCTCGCGATGAACCTGGGCATTGCCAATGGCGAAGGAGGATTGCTCCGCTGCGGAACTGAAGACGGCAAAGTCATTGGGCTTGAAAGGACCGTCCTGATGCATGCGCGCCACTGCCAATACGCCGAGATGCTTGCCTGCATGCTTCAGAGGCGCGGCCATCACGGTGACGTCGTAGTTGTAGTTGACCAAACTGTCCGCAAGGGAGGGATGGCTCTTCACATCCTTCACGTGGATGGGTGCTCCCACCGTGAGGCAATAACCGAGAATCCCCTCATCCATGCCCACCCGAGACAGGCGGATGTGACTGTCCAGCGCCCGGGAATCGCGAGTCGCTCTCTTGCGCACCTCATAGGGAATGCCGACCAGAGGCGGGCATTTGGCTGAGAGATAAGCCGGCACCAGAGAGTCTCCTTCATCGTTGAGGAAGTAGATGGCCCCACCTTGGGCGTTCACCACCTTGGAAATGCCGTCGACAATAATGCGGGAAAGCGCCGAATGGGAGGGCTCGCATTCGATGGCCTCACCGAGGTCGTGAAGGAAGGAGAACATGCGTTCCTCCTCTCCCTCGAAGTCACGGAAACGGGTGCGCATCCGGCGGTTGCGGCGCCTCTGATTTCGGATGGCGAATGCCATCACGATGATGCTGATCGCCATCAAACCCAGCAGCGCACCGAACAGATAGTGCAAGGTCGGCGGGATGTCGGTCGGTGGCATCTCAATGCGAGGAATCAGGATTCAGAATCAGGTTCATCGGACACCTGCTTCTTCAGGGTTCCCACGACGGTTCGGAATTCGCGGGCATTCTCTTCGCTGATGTCCGAGAGCTCCTCATGAGCTTGAAGCACATGTCGTGCCCTATCCAGCTGATTTGGAGAATCAGTCGGCTGAGCCGGCTCAAGGCAGGCGCGGATCTCTTCCAGGCGGTCATTCCATCCGGCATCTTCGGGATTGATTTGCATCAGGAAGTCGAGTCCGAGGTCCTCCAGAGACCTGCGATTGCGCTCATCGGCTTCCGCTACCTGAAGCGCTCCTCCGTCCACCGCAGCCAAGCGGGTGGCCATCCCGGCGAGGGTCCCCATAAAGGTCGAGTCCATGCCGCTACAGCTGGCAAGGTCGACGACCAGAATCGACTCTCCTTCACTCATCCGAGCCTCACCAAACGACTTGATCATCGGGCTATTCATGAACGAACCCTTGCCCTCGCAACGGATCCAACTGAACCCTTTGAAAATGCCACAGGTGATTGGATGATCCACAGTCACTAATTAGGACGCATATACGCGAATAGAGGCCGAAAATCTTAGCAAATTCAGACTTTTAGGTCAACCGACATCTGGGTTGCACCATCGATTCCCACAGGCCCTCCTGACACGCCGTCCGAGCCGGGCACTTACTCCCACAGGAAGGACTGCTCTGAAGCGAGCTCTTCACCTCCGCGACTGACCGACGCCCGCCAGGCGAGCACCTTGCCGTTGTCGAAATAGTTGTCGCCGACCACTGCGAATTCGACCATGCCCTCGCTCTCGGTGGCAGGATAGACCTCACTCAGCCGCTTGATTTCACTGGCTGTGCCGCCCTGGCGGTACTCAAAGAGGACCTCCACTGGACCGGTGCCCACCCCCTTGTGATCCTGCCAATTGAGCGTGTAATACTGGCCCAAGCGCTGGCGGCGCTCCTCCATGCTGACGGCACCGTGGAGGCGGCGCAGTTTCTCCATGCGCACCATCGGCTCGTCTACACCACCTGTTGTTTCCTGATCTCGCAGCTGGAACTGGCGGACAGTCAGGGCATCCTTGGTCCCCGCACAATTGGCGAGGCAGAGCATCAGCAGGGCGAGGGCGAGAAGTTTCACAGCCGCTATTCAAGCCGAGGGAGGACCGGATTCAAGAACCAAGAGAGCCTAGGTCGCTTTTCGCCTTGTTCGGGGGCGAAACTTGGTGAGGAATCAATGCCCTCTCCCGCCCCAAGCGCATGACTGAAATCACCCTCGAGTTCGACACGCCGCAGTTCCTCCACGATCTGTTCGCCAATGATCTCGCCAATCTCGCCCATTTAGAGGCGGCATTAGGCGTGGAGGCTGTGACCCGTGATGGCTGGCTCAAGCTGAGTGGCGAGAAACAGGCCGTGCAAAGGGCAGCGGCCGTGTTTGAGGATCTGGAAAACGCCAAACGCAAGGGCAGCAGCATTGACACTCGCGACTTCAAGCTCGCCATCGATGTGGCCGCCAAGGCGGGAGACATCACGGTCACCGACCTCGCCGAGGTCAAGTTGGTGGGCTCGCGAGGAAAGTCGCCCGTGGTACCTCGCACCCCAGCCCAGCTCGAATACGTGCGTGCTATCGAAACCAATGATGTCGTCTTCGGCATTGGTCCAGCGGGCACCGGCAAAACCTACCTCGCCATGGCCATGGCTCTGACCCTACTGAAGCAGAAGGTCATCCGTCGCATCATCCTCACCCGCCCCGCAGTGGAAGCCGGTGAAGCCCTCGGCTTCCTCCCCGGCGACCTGCAGGAAAAAGTCGCTCCCTATCTGCGTCCGCTCTACGACGCCATTCACGACATGCTCGATCCCGAGGTGGGGCAACGCTACCTCGAAGATGGCACCATTGAAATCGCACCCCTTGCCTACATGCGCGGACGCACCCTGGCGCGCTCCTTTGTGATTCTCGACGAGGCTCAAAACACCACCCGCGAACAGATGCTAATGGCACTGACCCGACTCGGTGAAGAATCTCGCATGGTGATCACCGGCGACAGTTCGCAGATCGACCTCAAGGCTGGCATCCGCTCTGGCCTACATGAAGCGGAACACGCTCTGCGCGACACCGATGGGGTTGCCTTTCAATACCTGAGCGGCGCGGACATCGTCCGTCATCCGGTGGTCGGACGCATCGTGGATGCTTACGAGCAGCACCGGGATTAATCCCATTAGGAAGCTCAGGGCTCCGGATCAATCGTCGGAGGCAGTAGATCGGGGACACCCGGACCGACCGGAGGGTCTGGATCGATGGGTTCAATGATGGTGGGGCCATCGATGGGCTCGTCAACCGGCCGCTCCGGCACCTTCACCGGAATCGGCTCGATCATGGCAGTCATCACGAAGCCGATCTCTCCACTGTCCAGCTCCACGCGGCAGTAACCCGGGTCGATTTGGATCACCTTCATGGTGGTGTGACGCTGCAGCAGCAGGTCGGCCTGACCACCAGCCAGAGGGATCTGGCGGAAAAAGGAGGTGTTGTCGATGAGGGTTCGGGCAAAATGGCCAGCACGTAGGACCGGCTTGGGACCATCGCCACCTCCCTGCTGAATGGGCTGGCAGGAACTAAGTGCCAGAGCGATGGCGAGGGGCAGGCAAATCCAGATCGATTTCACGCTGATAGAATAATTCAGATTCAATGACTCGCCAGAACAAAGTCCGTGGAGGGGCCTCAATTGGCTTCACGAACTACCTGATTGTGGTCGTCGAGCAGGAAGGATTTGGCGTCGGGAGGCGTGTCGGTGATGGCGAAAGCCATGATGGTTACACGCTCACCCTCGCGGATCAGATGAGCCGCACCCCCATTGATGAGGATCTTACCCGTGCCCGGCTTGCCTTCGAGCACGTAGGTCTCCAAGCGCGCACCGGTGGTGATGGAAGCCACCAGCACCTTCTCGCCAGGCCAGAGATCGGCCACATCCATCAGATCGCGGGGGATTTCAATGCTGCCCTCATAGTTCACATCCGCATCCGTGATCACGGCGCGGTGGAGCTTGGACTTGAGGACTTGGCGAAGCATTGGGGGATCGGGTGTGGGCGGGGAAGGAACGATGACTGAGGGCCAAGGTCAAGCCACAAGCATACAGGCCTTGCATGAATCCCCTGCTAACCTTATGCCCACGGCCGTCGGCAGAGATGTCGGCCCTCACCCGGAGGCCCTCCCAAGGGCAGGAAATAGATGGGAAAGCTGGTGAAATTCCAGCGCGGTATCGCCACTGTGACCCCTGAGCCTTTGATCTCAAATGCTTGGGGCAGCCAGAATGCCAGCCAGGAGAGGAGATTCAACCGTCCGCGATCTACGGACTGTGAACACCTACGAATGAAACAACACCCCAAGCCTTCAAGAGGCAGACATTGGAGTGCCGTCGCCTTGACGACCGCACTATTCGCCCAGACATCGGCTCACGCCGCCACCACCATTCCCACGCTGGAGCCGACCGTTGTGGTTGGCACTCGAACTCCGCTCAGCATGGACCGAGTTTCCCCCTCGGTCTCATGGATCCCTAGGGAGGATCTTGAAACCTGGCAGGACAGAAGCCTGATCGATACCCTTCGTCGGGAACCCGGTATCTTCCTGTGGGCCAACGGAGCCCCCGGCAGCGTCTCATCGATGTCCATTCGCGGCACTGAGAGTTCCCACAGCTCATTCTTCGTGGATGGCCGCCGACTCAACCCGGGTTTGGCCAACCAATACGATCTCGAGTTCCTGAACTTTTCGAATACAGAAAGTGTCCAGATTCAGCGCGGTCCTTCCAGCGTACAGTATGGCAGTAGCAATATTGGTGGTGTGGTCGACACCCGCATGAGGTCCGGCCTTGGCGTGATCAGTCCTGAAACCAACCTTGCCCAAGAGTTTGGTTCAAACTCGTATACCCATACCGGCCTCCAAACCCGCTTCGGCGATGAACGCTTTGGGTTCAGCTTCTCCACAGACCTGATGTCGACCGACAATGAGCGCGCCAATGACGACTTCAGCCAGAACAGCTTCAGCTCACGAATCGACTATCAATTGAATGATCGTCTTCAGTTGGAGCTGATTGCATTGGGTCATGACAACGACAAGGACTTGCCAGGGTCTACTGGCTTCCCTTCTGACACCGATGAGGCGAGCACCTCCAGCTGGCTGATTTCACCGGGAATTCGTTATGCAGACGACGACCTGTCCATGCATCTGTTCTACTCCAGATCCGAGTGGCAATCGACAGGAGTCGTCTTCGGCATCTTCCCATTCGACAACCAACTGGAGAGCGATGAAGTAAGCTTTCAGGCAGACCTATCCATCCTCGATGACTCTCTTCTGACCGTAGGCGCCATTTACCGCAGTGACGACGTTGTGAGTGTATTCAACTCGTATGAAGAAGATTTCAACCAAGTTGGAGCCTTCGCCCAAGTACTTTGGATGCTAACTGATGACACTGAAGTTCGGGGAGGCCTTCGCTACGACGTCTTCTCTGACTACGACAACGAGGCGACTGGCAACATCATGCTCATCCAGCACTTCAGGGACATCGGCACTTCCGTTTTTGCCAAGGCGGCCAATGCCTACGCACCTCCCGCAGCTCAAAACATCATCTTCGATGCTGATCCAACCACTCGGGCGGAACCGGAACGCAGCCAATCCTACGAGATCGGGATCAATCAATCGCTAATGAACGATCGCTTGAGTGGTTCTCTCGTCTTCTTCCACAATGAAATCGACGACCTGATCGAATCCAACGACATCGGAGGTGGAGTATTCGACATCTACAACATCAAGGAAGCCACCACCAAGGGCATTGAAGCCAGCATCACCTATCAGCCTAACGAACAATGGGCAATCAATGCCGGTTATACTTACCTGATGACGGATTCTAACGATCCGGATGATCCGGGTGACGATGGCAGGCTGGCGAGACGTCCAAAGCATCAGCTCCAACTCAACGCAAGCGTCCAGCCAGTAGAAGACCTTCGCGTTGGTCTGGGTGCTATTGGAGTTTTTGACCGCCCCAGCACGGAAGACTTTGTCGTGCTTCGCTTGGTCTCCGAATGGCAGATCAGTGAGGACTGGTCTATCCATGGGCGCATCGAGAATCTCCTGGATGAGGAGTATTCGCTGAACCCTGGATACCCATCACTAGGCCGCACGGCCTATATCGGCGCGAAATACTCGTTCTGATGCATCGCAGGGCCCCGCTCACTCAGCGGGGCCCTTTAGATGAATGACGATGTCATCGTAACCCTTGGGGTCATAGACTCCGTCCGCACCCACCGAATAGATGAGCTGTTCTTCGGGAATATAGCCGAGGGGCTTGCCATTAAAGGGATCGAGTGGAATCGACGTAATGAGATCGGGCGTGAGGGCATCCAATGCACCAGGTAACTCACCATGTTCTCGGCGGTAAAGCTCGAGAGCCGCCAGCGCCGAGACATTTGCAACCTGAGCATCATGCAGGCACCGCCTGCGAAAGGTACTATTGAAGACAGGCATCGCAATACCCGTGATCACTTCACCCACCATATTACGGCGAAACATCAGCCGTAATGCGGACACATCATTATCCATCAACTGCTCATGATACGAATCTTCGATCTTCGAGAAGGGTTTATCGACATTGCGAAGCATGCCGCGGAAGTGCTCGGCGCATTGGTGAAGCGTGCGGTTGGGATGAAAGAGGTAACGCGCCGTCATGTATTTCCTGACGACTCCCAACTTCTGCCCTTCACCAAAGATATCTTCTCCGGCGTCCTTCTCCATGGCCTGCCTCATGAACTCCATCATCTCTTCCACCACCCGATACTCATTCTTGATCGCTCGGCGGAGGTAGACCGCGTCAGACTCGGCCTCTGACAACACACGGGTGATTCGCCCCAGATCCTCATCGGACAGACTACCACCCTGAATCAAATAAATCATCTCTTGGAGAGCTTCTTCACCCCATGAAATGCCCATGAGGTAATAAAGAATTGCGTCAGGATGCTGCTTGTAGAGCTGCCCACATTGAAAGAGCGCAAGACACAAGTCCACCGATCTTGAGTCGTTCCCAGAGGCACTCTCATAGCGGGCGAACGAACGCATCATTCCGGGAAAGGTCCGCAGCTCCTTGAAGAATTCGACTCTCGTTTGGAAGGACGATGGCGGTCCAGGGTTTGCACAGAGATTCAACTCCGCCGCCTTAAAGACCTGATCAAGGCATTCCGTATTCGCGTCCAATGCCTGAGCGATTTTAAGCTCAATACTGCGATCGGCATCTTCACCATTCAAATATGCCTTTTCCTCTTCACTAGTCATAGACCATGACATTGACCTCATGATCTCTTGGAGGACCGGATAAGCATTCTCTCCTTCCTCAATCACCGGTGGTGCATGCCGCAGATCACTGACGTCGGGTGGCTCTAGATCGTGGCTGTTCGCCCACATCCAAAGCTTAAAAGCAAATGGCAGCGACAAGATGAGCAACAAAACCCCAATAAGAATCCGCACGCGCAGACCAGCACGCTTGAACCAGCGCTTGGGTTGTTCGGTCATCTCCTCCACAAGACCTGACTCCTACCTGCAAGCTCAGGGCATGACGAGTTCAATCCGGCCAAACCAACTGAGAATCTCAAGAATGACTTCGTTCTGAAAGGCAGACGGAAATAGCAGAAAGATGGGCGCGGCAACTAGCAAGAGACTGGGAATGCGGCCAATGGGTCTGCCACTCTTGCTTTCCGCCAGAACCAGCAAGCCGTGAAAGGTGAAGTAGAGGGTGGGCAGGCCATAACCGCTACGTACCGGCAGCGTGATGGCGAGCTCGTGGAGAATACCCGAACCCATAAACACCGCCATGATCCCCGCAGAATCGCCAGCCATCTTGGTGACGGGGCGGCCCACCAGACGTTGCATCATTTGCGAGTAGCCGACGTTCCAGCGCCGACTCCAGAAGTCGCCGATGCCACGGGCCACCAGCACATTGGGAAAGAGGGTGCGCACCGGATAGCCGGCAAGCCTCATAGCAGACTTCAGCAAACGAAGAATGCCGAAGTGAAAAGCCAAGCTCATGGGAATGAAGACGGTCCAGATCCAATGCAGCCCCAGCTCCCAGACCAGCCAAGATATGATCAGGCCAACACTGGTCAGGGCCATGCCGGCGCCGAGGTCTCCCTTCCAACTCAATCCCGTCTTGCGCTTGCGAAAACTGGCGGGATCCATGCCAAACCAACAGGTGGCAAAGACCAGATAGTTGACCAAGGAGAGCTTATCCGTTCGTGCCCATTCCGCGTAGACCAAGCCCTTCATACTGGCCAAGAGCACGCAACAGATTCCGAACATGCGAAGCACCGGTGATGCCTCACAAAGCATGAAATGCGTGGCAGCTACGAAGCTAGCCAGCAGCAACCAACCCGTTAGCCGCCGGGCAACATGACTGCGCATCATCGCCATCGGCGGCCCGATGAGGATGGCCAAGGCGATGATGACCATGATGAGGATCATCCCCCACCTCCAATCCAACCCAGGTTCCAGCCAATGAGCAGCGCAAAGAGAGTAACCAAACAGATAAAGAGCAGGCTCAGCATGTGTTTGGCAAAGCGGTTGAAGGGCGTGGGTTCGACCTCCACTAGATCAAAGCCGAAGAATTGCAGGTAGAGCCGTACCCCCCACCACAGAAACATGAAGCTCAGCATGGCAATTACCGGTCCGCCACCGCCCATTAGCCAGTCGCCGAAAAACAAAAGCAGGACAGCGAAGAACAGGTGACTACCCAACACGTAGGCAGCATAGGTCCACCACATCTCGCGCATCAGTGGGCTTAGAACGCTCAGCTTCTTCTTCCAATCGAGCACACCGGGAATCCAGAAGCTGACTACGCAGAGCAGGAGCAGCGACACCCCTCCAATCTTGATTCCGATGTCGAGTAGTTCCTTCATGTGAACAGAGCGGTGAGGGTAAAGATGGTGGTGAGACCAATGAAAACGGCGAGGAAGAAGAAGTCCCAGAAGCGCTCATCGCGACGCAGTTCCGAATCGTAGTAGGTCATTTGCACGGCCACTCGACTTCCCCAGAAGAGGGCGAAAAAGGAACTCAGCACTCGGCCCATCCCCTCCTCCAATAGCAGCTCGGGCCAACCCAAGCAGAGCGTAGCCAAACCGGCGATGATCAGGATGATGTAGCCGCAGTGAACGTAGAAGATCTGGCGGACGATGGTGTCTGATGCCTCCAGATTATCGGCATAACGAAAGCGCTTAGCGGCCACAAAGTTGGCGACGACCAGCCCAACCATCATGAGACCTGCTAATCTCAGTCCTAGGATCAATGCATCGTCATTCATGGTTCTCGTAGCGTCAGGAAAGGGAGTGGTTTCTCCCCTTTCTTATTTTCAGTTTTTTCTGAAAATTGTGAATGATCAAGAAAAATCCCAGAAATCCAATGATTTTTGCCCTCAAAAACCTCTGTTCCTCACCATCAGCGGAGCAGCAGCATCTCGACCATGGCGTCTCCCATCTCTAGGCCCACCTCCATGTAAGTTTCCGCATTATGATGATAATACCCTTTCTCCGGCCCGCCCAGGGCAGGAGATTGAGCTGGACCACGCCAATGGGGTCTCGAGTCGATAGTAACCACATTCCCCTTGAATTGGGGATATTTCGCATCGTCGGAGACGGCGAATTGAGCCTCGTGGATCTGCTTGGCAATTCCTGATTGCTGGGTTCCTCCGACGCCATAGCTCGCAATGACAAAGGGCGCTTTGGGTGCCTTGAACTCGTCACGCAAGGCCTTGATCATCTGAACGAGATTCTGTTCGTATCGCCTGGCAAAAACCCCACTGGTCGTATCCCGGTGGCCCTGCCACCAGAAGATGCCGGCAATCTCATAGCCGGGAGCATCTGGGTAGTGGGTCTTGAAATCTGCCAGAACCTTTTTGGCAGCCCCAACGTCGATGTCATACTGCTTGCCCGCATACCACTTTGGAGATGGCTTGGAGTTATCACCTTCCACCCAGTTCTGCCGGTTGTCCTTGTATCCGGCATAAATCCTGCCGTTCTCCACAAAACGATTGCTTCCCGGTGGTAGAAGGTCCCAACCCAGAGAACGGTTCCCGCTTGCCACGTTCAAGAGCAGGACCGGCGCATTCATGGCGTCGCCCAACTTCTTACCCAAAGCTTGGTCCACACTGATAAAATTGCCACGCACAGTCAACGGCCCGCCCTCAAGCTGATCCTCTCGGGTGCCGAACCCATGACGCATTCTAAAGGATTTCACATCTTGTCGAGTCGCCCATCCTCCTGATTCGCTCAATAGATACGGATAACGGTTTTGTTGCTTTACCAGCGTACGGAGTGTCCCTTGTTGGCCTACGGGATCGACCTGTCCACGCCCCATCATGGATGCGGAACCCATCAGAAGAAACACCTGCACGGGCTTCGTGTTGTCGACCGCGACTAGAGGCTTGTTTGGCCTGGGCTTTGGCGGAGAAGGCTTGGGCGGCTTAGGTTTTGCTTGAGCTGGTTTGTTCGGAGCCGGCTTTGCTGCATGATTGCCTGCCGCAGGGGGCTCGACTGCTGGCTGGCTAGAGCTGCTGTCTGCAACGGATTCGGGCTCGCTCGGCTTCGATGAAAAAACGCCAGAAATGGCGAGCAACACCACGAGTAGAGCCACGGCACCCGAAACCATGTAGATGAGTTTCAACTTATTGCCGGAACCACCTCCCACTGAAGCGGGCTTTTTCGACTTCGCCCGACCTGCCGGGTGCGCCGCACCGGTCCTGACAGCCTTGACCTCAGCCTTCATCTCCTGAGTACTCTGATATCGGCGGTCCGGCTGTTGCTGCATGGCCCGTATGACAAGCTGGTCCATCTTTTCGCTCACCCCAGGAACTCGGACACTCGGAGGATCAAAGATCCCGCGCGGCACCTCTCCGCAAAGCATCTCATAGAGCATGACTCCGAGGCTGTAGATGTCAGCGCGATGGTCGACATCCATGCCTCTGGTCTGTTCCGGAGCCATGTAATCCGGTGTTCCCATCACGGCACCAGTCATGGTGCGTCCGAGTTCTTCAGGTCCGGGATCCGTAAGTCGGGCCAAACCGAAGTCGGCGACTTTAACCTCACCCTCCGTGCTGACCATGATGTTGGCTGGCTTGATATCACGATGGACCACACCTTTGCCATGAGCGTACGCCAAAGCGTCGCAAGTACCGGTGATGATGGAGAGCGCCTGGTCCGGATCGACACCCACGCCATGAATCAACTGGTGAAGGTCAGTTCCCTCCACGTATTCCATGACAAAATACAAATGACCTTCTGTAGTCGTGCCAAAGTCATGGATGCTGATGATGTTGGGATGATGCAGCTTGGCCATGGCGCGCGCCTCACGTCGGAAGCGGTCTGCAAAATTGGGATCCACGCTGACTTCGAGCGGCAGCAACTTGATCGCCACTGTCCGATCCAGCTCCACCTGCCGCCCTCGATACACGGCACCCATGCCTCCCCTGCCGATCAGGTCTGACACTTCATATTGGGGAAAGAGCAGGGTCGCTTCCTCAATCGTAGGAGGAATCCAATTGCCGGAACCGTCGGTGGTCATCTGGACGCTGCGCATGGCCCGTGCAAACACTTCGTCGGGGCGCAGGCCTTGAATGCTGGTTGGTACCGGGCTGTTTTCATCGCCTTCGCCTCCATAACTGGCAATCATTAAGGCCGTGACTTCGCTTTCCGCGTCGCTCGGGTCGAGAACCGTGTCCCTAACCATGGCCATCAGCAGTTCACGTTGACGGTTGCGGAAATCAAACACCGCCTTCCTGACAGAACCCGAAGTTTGCCCCAATCTTTGGGCCACTGACGAGTAATTCTCGGTGTTCGATTGGTCAAAGCCCGAAAAGGCCTTGTATTCCTTGAACGCCGCTTCCTCCCCACGCGCCTTGAACTCAGCCTTGAGCTGAATCATCACTGTATCGACCACAATGATCGACCACGCTCTTTCAAAGACCGCATCAACCTCACCCTCGGGTTCCGCTGCATATCTTTCTTCTGCGGACTCCTCATCAATCTCAAAGGCCGGAGCCTGATGCAATTTAACGCCGCTTTCGGCACATTGGCGTAGCCTTGCAGGCACCCAATCGCGGACTCGATCCACCCCTTCATCCTGAGCACTTGGAGCATCAGGTCCCATCCACGCTTCGATGGAAGCCAAGGTGGCCACGGCGCATGAGTCCGCATCGAGACCTGCCCTCCTCCACCAGACATAGATGGGATACCAATAGGTCTGAAAAAGCTCCAGCAATGCGGCAGAGTCGGGCTCTCCTCCAGATCCCACGGATCGGGTCCACAAGCCATCTACTGCATCAGGATCGTCAGCCATCACTTTTTGACACCCTCGCAACAGGTCAATTCGTGACCATCATGGAAAGTGGATAGATGGTAAACTACTAGCAGCTACCGAGTGGGGGCAAGCCCCGAAGCGGATGGCGCTGCTCAGCGGAAGTTCAATTTCAACTTACCACTGAGGGCCTCAAGGACCTTCTGGTGGGCCTCGTCGACCTCCTTGGCCTTGAGGGTGCGATCCGCGGCACGGTAGGTGAAGCGGTAGGCCACCGATTTGCGGTCGGCAGCGAGCTTCTCCCCGCTCGGATCGCTGAACACGGCGAAGCATTCGGAGCTGACCAACAGGGGCTCCTTGAGCTTGTCGAGTACCTGCTCAATATCGGCGTTCGGAAGGCTTGCATCCATCTCCATCGCGGCGTCGCGCGAGGAGCCGGGGAATTGAGGAAGGTCTTCCACGTGCTCGATGCCGGCCAGGAGCTTACGCAGTTTGCCGAGGTCGAGTTCGGCCACGTAGACGGGTGATTCGAAATCGAGCGCGCGTTCGCGGGCAGGAGAGAGACGGGCAAAGACCCCAATGTTTTGGGTGCCGGCCTTGATGTCGCAGGCGAGAGCAAAGCCGTCGCGCTCGCGGGGAGAAAAGCGAATGGTCTGGTTGGGAAGCAGTGCGGCGATCAGACCCTTGAGGTCGTAGAGATCACTCTCACGCGCTTCCTGGTTCCAGGCAGTAGGTGCGGCATCGGCACCGAGAAGGATGCCGAGGTTATCGCTTTCCTGATCGACAGCTTTACCTCCGCCAGCATTGCGGAAGACGCGGCCCATTTCGAAGAGGCGGAGCGACTTTACCTGTTGGCGGACGTTGCGTGCGGCACTGTCCACAAGACCGGGCACCATACTCGGGCGCATGACAGCGTGGTCCTCACTGAGTGGCGACTTCACGCGGATGACGTCACCATCCTGTAGGGGGCGCAGCGGTAGCGCGTCGGCCATCTGACCATCGGCGATCAGTTTGATGGTCTGACATTCAAAGAGACCCATGGCAGCGAGGCGGCGGCGAAGCACCATGTCCGCGTCGTAGGCGGCGTCGACGTCGCTGCTAGGCACGTAGGCACCGAGCGAACGCGAAGGAACGTTGTCCAAGCCGTGCACACGAGCAATTTCCTCAACGAGGTCGATGTGACGCTGCAGGTCAGCGCGGAAAGATGGGATCTCCCACTGGCCGCCATCGAGCTTGCCAAGGCCAAGACCGGTGAGGATGGCTTCGGCATCTTCGAGAGAGATGGAGCCACCCATGAGCTGGTCGAGCTTGGCGGAATCGAGAGTGACGGGCTGAGTCAGGGTCGGCACTTCTCCAGCCACTTGGGTGATTTCTTCGGCGCTGCCACCGGCCAGCTCAAGGATGAGTTTCACAGCCAAAGCGGAAGCAGGCAGCACGCCTTCGGGATCCACACCGCGTTCGAAGCGGTAGGAAGAGTCAGACATCAGAGCCGTGCGACGCGAAGTGCGGCGGATGCCTTGCGGCGTGAAGTAGGCGGACTCGAGAAGGATGTCGGTGGTGGATTCGGTCACGCCCGAATCGAGACCACCCATGACACCGCCCATAGCCAAAGCGGCACCGGAGGCGTCGGAGATGAGCAGATCGTCAGTGGTCAGTTCGTGTTCACTCTCATCGAGGGCAGCGAACTTCTCACCTGCTTTAGCCATACGAACGACGATACCACCACTCAGTTTGGTCGCATCAAAGGCGTGGAGGGGTTGGCCGAGTTCGTGGAGCACGAAGTTGGTGATGTCGACGATGTTATTGATGGGACGAAGTCCGATCGCCTCGAGGCGGGTCTTCATCCAGTCTGGCGATTCGGTCACCTTCACACCTGAAACGCGGATGGCCGAATACATCGGGCAAGCCTCGGGCGCTTCGATGGTCACTTCGGTCGCAGGGCCCGTGGTCACCGCAGGAATCTCGAGCGGCTTGAGATCCGTTTTGAGCAGAGCTGCGAGTTCACGTGCCATGCCACGATGACTGAGCAGATCGGGGCGGTTGGGAGTGACTTCGAGTTCCAGCAGGGTATCGGAATCGAACATCTCCTTCACCGGCTTACCAATCTCCGCATCAGGAGAGAGGATCATCAGTCCATCTTCGCCTTTGGGCAGGCCGATCTCTTCGGAAGCCGCAAGCATGCCCTTGGATTCCACGCCGCGCATCTTCGTTTCACCGATGGTGAAGCCACCGCCGAGTGCCGCGCCGGGAAGGCAGCAGGGAACCTTGTCGCCCACCTTGTAGTTGGTGGCGCCGCAGACGATCTGGCGGAGACCATCTTCACCGCAGTCTACCTGGGTGACCTTGAGACGGTCCGCATTGGGATGCTGCTCAGCCTCCTTGATTTCAGCGACGACGATTTTGTCTGAGCTGACGCCCTTGGATTCGATACCTTCGACTTCAACGCCGGCAAAAGTCAGCAAATCGTCGAGCTCCTCGGTGGACTTGCCGCCGAGATCCAAGTGAGTGGAGAGCCAGTTGAGGGAAGTATTCATGGCTTACGAAAACTGAGAGAGGAAGCGCACATCGTTCTCGATGAGCAGGCGAATGTCTTTGATGCCCCAGCGAATCATCGCCAGACGGTCGAGGCCCATGCCGAAAGCAAAGCCAGTGACTTTTTCGGATGCGAAAGCGTCGTCTTTGCGCTGACCGTCGATGGCTTCGAAGACAGCAGGATCAACCATGCCGCAGCCAGCGACCTCGATCCAACGGGGCTCCTGACCTTTGACAGTGAGCTTCACATCAATCTCGAAGCTGGGCTC
>CAZIPY010000112.1:0-2345 GCA_964541125.1 uncultured Luteolibacter sp. | reverse complement strand
AGTTTGATCAGATCTTCGGCGTTCTGGCGGGCGATCTTGAGCTTGGGGAGGTGGGGGAGTGGATCGGGGGCGACCCGGATCTTCTGGTGACGCTGGCCGGGAATGATGATGACCTGCTGGCCATCCTGGGAGAGCTGGGCTACAACCAGATGGAAACGCACTTCACGCCAGTATTTGCCGGCGGGGAGGGGGTTTTCGCGGAGTTGCCCACGCAGACGTTCGGGGCTGCCGATGGGGCCGGCCCACTTGGGGTCGAATTCGGCGAGATACTTCTGATAACGGCGCTCGGACTCGCGGAAGTTGTTGGTCTCGTGATAAGCACGGGCGATCTTGAATTCCACCTCGTCGCGGACTTCGCGACTGATGTCCATCGTCAGTGCCTGATTGTAGAGTTGGATGGCCTTGCCGAAGTCGGGGGCCGGAGCATCGATTTCATCATCCTTGGGTTTGATGCAGAGCTCATCACCGAATTCGATGAGCACTTTGGCGAGTCCCTCCTTGCGGTCCGATGAGAACAGTCGGTTGGCTTCCGCTTCATAGATCTTCTCGGCCTCAACGAACTTCTTCTGGTCGGCAAGTGCGCGGGCCTTGAGGAACAGGGCTTTGCGTTTCCATGAGGAGTCCGGGTGCTTTTTGATGACCTCATCGCAGATGCTGACGGTGTCGCCCTTCTTCTTGAGGTGATACTGACTGAGTGCCTTGAGGTAGGTGGCGTAGTCCTTGCGCTCGGCTTTGTCGGTGGCGAGGTGCTGATCGAGTAGCTGCGCTGCTTTGTCGAACTGTTTGACCTGCATGGCCTGTTCGGCATTGCGCAGGACATCTTGCGCATGCGCGCAGAGGGCGAGGGTGAAGAGGATCAGGATCGTTCTCATGGGTTTGATGGGTGGGGGATGGTGCTCAGTTAGAGATTTAGGTGAGATCAGTCGTGAGGTGTGTAAGTCCGCTGTAAAATGGCGCAGCCCTCCTCGTGATGAGGTTCTCTTCAGATGAGACACGCGAATCCGACAATCCTTGGAACTTTCCGCAATTCGAGCCAGAGGGCTTTCTAAGGGGTTGCAATTCGGACAAGCGGAGCTACAAAACGCCGCAATGAAACGCTTTTCCCTGCTGCTCGCCGCCATCGCCTTCTTCAGTGCTTCCTGTGAGCGCCATGAGTTCGATGGTCCAAATGGCACCAAGCAGCTGCATCAGCACGGTGGCCATGATGATCACGGACACGATCACGGACACGATCACGGACACGATCACGGACACGATCACGGACACGATCACGGAGATGATCATGGCAAGGACAAGGATCAATGATCCTTCCTGCGATAGCTGAGGAAGCATTCCCCGGTCTCAGGCTGAGGCTGGAACTCACTGATTTCGAAGGCTTTTGATCCTTCGAGGTGTATGCCCAGGACTCCGGTCAGTGTGGGGGATTCGGCTCCGCCGAGAAGGGTGTGACCCGCCAGCGTGAGATGGATCTCGTCGATGGCATCGAGTTCGGTCAGCTCACGGATCAGCATGCCGCCCCCTTCGCAGTGGAGGCTCTGGACGCCGAATTTCGTGTGCAAGCTCTCCAGAAATGAGGCCAGAGAGCCTTCGTGGACGGTGAGTTTGTCTCCGTGATTGCCCTGGTAGCCCTGTGTAGCGAGAAGGTGGATATCGCCACCATCGGCTCCGAAGATGGGATGACCGGGGCTCAGTTTCCCGTGGCTGGACACGATGCAGCGCAGGGCTTGGCCTCCTTCGATAGTCATGGTCATGCGGTCGTTTTCCGCGGTTCCACGTCCCACCATCAGAGCGTCCTTGCCGATGCGTAAGTCCTTGAGCCTCTTTAAGTCGGATTCCGATGTCCAGTTGGAGGGACGGTGGTTCACGGATGAAATCTTGCCGTCGGACGAAATGGCCAGATTGCAGGAGATCCGAGGGCGATTCATGGGTGTAGACTTGGCCCAAATCATTGAATTTTCAAGGATTTGAGCGCTTTGGCTCGCATCCCGCCCTTGCCAAAACGGGGACTAGGGTGCATGCAGGCCCGACCACTGGTGAGGCTTCGGCCCTCTCCAAACCCGGTAAAACCCGATTTCATGACCCCTGAAATTACCCTCACACTGATCGTGATTGTCCTCACGCTGACGGCTTTCGTCCGCGAGTGGGCCACTCCCGACGTGCTGGCCTTGACCGTACTCGTGCTGGTCGTGGCTCTGGGGCTGATCAGTCCGGAGCAGATGGTCATGGTCTTCAGCAACGAGGCACCGCTGACCATCGCCTGCCTGTTTGTGATCGGTGGTGCACTGGAACGATCCGGAGCGGTCGATCACATGGGCAAGATGCTGCGCGACAAGCTCTCGGGAAAC
>CAZIPY010000111.1:0-14826 GCA_964541125.1 uncultured Luteolibacter sp. | reverse complement strand
GCCCGTTCAATGAGCGCTGAGCAGCAGCAAGTCCTTGCGGAATAGCTCTCGGCAAAGCTTCACAGCTGCATGAAACGGATAATTCCCGTATCCGTGCTTGCTCGCACTGGTGCAGAGGCGTTACACGCGCGGGCGTCATGGCAAAGAAACCGGTAGTACTGATCATCCGCGATGGCTGGGGCGACAACCCCGGCGGCGAGGCAACGGCTCAAAAAGACGGCAATGCGGTCCTCTTGGCCAACACCGCCTTTCACGACGAGCAGTTGAGTGGATATCCGCGAGCCCACCTAGAGGCCAGCGGGCTGGATGTCGGACTGCCGGAAGGCCAGATGGGCAACTCGGAGGTGGGTCACCTCAATCTCGGAGCTGGGCGCATCGTGTATCAGGATTTCACCCGCATCAACAAAGCCATCGAAGACGGCTCTCTCGCTGAGAACCCGGTTTTTGCCGAGGCCATGCAGAAGGCCACCGGTTCTCGCCTTCACTTCATCGGTCTGGTGTCCGACGGTGGCGTGCACAGTCATCAGGACCAACTCATCGCCATGACCCAGCTGGCCAAGGACGCCGGTGTTGAGGACATCATGATTCACGCCATCACCGATGGTCGCGACACCTCGCCCACCGGTGGTGCTGCCTACATCGAGAAGGTCGAGGACGAAGCGGCTCGTGCCGGAGCCAAAGTCGCTACTGTCGTCGGTCGCTACTTTGCGATGGATCGAGACAAGCGCTGGGATCGTGTGCAACTGGCTTGGGATGCCATTGTCCACGGCAAGGGTGAAGAGAGGAAGGTTTTGGCCAGCGAGGCAGTTGCTGATCAGTACCGCAACGACAAGACCGATGAGTTTATGCCGGCCATGGTCTTTGCCGAAGCTAACTCCCAGCGAGTGCGTGACGGCGATGTCGTGCTATTCTTCAACTTCCGCTCAGATCGTGCCCGAGAACTTTCGGAGGCCTTCCTCATTGAGGGCTTCGACGGCTTCGAACGTGGCCCCGTTCCCAAGGTGCACTACGTCACCATGACTGAATACGATAAGACTTTTGGTTGCCCCATCGTCTTTGGTCCTCAGACCCTGGAAATGGGCCTGGGAGAGGCCGCTGCACAGGCCGGTAAGACCCAGATGCGCATCGCGGAAACCGAGAAATACCCTCACGTCACCTACTTCTTCAATGGTGGCGTGGAAACGCCCTTTGAAGGTGAGGACCGCTTCATCATTCCTTCACCCAAGGACGTGCCGACCTACGACTTCAAATCACAGATGAGTGCCCCCGAGGTCACTGACACCGTGGTGTCCAAACTCAAGGACTACGATCTGGTCATTCTCAACTTTGCCAATCCCGACACGGTCGGCCATACCGGTGTGGTCGATGCGGCCATCAAAGCAGTCGAGACCATCGATGAGGGAGTGAAGGCCGTGGTCGAAGAGACCTTGCGACTTGGCGGCAAACTCCTGATCACCGCCGACCACGGCAACTGCGAGTTCATGAAGAATGCCGATGGCTCACCACACACCGCACACACCACCAATCCGGTGGAAATCATCTACGTTGCGGACGATGCCGATCAGCTGAAGATTAGCGACGGCATCCTGGCGGATGTGGCCCCGACCCTGATCGACATGATGGGCCTCGAGAAACCCGCCGAAATGACCGGGAAAAGTCTACTGAGCTGAAGAGACCCGCCAAAAGCGGGCACCCGGGCATGAACCCAGGCACAAAAAACGCGCGTTGAAACTCCCCCCGGAATTCGCAACGCGCGTTTTATAGTGCTTAGATGAAATCGGGCTTTCTTTGACCTCCCCCCGGATGCCAGAAGAAAGCGAATTCCAATATCATCAGATCACCTAGGGATACGGGGCCAAAGTTTCTCCATCAAGGTAAAAAACTCCCTTTTCCGTAAAATCTAACCAATTGTGAATAACTCCCTAAATCCCTGAAAAATCAGGGATTTAAGGCATCCGTGCTGGTTCCAGCCGCCCGAGCCGCCTAAATTGGGGATTCGAAGCTGTGAGCGACCTGTTTACCACTCAACCTCAGGAAGAAAACCCCTCGGAAGGGGTGGTTTTGCCCGACGAGCCCTTGGCGGCCCGGATGCGTCCGGCCTGCCTGGATGAGTTGGCTGGGCAGCAGCACATTCTGGCTGAGGGAAAGCTACTCAGGAGGGCAATCGAATCAGATCGCTTCACCTCCCTGATCTTCTACGGCCCTCCGGGCACAGGGAAGACCTCGCTGGCCCATGTCATCGCGAAAAGCACGGGGTCACGCTTCGAATCGCTCAATGGGGTGGAGTCCAATGTGGCAGAAATCCGTGCCAAAATCGATCAGGCCCGCACATGGCGGGATCTTCGCAACCAGACGACCATTCTCTTCATCGATGAGATTCACCGTTTCAATAAGGCCCAGCAGGATGTCCTGCTGCCTCACATTGAGCGGGGTGTGGTGCGCTTCATTGGTGCCACCACCCACAACCCTTTCTTCTACGTCAATTCACCATTAGTTTCACGGTCCCAGGTCTTTCAGCTCGAACCGGTCAGCACCGAGGATGTGCTTGCTGTCATGGAGCGGGCCATCGCCGACGAAGAACGCGGCCTAGGAGACAAGTCCATTGAGGCCGACCCCAAGGCCCTGCATCACCTCGCCGAGAAGTCCGATGGGGATGTCCGTAAGGCGCTCACTGCGCTCGAATTGGCCTGCCTGACCACGCCAGAGAACGACAAGGGAGTCATCGAGCTCACGATGGATGTGGCCGAAGAGTCCATTCAACGCAAAGCCGTTGTCTATGATGCCAAGGGGGACGCCCACTACGACACCGCCTCGGCCTTCATCAAATCCATCCGCGGTTCGGATCCAGACGCCGCACTCTACTGGTTGGCGAAGATGTTGCACGCCGGGGAAGACCCGCGCTTCATTGCTAGGCGTCTGGTGATCTCGGCTTCAGAGGATATTGGTTTGGCGGACTCCAACGCGCTACGGCTGGCAATGGATGCTCAGCAGGCTTTCGAATTTGTCGGCATGCCTGAGGGGAGAATCCCTTTGGCTCACGCCACCGTCTACCTTGCGACTGCTCCCAAATCGAATACCGCATATGAGGCTCTTGGGAGGGCCATGAGTGATGTGGCAGAAGGTCGCACGCTGGAAGTGCCGGTCCATCTACGAACCAAGACCCGCAAGAAGCTAGCCGAGGCGTCAGGTGAGTCGCCGGAAGCCATGCAGTATCTCTACTCACACGACTACGAGGGAGCGTATGTGCCGCAGTCCTATTTGCCCGAAGGCCGGATCTACTACCATCCGGGAGAGCAGGGTCTGGAGAAACGTATCAAGGAGAGGTTGGATTTTTGGAAGGCACAGTTTGATGGGGAGTAGTGTAGCTGGTGAAGCATTGTTTGCTTGAATCGCTCTCAAGTGAGCGTCATACCCACTTCGCCCTCAGACAACCGGAGAGGTGGCAGAGTGGTCGAAATCCCGAAGGGTCGCTCCTAGCGACAAATCCTTACCTTCATGGCCGGCTGGCCATGCATTCCGATTGGATCGAGCGGAGCGAGATCAATGCACCGCGAAGACCACTCATTGGACTTATGGCTTGAATGAGCCTTAGACGGCGGTCATACCCTCATCCGCCCTCAGGCAACCGGAGAGGTGGCAGAGTGGTCGAATGCACCGGTCTTGAAAATTGATTTGGATAGTTTGTCATTCTGTCTCAAGTGGTCGTAAACGTTTTAGTGGCAAGGGTTTGAATCAACTCTGCGGAACAGCCCGATACTGGCCGAAACAACCCATTTTCGCCAACTCTAGTATACTAATTAGTATCACCTTATTGGCTAATTCTTATCGAAACGGTCTACACCATCAAGGTGTTGTATGATTTCTTGTATGCGCGACTCTCGACGAGCTCCATAGCCCCAGCCGCTAAAAATATGGCGAAATCGCTCAGTTTCGAGCTCATCGAATGTCGCTTCAGTATAGCCTGCTGCTTCAGCAACTTTTTGGGCCCATTCAGCTGGATTTGACCCGCCCGTTGGTTTTACTCCAGAAAGGTAAATTGCTATCCAAAACTGGCCTGCCTCCAGACCCAAGACCCTTACGAGCTCTCTGACCACATCTTCATGAGATATAGATTCATTCCGTATACTGTCATACAGATCATACTGTGAAACACGTATCAGAGAGAGAAGAATGTTAGCTGTCACAAAGCTGTGCCTATACTGTCCTGACCGGCCTGGATCCTCAACCTCTGCAACGTGGCCTAAGAGACGGAAGGCTTCTTGTAGTTGCCTGAGATTAACGCCCAGCCCTACTGTCAGAGATTTAATATCGCTGATTCTTGATTCCAGATTGAGGCCACTAATCCGCTTGCCTTCAATTGATACGTATTTCTTCACGTATTCATGAAGCAGCATAGTGTGTGCATTTTCTTCGGGCTTAGGTAGCCTGATTGTCCTATGGCTGAATTTACGAAAATAGTCCTCAAAGTTCATCGAAGCTCCGTAGAGAGCCCTCGTAGATGAGGAAAGTTGCTCGTAATCGACGGCTAAAATGAAGGCCATGCCTTTGATGTCGAATACGTGTTTGACTGTCTCAAGAAAAGAGACTGCGTAATCCGGGCGACAACGATCTAGCTCATCAACGATTACTAACACCTTTATTTCCTCACCCCCGAAAGATTCCTTCAAAACACTTTTGAGCTCTTGCATTGCCTTGTTCTTTTTGGCGTGCAGGTCGATAAAGTCCGGAATCTTTTCCGCGCGCTCTGACCGTTGTTCATCAACCAGCTTGCACACTTCAACTGCATCAACTCCAGTTGCCGACGCAACAAAGCCATTGACGATACCCAAGCCAAGCCAAGCGGCATCCTTGGCAGCCTCCATCAACACGGACTTCTCAGGTTTCCCAGACCCTTTCCATTCGTCGATAGACTCAAGCATTCCACTCAATATTGCCACCATTGGATCACCACAGTAATCACTTTCCCACGCATTCAGGAAAATAGGCATGGGAACCATATCGCCCTTGGCCCGCCTTTCCTTCAGGCTCTTACCCCACATTTCAAGAAAGGTGCTTTTCCCTGAGCCAAAACGAGCCGCCAAGGAAACCACTAGGCCTCCATCGACGTAATCTTTCTCAACCGCTAGATACTTCTCGAGCCTCTGCGCGAATGGAAGAAGGTTGAGCAGGTCTCCCCCATCTAGTTTTAGATCTGTATTACTCATTATCGTCAAAGAAGTCGTCCCAAAAGTCCGCATCTGAGAACCTCGAGAACAGTTTTTTTAATCCTGTGATTGTCATGACATGCAAATGGGAGGCTTCAAAAACAGCATCAGTCTTACCGGAGTTAATTTCGTAAGCCTTGCCCATGAAGATGTGAGCTTCATCAGTCTTCTCAGGTGGTTTAATTCTCTGGCCCTCCTCGTCGTAGTCAACAACCCACAGAGTATCATCAGGAACCACAAGGCACGGGATGAGTATACTCTGAGTTTTGAGGGTTCCAGGATATCTAGCCCTCACGGCAGCCCTCTGGACACACTCATCAAGAGATGACAGAGCTTGAGCCCACCTGGGGAAAATATCCGAGTCATTTGAAGGCTTTCCGCTGCTTGAGCAGATTTGAGAGACCGATCTACCTACCGGCTCGGACTGCCTGTAAAAGGATTCAAGAGCTGCCTTTGAAGTGACCCGATGATCACCATGGGCGTATGGGTGGCATGACACTACCGTATTCAATGCTTTTTCACTACTGGCCCTCGCGCTCCGAGAGATGACCATCGTGTTGTCAGGCCGCAATCTTTTGCACTCGATTGCGAGGTCTACGAAGATGTTCTTTTGGGTCTCGCTCTTGCGTTCGACCTCAACCCTAAAATCAAACTGTCTAGGCTTCTCGGTAATGGGGTCGGTGTAAGTATGGCCATGCTTTATACGAGCAATCGAATTGCGCATATTAGCGGACTGCATCACATTCAGCGTCTGCATTTCGAAAGCGAAGTCATCAGATGCATCCAGACACATTGTGATGTGGTCGGCATCCACAGGTTTATTTTCGTTTTTGGCTGCGCACATGAGTCTCTTGCGACATTCCGCCACACAACCGAACAGAGTAGAAGTCCAATCAGTGTGAATACCTGTGAGCTGCTGGTCTCTAACGACCTCGGAGCACAGCCGAGGACATCGCTTTACAGTGGGGAGGCTCATGCTGGCCTCGGAGGGCATCTCCGCCCCAGCAGGGGCCGCCGTAAGGCGGAGACAAGCATGAGACTCGGGGCCCGCTGTCAGGCGATCCCGGAGGTGATTGGGGGCGTTGCGGGGGGTATCCCCCGCTGGAAGGGGTAGGCACGCACGGAGTAGGGCCGAGGGGAAGGCTTTCCCCGCGCCAATAACCTTTCAATGGCTGAGTTGGTAGGCTAGAAGTAGCGCCACTCCTGTATGGGAGGATTTTGTGCCCAGCAAACGATGAGACTTTCACAAGCACCAGGCGAGGCGGCTGAGTTCCTCCAGATTTTTGGGGCGATAGCCCAAGAAACACATGCTGATTACGCACACAACGCCTTGGCCAGAGGTGTGAGAACTGAGTTTTGTCGTGAAGTGGCAACAGGGATCTACGCTTCACACAATGCCTACTGTAAGAAGGGGCGGTATTACCATGGCTTCTGTCTCACTCTCCACAAAGACTTGCCAAACCCATACCTACACAGTCCTTTCACTGCAGGAGGTCGGTTTGACCACAATCACTCTGTGAGCATGGCCTTTCAGAGGGATTTGAAAGAGCATATCACGCTGAGTGATTCGCATTCCTATCGTAGTGGTTTTGAGCAGATTGTCAGGCGGTGCATGGCGGAAGCAGAAAGTCAGTTGCTGCCGCACTACCTAGCTGTCTTCAATTCATCCAGAGAGTCACTCAAGGCTCTCGCTGACTTGATTGCCAGTGAGACTCCAATACCAGACTCCAATGAGGATGTAAGAGGAGGAGGTTGGGCTGTCGGCGAGTTGGATTGTGATATGCAGGGGTTTTGTGACTTGTCCAAAAAGGCAGGAAAGAAACGTGACGAGTTCCTGCTAGCAGTTCTGGAATCAAAGCCTGAACTTTTCAGGAAACTTCGAAAGAAGTCCTGCATCAGCTCCGATGCTTTTACTTAGTCCTGTCTCGTTAAAGTAATGCCCAAGCTCCTCTGCAAGACCATCGAAGCTTTCCATATTGAAGGCAGAGGAACCATTGTGACTCTGGAAGACCCTAGTGAGTGGCGCATTCCAGCGAAGGAGGTCGTAAAGCGACGAGAGGCCATTCGTATACTCCGCCCAGACAAGTCATCCGTGAAGACATTCATCAAGGACTTTGACTATGTTCGTAAGTTCGGAGGTGGTGAGGCCCTAGTAATCCAACTTCCTAATGATGTGAAAGTGGATGATGTGCCGAAAGACTCCCTGGTTTTTCTGGAGAGAGAGGATGATGCGTCCATCCTTTGGGGTGGTCTTAGGACAGAGTTCACCGATGCGGAGAGCGATGAACCAGAAATTGGCCAATGACAAAGGAACAGAGACTCATCATGACTGCCGCCAAAAAGGCTCATGAACTGGTTCAGGATCTTCATAGTCGGGATCCGGGTAACGAAACCTTTGAGCAAGTGGGTATTCTGAACGGTTTGGAGACCATCACCGAGTTCATCGAACACAATGAGCAAGGATGTGCTCTCGATCACCTGCTCTACGTTATCCATGAGTCTGACATCTCATTCCCACTGGACACGGTAAGAGAGCTGCACAAGCTGGCAGTAGATTACAACGAGCCGACATTTTACAGGAGGGACAACCCCGAACTGACAGAGGAGCAAATATCCCAAATCTACAACCTCCCCTAATCGTCCATGGTCAATCCGGAACAAGCGAAACAAGAGAGCATCAGACTGATCCGCTCATTGGATATAGAGGTCAATGAGTCCCTGCCAACTCTCGAGACAGAGGAAGAACTCACCCCTCAAAGTGCACAAGGCGTGGCTTCACGCTGTATGGTGATCGCTCACGTTGTGGGTATTGGATTTGGCGGCAATCCAAAGAAGCTCCGTGATGCCATTGAGCAGTTTGATTTGATGGGCTCCGTCTCCGAGCACGAGACGGACATGCTGATGCGTGATGAGCACACAGAGCAGGAGAGAATCGATGCCCAGTGGCTTGTAGAGTGCATGCAGAGTTTTGCTTGGTGCCTAGGACTAGCTCCATTGGAACGTTTCAAAGATTGTGACGATGACTTGGCATCCAAGTTCCCCGACCCCTTCACTGATCCAACTCAATTCATTGCATCAGCCACGCTTCGGCCTTTTGAGGAGATTTATCAGGAGGCTGACATTCACTACCGACTTCACTGGGCAGCTCGTAACGCCAGACTGACTGGAGCGAAATTCCCCGTTCTTGAGGGATTCTTGAAGGAGCGGAGACGTGCCCTTGATTGGGTGATCGGGGTAGAGGCCGATTGGGATGAAGTCCCATCGGACACCTAGAACACGCAAATCCCCATATCATCATGTTCAAATTGAAGCTGACGAAGCTGTTTAGAAAAGGCCCTGCTGATGCTGTCGTGATCACAAAAGACAACGTCGATAACTGGCCGAAGTGGAAAGCGTTACTTGATGCCGGCAAGATTGTCCCTGATAGCCGGGGTAGGCTACGGTATCTGCATGGAGCACCCGTAGGAAAAATGATGCTTACTAGGACAGACAAAGACGGCAACCCGATCTATAAAGAATCTGCGGATGAATGGTTTGATCCAGGTTCTCCGATGGCAGAGAAGTTCGAATGGCCAAAATGACACCCAAGAAGGCAGGGCAGAATGATCTCGATGCGCACGGCCGCTACCCTATAACCTCCTACTGAATAAAATGCCTATCAAACGTATCGGTAAGTTTCTTGAGACACCTGATCTCGGGATCACCCATTCTCTCGGCATTGAGTCAGAGATAATCGAGAGCTGTATCGCGGAGATTCAGAAGCGCGACATACGAGGTATATTTGGCAGTAGCTGTTTTGGGTTTCATGAGGAGAGTCTCGATTTCCTTAACCAACTTCCTGCCGCCGAACAGGTTTGGTTTTGGGATATAAACCTCAAGAATATCGATGGTCTCTACACGCTGAGCCAATTGCGATACTTTGGTATCCACGATCGAAGGGCTCCCATCGATTTTTCACGCTTTCCTGAGCTGAATCGAATGGTTTGGCATCCAAGATCCAAGGATTGTGGCATCGAGCATCTCCATAACCTTAGTCAACTCGACCTATGGCGATTCAAACCAAAGTCAAAGAGTTATGTGGATCTTCAACTCCCGAAGTCCATCGAGAAGCTGGAGGTCAATTGGTCGAATCCTACCGACCTCAAAGATTTCCCCGCGCTGCCAAATTTGCGTGAATTACAATTCCACTATTGTCGCAATCTGGAGAGCTTGGAGGGAATTGCCCGCTTTGCTCCAAATATCAGCAAACTAATCGTCACACGATGCCCCAATCTTGTGTCTTATGACTCAGTAAACGATCTCGATTTGGATCACCTCTACATCAACATCAAGAACAAGGAAGTGGCTCATAAGCAGACGGAGAGCAACACTTGAGGTTACCTAGGTCAACGCAACAACGCCCCCAACCGGCACACCGGTAGCCCATCCATGAAGGACTCAGGTGGATCGATGATTCCATGGTCTACAAGCTGCCTCAGGCAGCCCGCATTCTCGGAGTGATCCTTGATGGCCACACGCCCTTTCGGAAGGCCAGGAAGCCATTCTGTGGCTGTCAGGAGTAACCCCTGATCATTCCACAGCTCCAAGGCAATCCCACCTCGGGCATATCGCTCCACCAAGACCTCCACTTTGTGTTGAACACCACAGATGGTTCGGAAGTCATGGATCTCTGCGCACGGCACTGGAGGGCCTGTCACGCCGTCTGAGACCTCGTAGGACTGAAGGCCAATCCCAAGACCCCAAGAAGGGTCATCCGAGAATAGGTTGCGGCATTCGAAGCACTCGTAAATTCCATCAAAATGGAGCACGGAAGGACTGCCACAGGACGGGCAGATGTATTTGGTATCAGTATTCATTGTCTTTCTTGGGTTGTAGTTGCGTCAACACAACTGGGTTGGAGGGGCTCATGCCCCAGAAACGCAAAAACCCACCGTGTGGTGGGTCTGCGAGAGTGGTCTATTGAAGCGGAGAAAGGTGGTCTGGCGGGGGCCTGAGACTCGATGCCACGACGAGCCTCAAGCGAGCTCTGGCATGGCGTTGAAGGGAGGTGTGGCGCGGATGCCTACACGGTTGGGGGCAAGCAGCGGAACTGAGGCTGGTGAGCGGAGCGAAACCCGGGGAGGCGGGCCAAAGGCCAGCATCAGATCGGCTGGGTGGCATGATGGGAAAGCCATGCTCATCCATGAGCCTTGGATGCGGATAGGCGCGATCTCTGAGCAGCCGGATCCAACTTGTGACTTCGTCCAGTAATCCGCGTGAGGGCGGCGTGGAGGGGCCCGCTTGCGGGAGGAACCACGACGGGGGTAAGCACACGAAGGATTACTCAACGAACGTCACAGCGTTGCAGCAGGCAGCAGAGAGCGTGACGAGACGCCATGGTCACGAGGTTAAGAAAAAAACTCCGAAGGCCGACAGGGGCACCATTCGCTCGGCTTACGACCAGGATCGACTCTGACGAGGACAAGGAGGGCGACCTCATCACTTCATAGGGTCGAGGTAGGGGGACGGGTCACCCCCCTTTGCCCCCCACTCACCTGACAGACACCCATAGTAGTAGGAGTCCCAAAGAAAAAAAATTAGTGGATCAGTGGATTACTTTTCAAGTTGTTCAGAACAACACCCAATACCCCTCAAGGTAGTTGTGTTCGCCACAAAACTTTCCAGAGTCGATTTCGGGGTGCCATCTGGAAACCCAACCCACTAATCCACCCCGAGGGCCAGTTTGCCCCCGAGAATGGACTAGGTGGGATCCTCGACTTAGAAGGGATCATCGGTGTGTTCTTCTGAACTCGGCGAGTTGTCAGGTCGATGAATCTTCCAGTGCTGAAAGCCATTTCGAACCGTTGATTTCTCGACCAAACCATCATTCATCTCAGCGAGCTTACCAAGATACCTCCCGACCTGTCTGGCACTGCGCAAGAGTGACCTTGCTTGGATTGCAGTGCTGCTGCCAGGGCTTGTCAGGGCACTTGCGAGCCTAGACGATGTAAGCTCTAGAGATTCACCAGGCTCCAGATTCAAATCACCATGAGTGTATGCGAGTTGAATCAGCTCTCGAAGCTGTTCCCATGGTGTCATTGAGCCAAGGGCATCTACCAAATCAGGATGCTTCCATGCGCATACTCCAGAACGTGAATCGGACAGATGCTCTGGCACACCGAATGAATTGACCAAGAAGAAGCAGAAGCCGGGTAGTTCCAATCGGATCATATTCATAAGCTGCTCTCGGCCTTCCGGTGTTGAAGTATCCACGGGTGGCACTACTGGATTGGCACGAACAAGAATGATCTTGTCGACCATGTCCTCATCAATGGCAGGCAAAACGGCCAGAGACTCAGGATTATCATTACAGCACATCATTGCACGCCAAACTGGGCGCACGCTGATAGCGGTAGAATTTCGCTTTCTGAGATGAACTTCTGAGCCGAAAATTGATTCTTTGAATCGAGTAGCGAATGCTTGCCTTTTCCGGTAATCAGTGGAGCCAACGGAATCATCCACCAACAGCAACTCGTTGGCGACTAGATCATCATTCCATTGCGTGATGCCCGCCCAGCTCGCATATGGATGCCCAATGCGCCCACCCAGCAGTTGAGCAATGATCCATGATAGCAGGCTTTTCCCGCATTTAGGAGGCCCTGCGACAGCAAGTATGGGAGCGGGATGATGCTGGTGGGCTGCAACAGCCTTATATGCCCCTTTGATCCAACCAATCACGACGTTGAGTTGATCTTCTTCACTTCCAAATAGCTGATCTAGGATACCCCGAATCGTAGGCCAATCTCCTGGGCATGGTTCAGGAATGACTGGAGAGCTCGTAACGAGAATTTGAGCATTCGGTCGATTCAAGACACCCCTTTGTTGGCCAGCAATATCACCAGCCCAATCGATTGCGCGATCAATTACTACGCTGGATAGAGTTTGTTTGGCTGCCGCCTCAGGGTTCAGATTTTCCTGATCCTCAAAGTAGCGAGTAAGGCCGATCAGAACTGGTTCTTTGTTGCCATATGCTCGGTAACGCTGATTGAAGCCTACATAATACTTCCCCGACAGACTGTCGTAAAAGACTTCGTCGGGTCTGAATACAATTCGTTGCGTTTCACTCTGTTGATTTTCATCAACATTCACTTCTTGATTGAGCGGGTTCTGGGGAACATCATCAATACGTCGAGACTCAAACGACTCATTGATGGAGGCCCCCACGCTGCTGGGGGCTTCTTCATTCATGGATGTTCGATTCTGGTTCGAGTTTCAGGATGCGGTCGATTTCTTCCGCTGTGACCATTGCATGGCCGAAGCCAGTAATGGTTTTGATTCTGCCCTCACTGACCTGGCGGTAGATCCAGGATCTGTGACGGCCCATCATGCCCGCTACCTCAGCAAGCGAGTATGCGCGGCGTTCTTGTGCTTTGTTGCTATTTTGCATAACGGCACGCGTTGTCGCAAAACGCACCGATTTAACCTTCCGCTCAACAGATGGGATTTTTGGTAGGTTATTTGAAACCCTGAAAGCTGCTTAGTTTTCGGACTTTCTGGGTCTTCCGCCTTTTGACATCGACACCCAATCACGCGCTCCGGAAGCATCCCATACTTCTGACCAGCGACGCTGCTCAAGGTGTTGCAGAGCCGGGTATTCTGGATTTTCGGCGGTCAATTCTCGCACTTCACTCGAGGTTGGCACATGCAACTCGAGAACCATTCCCTGGATTTCTTCCGGTAAGGGCTCTGCACCCTCTGGTAACTCAAAGGGCTTGGGTTGGAGCAGATTGCCGATTGCCTTCCAAACTTCAAAAGCTGGAGCTTTACCCAGCGGTTCAGACGTAAGCGTCGCCAGCGCGACGGCCACACCATTCTTGTCGACTTCAAGTTCCTTGACCAATTTGGACACAAGGTAATCCATGGCCAAGTTGCATCCCGGTTCCATGAGCCTGATGGCTCCCACCACACAAGCCAAACCTGACTGATCTTCTTGTTGAGGATCCACAGCCAGAGACAACCGCTGGTTCTTTGCTTTCATGAACTGAAGGTTCTGCTGCAACACCTCCTCAGCTATTTCTATCGTGTAATCCTCTGCCAATTTCTTGGCGCATGCCTTCCACTCTGACTGCGGTAGGCAGGCAATAGAGCTCATTCGTTTGCTCAGCGAATCAAAGAGCTGGATTCGCTCAGTGTTCGAAAGTGACTCAAGAGGCTTCTTCATTTCAGTAATTGTGCTGCTACCTTCTTGTGAGAGTCCATGATAGAGGCGTAGCGGCGCAGGACTACCTCTGCGGAGTCACCCAGCCAATCGGCGACTGTTGGAACATCCACCCCACTCTGAAGGGCGTAGGTGGCAAACCAGCTCCGTAGGTCGTGATTGGTCAGCTTATGGATATCCAGTTTCTCGCAGGCGGCCTTCAAATGAGCCCTGACACATTTCAGCGGCACCACATGCCCATCCTTGCCGTAAACCTCAGCAATCTCATTCAGAACCGCTTGCAACGGGGGATTCACCTGAACACGGCGACGCGACCGCACAGTCTTGGTGCCTGCTACATGAATCTCACCATCGTGGACATCCTTCCACGCAAGGGCATTGGCTTCGCCTCGGCGTAGGCCCGAGAAGGCAAGGAACCGAATGGTGAGGCTAGCGGCCTTCCCAGAAGCGGGATAGAGTTCAGCCACAGCCTCAACGATGTTTTCGAGCTCCTCTCTGGTAGGCAACTGGCGATCCTTGGCCGGAACTTGCCCAGGGACATGGCCCGCGAGTGGATTGTCAGCGATCTGATGCTTTTCCACGGCTCTCTTATAGGTGGCCTTGACCAGCTCAAAGACAGCCTTGCGACGAGACTGCCCGACCTGAGCACCCCCAATAGAGCCCAGTATCTCCTCGGTGCTCAGTGACGAGAGGCGACGATTCGGGAGTAGCTTCTTGGCCAGAACTAGAAGTTCCTGGTGGTAAGCCTGCGTGGCTTTGGACAAAGGCTTGTCAATCCCTCTGCGAATGGCGCGGAACTCGATGGTGTCTTCAAGAGCGGCGTGAAGGTTCGGCTCCGTCCGCTTGCGGATCTCCGTGACTCTCCCCGTCTGCAACTCTGCCAGCATGCGCTTGGCCTCTCGGATCTTGTCCGTACCCAAACTTCTCCAGCTTTGCTTGCCACCGACCGATACCCGACCATAATACCGCCCCGCTCGATGATAGAGGTTCGGAACACCATCAACTTTCTGGAACGACTTAGTATTACTCATGGCGTTTTAAAGGGTTTTGATTGGCTTCAGTATACTTCTAGTATCACCACTGGGCAAGGAAAGAGCCATAACTCGCTCTATTCCAATACCAAGGAGAGGTGGCAGAGTGGTCGAATGCACCGGTCTTGAAAACCGGCGTTGGGCAACCAACCGTGGGTTCGAATCCCACCCTCTCCGCCAAACCCGCTCCTCTGCAAGCTGAGCCTTGCCAGGGAATCTGATAAATCCCGAAACAGGCTGCAGAAGCCCGAATTAGCCCGAAACTAAAGGCTTTGCTGGGATCTGACCCGATTTCTGCGATCTGATAAGAAATCAGCCGGAATCAGGCGTTTTGCCACGAAGTTGATAATTTTTCTGCCGCCTGGCAGATGCGATGCAGAATCCGTGCACGTGG
>CAZIPY010000110.1:0-17386 GCA_964541125.1 uncultured Luteolibacter sp. | reverse complement strand
AACCCTGGAGGAGGCCGTCAATTCGCTCGGCATGTGTGCCGAGGGCGTGCCCAACACCCTCTCCATCCACGAGGCGGCCCGCAAACTGGGTGTCCGCACCCCCATCATCGATGCCGTTTACGCCATCCTCTACGAGGACATGCCGGCCGCGAAGGCCATGACGGCTCTACTCGAGCGGGATCCAAGACCCGAGACGGAGTAATCCGGGCACAAAAAAAGAGCCCCGACGAATCGGGGCTCTTCGTGATTGGTTTGTGCAGGAAGCTTACTTGCTCAGCAGCTCGAGCATCAGCTTGCCCATGCCTTCACCCACATTCTGGTAGGTGGCTGCATCGCCACCGTAGTGACCGCAGCTGCCGCCCTTGGAGACCGGCTTGGAGTAGAAGAAGGCTGCGTCGTCGTGCGCATCCGCAAAGGCGAACATCTGAGGAGCAAGACCAGCTCCCTTGTCATTTTCTCCGAGAGTGGCACCGACGAACTTGGCATTGGGGTTGCCAAAGTCTTTTTTCAGATCCGCAAAGAGATAGGCGAGGTTCTTTTCGTAGGTCGCCTTGTTGCCTTTGCCTTCGGAGCAACCCTGCCACCAGAAGAAGCCAGCCACTTCGTATTCAGTGGCACCTGGATAATACTTGTCGAGGTTCCTCAAGACATTTTGGGCATCACCCACGTCTTGGTCATACTGGAGGCCGGCATACCAGCCGTCACGGTTGGCTTTGACCTTGCGGTTCCCGTATTCCGAGTCGCCTTGGTAGGATTGACCCTTGGCCCCGGTACCGTCAGCACTGGGAGGCAGAAGATCCCAGCCCAAAGCACGGTTACCAATGCAGCACTTCAAGATCATGACAGGCGCATCAATAGCATGGCCGAGATAGTTGCCGATGCCGAGTTCCGGCCCGAACTTGTTGCGGTTGGCACCAGACATCCAATCGTTGGTGGTCTGCTTACCTGAGACAAAAAACACGTTTCGAACGTCCTTGCGAGTGATCCACTCACCAGCATCATCAACCATGTAAGGGTATTTATCGGCTGCCATGCCCTTGAGCGCACCGGAATTTCCGAAGCCCAGCATGTTGGATTGACCCATGAGAATGAAGACCTGAACGGGCTTGCTCATGTCGGCTTCCTTACCGTCGTGATCGGGCAGGACATCGGGCACAGCACCCACGGCAACACTGCCACCACCGCCACCACCAGCTGCAGGAGCAGCAGCGAGTTTCGGGCCCTCTTGCTTGATGTAGGCGATGTCATCGGCAGAAAGAATGCTGGTGCTGAAGGTCATTTCGCGACCGTTCATATCGACGGTCACCTTGTCGGCATCGGCGTCGTAGGCGGTCATTTCACCTTCAAAGGTCTTGCTGCCATCGGCACTGGTCCAGGTGCGGGCATCTGCAGTCAGCATCAGGGCCGCCGCGGCGCACAGAGTGGAAAGAATTGGAGTTTTCATCATAATTCGAAACAGGGGTTCACAAAGATACGTTGGAAAATCTGGATCATTTCAGACTTCAGTGCCAGCGGAAACAGGCCCCAATCTGACACCTCTGCTGGTATCAGCACAACACACTGAAAAACAGGGGTATCCAGACTTATTCGGACTTCGCGAATACCACAATCTCTGGCTTCCAGCCCGGCTTGTTGCGGTTGCTGAAGTTGCCGTTCTCGATGAAGAGATAATCCTTCTCCGCAATGGTCTTGGGCTCAATGCGCAGCAGTTGGTAGCGATTGAGATCGAGCAAGTTGAGATGGCTCCAGAGCAAAAGAGGGTCGGCAGTCTCTCCACGATTCATGAATTCCAGTTGTTTGGTGAACGCCCGGTTGGGGTTGTATTTCTTGGCAGGATCAAATTCTTCTCCGCCCTTGAGACAGGCCACGGCCTGCCACTTTCCTCTTACCTGTGGACTGTTGAGCCAGCGACCATCCCAGCGGAATTTGAAGGACTCTGGGTCCTTCTCATCACTCTGATCCTCGGCACTAATGGCTCTTTGCCAGTCCATGTTGGCAAAGGGCACAACCTTGGCCGACTTCACCACCAAATCGTGACCCATAGGCGGTAATTTCTGCTCCTGAATGTGCAGACTGATCAGCCCGTTGGGCATCTTCTCGGTCGGCTTGGACTTGTACTTGTCGTTGTAGCGCAGGAAGCTAATGGCCGCCAAAGTCACCTCTTCACCTTCGAACTCCTTGAGGAAGTCCGCGGTGATGAAACCACCATACTGCTGCTCACCGCCACCCCGGCCGATGCACTTCTCCATCTCGGAGAGTTTGCGGCCGTTGACATAGATGGCGAAGCCACCACCGTTGCCCACACGGGTACGATGATTGACGATGATGCGGTAGCGATGGCCTTCCTTGAGCTTGGGCACCTTTACCTGCTTGCGCATCATGAAGACCTCCTTCTCCCACAGGGTGTTAGCACCGAGCGTGCCGTAACAGATGGGGCCGACACAGCCTTCGTGGCACTTCGAGAGCACGCCCTTTGGAACTTTGCCATACCAATGGCCGAAGGGTGACTTGCCGGTCTTCCAGCCGGCCTTCTTCCAATCGAAGCCCGGCTGATACCATTCCTCCATGCCTTTGGGGAAGGTCACTTCGCGGTAACGCGTGATGAGGTGATCCCAAGGCTGCTGCTCCTCGGGGATGGGATCAAAGGAATGGTACTGCCAATCGGACTCACGTAGGTTGAGGAACATCTTCCACTGATAGTCCTCATGGCCCGCGCGGGTGTAGAGGGCCACCAGTTCATCGATGGGATCCTGTTTGCCACCCGGACGACTATTTTGCTTCTCGAGAGAAACTGCATCCTGAAGTCGGCGCCGATTCTTGCCGACGTATTCAGGCACCAACTCGTTCATGATGATGGGCGTGATGGCCTTCTTGAGCTCCGGCCCGAAACCCGCAGGGTCGGCATTCAGGAACAATTCCTTGTAGGGCAGAATCGCATCGGGATCCCTTTCCCTCGAGATGGTGTAGAGCACATCGAGGCCACCTGGCATTTCCGCAAGCGACTCAGCAATCAGGGCCATGTGCCCTGAGACGGTGCTAGAGATATCCAAACCTCCCTCGGCAGTCTTCACGCCGGTGTATCCAGTGTAGGTCTCCTTGAGGGTTGCAACGGCGAACTGCTGCACTTCAGGTGGCGATTCCCGGATGTTGGCACGCATCTGTGGCAGCATGCCCTTGGCCAGCGCCGCACGTTGGTTGCTCTGCAGCAGATTGCCGATGGGCCCGAGCACCTTCTTGTAGGTGCGTGGGTCGGCAGCTACCGGTGTAAGCGCCTTCATGGCCGCGTTCTGCAGCCACCAGCCACCTTCATGATCGAGGTAGGATAACAACAGGTCGGTGTGCGGCACCACTGTATCCGCATCGGCGTAGGCGATGATGTGCAAGCAGGCGTCTTGCACCCACCAAGACTCCTTAGGGTCGGCGATGTATTTGAAGCAAAGTTCATAAACTTCGGGCGTCAGCAACTCGACTTTCCCTTCCTTGCGCACAATGTGCTCGATGGCTGCGAAGATGGGGCGCTTGATGCGCGCCGATTTGGAACGCATGAGTTCAGACACGAGCTCTGGTCGCAACTTGCCGCTCTCTTCGAGCCAGCCGATGTAACCGCTATTGTAGCCGAGAGCCTTGGCGGCCGCGACCCGTCGAATCGCCGCATCCGGATGGCGCACATACTTGCGAATCAGATCGTCACTGACATCCGGAGGCGACAAGCGCCGCAGCACGGGAATGCTGGCATCTTCGGCCAGAGTTTCGCCACTCAGATCCATCATCGAGCCATCCGGCATGGAGACCGGCAGCATGGAAAGGAATTCATTGTCGGCTTCGGTGCCCCAAGGAAGCTTGGGCAGCTTGTAAGGTTTGGAAAACTTGGTTGGAGGCGCACCGGTGATGCGCAGCGTCTTACGTGGCACGGTGTAGCAGAGGCCATAGGCGACCCCCCACTTTTCAGCATCGTAGCCACCACCACCGAGGATACCGAAGGAACCATCGAAGCGGCGTGAGAGCTCGTAATGCCAGCGGCGATTATCCATGAACTCGCGATACTGCTTGGGCTTCTTGTCTTTCATCAGGCCCATGGAAGAACTGCGCCACATCTCGCCGATGCCGCCACCGGTATGGCCGTGCAGCATGAAGCTGGTCGTGTAGAAACTGGGCATGGCGCAGACATCGCGGGCCTTGGCGTAAACTGAGTCCTCGCCGTCAGGAGTGAGTGCCGCAGCTGCAGCCATGGCGAATGCGAGATTGCCGTTCTTGCCGTTGTCGACGAAGCCGACCTCAGGACGGTGATCGCCGTAGGGGTTGATGCCCTTGCCGGCATAGCGATAGAAGTGAGTCAACACACGCAGCAGCTGTTTATCGGGGACATCGGCACCACATTCTTTGGCAAGCAAGAGGAAGGTCACCACGGCGGTTCCTGCCGCGTTCAAATGGCCGTCTCCGTAGTTGAGGCCCGGCACGCTACCCCGACCGGCCCAGCCGTCGTTGTACATGCCACCCAGTGCCTTCTTCACTTGCTCTTGAATGACGGGAAGCACCTCTTGATCGCCGGTGCGCAGGTAATACTCACAAAGGGGAATGCCGCCGAAACCGGCATACCAAGCATAGGTGTGTGGCTTGTGCTTGCGAGCCCACTCCCCCACGACTTTGGTGTCTTCAGGGTCGCCGGTGGAAATCAGGAAAAACATGCCGAGATCCCCCAGGCCGTAACGCTTGGGATCAGCGGAGATGTAGTCGGCGAGATTGCGCACAATCTGGTCGGACTTCTTGCAGTTCATCGGCCAAGTCGGCGAGTAGGCACCGAGTACGGGGATCTGCACGACCACGGGTTCGGCAACTTCCTTAATTTTGAAGGTCAACTTACCATCACTGGCTTCGGCCTGAGTGATCCAGTTGCCCATCTGGATGCGCGGGTCAATGTCCTTCAACTTCTCACCGTTGATACTCTCGATAGTCTGTCCGGCCTCAAACTTGCCGGTCTCGGCAGCAGGTGAACCAGGCTCGACCGCGGCCACCTTCATCACGAAGGCCGGCTGCACCAAGTCAATGGACAGCCCGATCGGGCCGAAGCGCTTGATGTTCTGAATGGAAGCCGTTTCAGAGGGTCGTTTGGAGAACAGGGCCTGTTGTTTGTAGAACGAAGGCTTCTCAGCCAACGAAGGCAGCGCCAAAAGGAAGGTGGAGAGGGTGATGAAACGCAAGTTCATGGCATGGAGGGTGGGAGGGATATCAATCCAACTACGATCAGGCCTTCGACTCCCTTGCACCAGCTGGAAATCCTCACATGCCGCTTTCACCTTCCAGAATGCGGCCAAGCGGGCTATGGATGGATGTTGTAAATAAGCCTCATCCCATGAAAGCCCTCCTCCCCATCCTCATCCTCGCCTTCAGCAGCGGCATGCTCTCGGCACAGCATCATCACAAATGCCCCAAGAGGAATCCCGAGAAGCTGGCGGAAGTGGCAGCCATGAAAAAGATCTTTGCCGATGCAAAGGACATCATGGTTTTGGAAGGACTCCCCCATCCCTACAAGGAGGAAGAGCTTCTGAAAGAAGAGAGCAAACGAAAGGACACCTCCAAGATCCTCGAATGGCCGTCATGGGAAGAGCGCTTCTACACCCCTGCAGTGAAGGCGACCAACAGCGAGGACATCCTGAAGATTCTGAGCGGCCCCGACTGCTTGGGTGTCTACATCCCCGACAAGTGCGGCTTTCATTCGGACTACTGCCTGAAGTGGAGCAAAGGCAATACCACCTACCATGCGCTACTCTGCATGGGTTGCCATGAAATCATGGTGTTCGACGGCAAAGAAAGCCAATCCTTCAGCTTCTCACCTGAACCACTGAAACCACTGCTCGCCATCTACGACAAGAAGCGCCCGAAACTAGTGAAGAAGGAGAAGGCCGAGTAAGTCTTACTTCGCCACCTTGCCCTTCTTTGCGTCCTCGAAGGAGATCAGCTCCTTGGTTGGCTTCTGATCCTTTTCGACAGCCGCCAGCATCTTGTCCCAGCCGCTCTTGAAGCGACCACCGGCGAAGCCACGCATCATATCCTTGTCGGCCTCAATGACCTTAATGGCATCCTTGGCGTGGGCGCCGTAGGCCAGCAAGACAGTCTGTACGGCGCGGATTTTGAAGCTACCCTTACCATCTTTGGTGTCCATGGTGCCCATAGCCCAGTCGAGTCCTTCGCGAATCCCGAGACGAGCGAGGATCTGACCAGCGGGCTGTAGGGTGGAGCCCGGGTTGTGGTAGGAATGCGCCTTGGGGTCATCGTTCATGGCCACCAGCTTCACTTCATCCGCCACCAGTGGGAAATCTGCCGCAGGGATCTTGTTGATGAGCTTCATGGCGGAACCACGCACACCCTGACGCGGGTTGTGAGCGAGAATGCGCACGACTTCATAGAAGACCTTCTTATCCTTCACCAGACCGTCGGCATAGGGATCGGCCGACGTGATGGTGAGGGCCGTGGCGATGCCTTGGTTGACGAGTCCGTAGTCGTCCTTCTTCTTCTCCACCACCAGTTTGAGCATGTCTTGGTAGTATTCCTTCGCGTGGGGCTGGTGCCAACAAAGGGTGTTGGCGGCGGTGATGCGGGTGGACAACGGCTGCTTGGGATCGCGGATGATTGCACCAATGGCCTTCAGGCGAGGCTCAGCCCATTCCGGCGGGCATTTGTAACCGTAAAAACCGATGGCACATTCCTTGGCCAGCACGTTATCGCTCTTCAGCTGGGCATCGATCAGCTCGAGTCCCTTGCCTTCACGATCCCGCATCGTCCACTGTGCGCGACGGCGGATCTGGGGAGCAGGGTTGCTGAACATGGCCACCAACTCGGCCTCGGTCTTACTCCCGTAGTCGATCTTGCTCTGGTCGAGCACGGCGATGGCATCCTTACCCTTGAACCAGATGGACTCATCGGCGTTCTTGCCGGTAATGAAGATGGCCTTGCGCGGGCTGCAATAGTTGAGCAGGAGCGCCCCATTGGTGTTGATCGATTTATGACCGCTGCCGTTGTGAGTAAACTTGTCGTCCCAGCTGCGATAGAGGGTGTAGAGCCAGCGTGAACGCTTTTGATATTCGGCGGTCACCTCGGGACCTGCAACATTAGCACCCAAGGGTGACCACAGCACGTTGAAGAAGTAGGAGGCGTGACCGGTCTCGAGACGATCGTAGTCGGCGGCGACCTGACTGGAGAAGAACTTGGCGGCCTTCTTGTCTCCAGCGAAGGCCATGGCGAGCGCGGCGGAACCACTCATGCCGTTGTTGTTGTAGTCGCGGCTATTGGGATTGTGGACGCCGTAGGGAATGGTTCCCTTACCAACGAAGGTGTTGAAGAAGCCTGTGCTGCGCTCGATCGCGGCCTGCAACTTGGGATCATCCACACCACAGGCCTGCGCCAGAGTCATACCGATGAAGCAGACGAGGCTCGGCTGATTGATGTGCGAGTAGCCGGGCAAACGACCACGCCGTTCGCTGGAAATCATGCGGTGACCCCAGGTTCCGGACTGGCATTGACCCTTGGCGAGGGCGAGGGCGTAAGTCTCAATGCCGGGCATGTAGGTTTTGTCGCCAGTGAGGAGTTGGTATTCAGCGAGGCAGGTCAGCGCGTAGCCCCAGTACCAACCAACGTAGCCCATATCCTTGCCACCCTCCATCACGGCCATGCAGGCCTCGCGATCGGGCTTGGCCCAGCTTTGTTTGGCGAGGCTGGCCTTCACGAAATCGATGTATTTCTGCTCTCCAGTGGCCATGAGGCCGAGGTGACCGACCGGCAGGCGATCGTTCGCGATCCCCTTCTCATCGGAGATCATTTTCTCAGCGATGGCTGCAACCAACGCATCGGTTTTCTTGCAGTTGTAGGGAGCCGTCGGACTGAAGGCGCCGTAGGGCTTGAGTTGAATCTCAGCAGTCTTACCACCCTTGAGAGTCAGGATGAGACGGCCCTTCAAGCTGGGACCTTCGGCCTCGTCGATAGCCTTAGCCAGATCTCGGCGGGGATTGCCTTTGAATTTGTCTCCATTGACACCGATGACCACATCACCCGGCTTCAGTTTACCATCCGCGGGAGAACCTTTATCGACCTTGGTGATCTTGATGTCAGCCTTGCCGGTCTGACCGGTCAGACCCGTGGGCCCCATGAGGTGTTGGCCGAAGAGCGAGCTACAGCCGAGGACGAGGGATAGGGTGAAGGCGATGAGGGAGAAGCGCATGGAGGATGGCATATTGGGAAGATGCGTGAGCATCCGTTGTATGTTCAACGGATGGTGAATCACGGATTCTTCACGATTCCAGCTTCGGGGGAATGAAAAAGCGACCCCCGACTGTCCCCAAAAATGGTGTAGTTAGCCCTGAACTTACGGCTTCTCGAGCTCCTCCTCCACCCGTTCTTCCTCAGGGTTCAGGAAGGGATAGAGTTCAAGCACCTTACCGGGGAAGGTATTGGGCCAACCCTCATTACTCTGGGGCTCGCCAGGCGTGCTGCGGCCATCACGAATGGCCTTAGCCAGCAGCTCCGCCATGGCCTTGGCCTTCTCGGGGTGCTGTTCGAAGAGATTCGCCGTTTCAGCCAGATCAACTTCGAGGTTGTAGAGCTGAACCGGAGGCAGGTTTCCATCCTTCAATGCCTCCTTGGGCTTGGGAGCGCTCCAGCCACCCGATCCCGGGCAGAGCGAGAGCTTCCACGGTCCCTGACGAATGGCGAAGGAACCGGCGATGGAGTGATGGATGGTGTAGGGCCGGATGGCCTCTTCCAGATCCGGATCTTCAAGCAGCGGAACGATGGAATAGGAGTCCTCAGCGGCATTGCTAGGAATCTCAGCACCGCTCAACTCAGCAGCAGTGGCCATCAGATCGACCGAGGAGATGGTTTGGGGCGAGTGACCACCCGACTTCACTTTGTCAGGCCAGCGAACAATGAAGGGCACGCGGTGGCCTCCCTCAAAAATATCAGCCTTGTGTCCGCGCAGCTTGCCATTGGGCAGGTGCCCCTTCTCGACCAGATTGGGGATCTTGGCGGCAGGTGAGCAGCCATTGTCCGTGGTGAAAATGACCAAGGTATTCTTGGCAATCTTCTGCTTGTCGAGCTCGGCAAGCACTTCACCCACAACCCAATCGGTCTCCATGATGAAGTCGCCATAGGAACCCAGCACGCTTTTGCCCTGCCACTTCTTGGAAGGGACGATGGGAGTGTGCGGACTGGTCAGCGGGACGTAGAGGAAAAAGGGCTGATCCTTATTCTCCTTCACGTGACCGGCGATGAACTTGCGGGACTCACGAGCAAAATCCTTGAGGCAGTTGACGGCCTCGAAATTCTTGCCGGCAGGACCCGCTCGGACCCACTTCTTGCTCACCGTGGGAATTTCGGTGGGCACGTCATCCTTGAGGTAGACGTAGGGGAACATGTCAAGAGAGGCGGGAATGATGAAGGAGGAATCGAAGCCAAGAGCGAGCGGGCCACCCTCTACCTGTTTGGAATAATCAAAATCCCAGCCCGTGCCCTGAGTGGGCCCTTCCTCGGCCTTGCGCTTCTCGCCATTGGGCAATTTCTGCCATCCAAGACCCAAGTGCCACTTACCGACAATGCCGGTGCGATAGCCCTGCCCTTGAAGCATGGAGGCCACGGTCAGGCGATCGGTGGGAATCAATGGCGGGCTCGGTCCCCACAGCACACTCTTTTTGAGCTTGGAACGCCAGTTGTAGCGACCGGTGAGAATGGAATACCGGGTGGGCGTGCAGACCGAGGAGGTGGTGTGTGCATCGGTGAAACGCAGGCCTTCCTCCGCCATGCGGTCGATATGAGGGGTCGGAGCGAGACCACCAGTGTGCGAGACATCCCCCACCCCCTGATCATCCGCGAGAATGAACACAATGTTGGGGGCATCATCCTTGGCCTTGGTCGTGTTACCCCCCTTAGAGCGCGGCTGGCCGTGAGCCAGCACGACAAAAACGGGCAGCAGAGCAAGAAAATACAGGTTCTTCACGATGCAGGGGTTACGGCACCCCCCGACCCAACCTTTCCACGAGATCGCGTGGGTATGACAGCACGAGTGGAGGCCCTTCGTAGATTCCTCGTGTCCATTTGCGCGAAAACCCTAGCAATCGCCTGTTTCTCCCTCTTGTGCTGGAGCTGGGCCTGTGCCAAAGAGGAACCCCCTCGGCCAAATATTATGGTGATTGTCGCCGATGATCTCGGCTGGTCGGACCTCGGTTGCTACGGTGGCGAGATCCGCACCCCCAATCTCGACGAGCTGGCGGCAAAGGGACTGCGCTACACCCGTTTTTACAATTCGAGCCGCTGCTGCCCGTCGCGCGCCAGCCTGATGACTGGTCTCTACCCTCATCAGGCAGGAATCGGCCGCTTCGTGGGTCGGGGCAAACTTGAGGGCTACCGCGGGCATCTTACCGAGCGCTGTGTCACTCTGGCCGAGGTCCTCAAACCGGCAGGATACACCACCCTGGCAGTCGGCAAGTGGCATCTGAATGATCCGGGACCGATCGAACGCGGCTTCGATGATTTTTACGGCTTCCCCCACGGCTATGGCATCGATTCATGGAACCCCAAGATGATGATCCGTCTGCCGGAAGGACGGCAGAAGCGGGAGTACCCCGAAGGCGAGTTTTTTGCCACCGATGCCATCACCGATCACGCGCTGGACTTCCTCACCGATGCCCGCACAAAGAAGAAGCCCTGGCTGCTCTACACGGCCTATCAGGCTCCGCACTTTCCGGTACAGGCTCCCCCCGAACTCAGCGCCACCTACGAGGGCATCTATGCGGAAGGTTGGGATCTTCTCCGTGTCCAGCGCTTCGAGCGCATGAAGCAACTCGGCCTCATCACAAAGGACATGAAACTGCCACCGCTCTCCCCCATCGACAATCCCGGGGTCGCCAAACGCATCGGTTCGATGACCGAGGACGGCATGAATCCCCTTTGGAGCAGTCTACCGGCGGAGCGTCGCGCCGATCTGACCCGCCGCATGGCCGTGTTCGCCGCCATGGTCGAAAACATGGACACCAACATTGGCCGCTTAGTGAAGTCACTGGAGGATCACGACGAGTTGGACAACACCCTCATCCTCTTCCTCAGTGACAACGGCGCTTGTGCCGAATGGGAGCCTTTCGGTTTCGATCTCGACCCCAAGGACTACACGAAGAACAAACCAGGCCATGGGATCAATGGATACACTCCGGGACGACCCAACATTCTTCACCAAGGAGAAGCTCTGACCAATATGGGCGGTCCCGACAGCCTGTTCAGTTATGGCTGTGCATGGGCCAACCTCTCCAACACGCCACTCTCACTCTACAAGCACTACACCCATGAAGGTGGCGTGCGCACACCCGCCATCATCCACTGGCCGGACCACATCAAGGCACGCGGCGAACTGCGGCATCAGGTCAGTCACGTGATGGATATTATGGCAACCTGCATTGAGATTGCGGGTGCCGATTACCCAGAGCAGTTCAATGGCAATGACATCCTTCCCCTCGAAGGCCGAAGCCTCCTTCCCTCATTCACGAACAAGGCCGACGAAGCCCGCGGCCTGGTGATTGAGCACGAACGCAACGCCGCCCTAATTGAGGGTGACTGGAAACTGGTCGCACAAAAAGTCATCGCCAAACACCAACTCAATCCGGAGGCAAAATGGGAACTCTATCATCTTGGCAATGATCCGACCGAACAGAACGACCTTAGCGCTCGGGAACCCGAGCGACTCAAGCGCATGATTGCCACGTTGGAAGCCGAGGCCAAACGGACACTCGTTCTACCTGCACCCTGAGCAAGCTCAGAGAGCTTTTCTAAGCATCAAAGCGCCTTACGTATCAAAGCGCCTTACGCCGGGCGCGCTCAATCTGGGTTTCGAGACGCCGATCCATCAGGTCGGCTTTCTTCTCTTCGCCCACTTGGCGATACATTTGGGAGATGCGCTTGTGCAAGCCAACTTCGGTCTTGGCGCGGAACCAATCGTCACTATCGGTGTCGACCACACGCTTAAAGGCCAACTCCATGTCACGCACGGCTTTGGGAGCGATCTCCTCGTCGTCCTTCACGAATGAGAAATAGTCGTCACACATCGTGGCAAATCCGGAAACCGACTTGCCGTATTCGCGCAGTGACTTGTCGTAGAATTGGGAGATATCCGTGCGGGCCTCGTGCAGAGCCTCTTCCTTTTCCTCCTCATCTTTTTCAGCTTCTTCGGCCTCTTCGGTAACCTTCCTGACAATCCACTCGGCCTCGCGTTTGAGACTGGTGGTGATCAGGTCGGCCTGCTCTGGCGCCTCGCGATACTGACGGCGGCGGTCGCGATCCAGCTGGCGACGGACATCACCCAGATCCATGTGCGGGAAGAGGTGTTCTTCCTCCACGGTGTGGGCGAGGCTGGCCATGCGGGGGTTCTCCTTGAACTCACGCTTGAGAGCATCACAGAAGTCCTTGTAGGCGCGTAGCGTGCCGGAGTCGTCGGGCTTTTCTGCCATCTTCGGGTCCGCCTTCATCGCTCCGTAAAGGGCCTGCCAGTATTCCGGAAAAGGTTCACCATCGCGTTCCGCGTGTTTCACCACCACCCCTTGCAAATCCGATTTGCCGAGCACGCCAAATAACTCAGACAGCCACAATTGACGCTGTAACTCGAGCTTGCGACTGGAGCGACGGTATTCGCGTGAGGACCACATCCAGATGTCCTGCTCGTTGATGTCCCCGCCGGTCTGCGGGTCCTTACCCTTGCCCTGAGAGACGCCACCGATACGACCGATCTTGGTCGACCACTCATCGTCCTCGATCTTGACCGCAGCCCAGGCATGCCCACCACGATTGGTCATGCCAGACAAACCCAATGCCGGAATACCAGCCGCACGCGCGGTGTTCACGCAGAAGTGGGTCTGATCACCGCAGATACCACCCTCCTTGAGAATCTCCTCCAGCGTGTAGCTTTCGTAGGGATCGAGGCCGTCGACCGCGCGCTCCATCAGGTATTCGACTTCGCCATAGGTCTTACCCCAAGACTTGCGCCGCAGACTGCGAAATTCCTTCACCGCCCAATCGAGCTCTGCCTCGGTAACGGGTGCGCAAACCACGAAGGTCAGATCGCGGGCAGGGCTGCGGTCGATGCTGACCTCAAGGTAGCCGCGCTCGTTCTGACGCACATACCAGTCGTAACGGGTCCGGGCATCGACCCCGCTGCTGTATTCCGAATCGGATTCGGAGTCTCCATTGACGTAAGAAACGTTCTGATCGAAGACTACTGCGCAGGCGAGGTTGAGATTGAAATACTTGGCGGAGAGTTCGGGTTTCTCGGTATCGGTGTGAACACTCCACAGATTGACCATCATGGGCAGCACCTTGAGCACATCGTCCTCTTCCTGCACCGTCATCAGGACTTCTTCCATCACGGCGACATCAGCAAACACATGCTTGCTGAATTCTTCAAAGCCGGGAGAATCGGAAGCGTTCTTCCATAAAATGGGTGGAAATTGCTTCAGCATCTTCCATCGAAGCAGCGTCGTGTAGAACTCGGGCTGCTTGAGGAGAGCTTCGAGTTTATCGCCGCGGATGTCCTTGGGAAGGACCGCGGCAGAACTCTCGACGGATCGCTGCAACTGATCACGATAGGCAGACCACTCACCGCTCTTGATGGTGGCCTCCAGATCGGCGAGCAACAGCTTTTCATCGGCGGCCTTGGAACCCAGCAGCATGCGAGCTTCAAGTGCTTTGGTCGGAGCGGGCGTCTCGACCTTCGGTTCAGGCTTGGGAAGTTCAGGAACCTTGGCGACCACCTCCGGCACGGGTGTGGGATCAGCCACAGCCACAGCCACCGGCTCAGGCGCGGGTTTCTCGGCCACGGGTTCGGGCTTCGCCTCCTGCTCCATCTCGAACTGAAGCGGGTCGATCACCATCTCACCCTCCCAGACTTCCTCCTTGGCTGCCACGGGCTCAGGCTCCTTGTCCTCCCTCTGGGAGAGGAAGGCCCAGACCACAACCCCACAGAGCATGATTGCAAAGGTGGTGGTGGCGAAGGTTTTCTGTTTGGATGTTCTACGGCTCAACGCATTCCAATTCTCCCTCTCAAACAGGCGTTCTTCAAGCAGATAAGACCGGGTTGATTCCTTGGTTTTCTGGGCGATAGTCCGGCACCCACCCACGAAATCATGGCCTCCAACCGCGTCCAGAACTTCTTCGGCAAGCGCATGCGCGCCCTGCTGAGCGACAGCCCGGACGGCATGCCACCGTGGCTCCATGAAATCGACACCGAAGAAGGAGAGGGACTCTACACACCAGCGGACGCGCCCTGGGTGGTGCACGCCAACATCGGCACTTTGGTGGGTGGCATCCGCGCCCTCCTGATGCAGGCCCTCCACCCCGGCAGCCTCGCCGGCGTCCGCGATCACAGTCGCTACACCAAGGAGCCGCTGGGCCGATTGGCAGGAACCATCCGCTGGCTGACCATCACCACCTTCGGCTCCAAGCAGGCCATCGGACGTGAGGCAGGACGGGTCAATGCCATGCACGCAAAGGTCCAAGGCAATTACACCAAAGCCAGTGGCGCTCGCTGCCCCTACCGCGCCATCGACACCGACCTTCTGCTGTGGGTGCACGTCGCCTTCATGGATTCCTTCCTGCGAGCCCATCAGCAATACACAGACACTCCTATACCGGGTGGCGCCGATGCCTACATCCGCCTGTGGTCCAAATCGGTCGAGCCGCTTGGTTTGAAGCAGGCACCGATGAACGAAGCCGAACTACTGGACTGCCTGAAGCGCTACGACGACCAACTCACCGTCAGCAACGACACCCGCGAAGTCCTGCATTGGATCCAACACCCACCCCTGCCGGTGACCGCCCTACCCTTCTACCGCTGGCTGTTTCAGGCAGCTGTCGCCAGCATGCCGCTCCGCCAGCAGGACATGATGGGCTTCTACGTGTTGCCCGAAAGCATTATCAAGCCGACCACCCGCGGACTGCTCAAAGTGATGCGTGCCGCCATCGGCACTGAGAGCCCACTCGAGCAGGCTGGCATCGACCGCCTCGAGAAGGCAGGCATCATCGAAGAAGGCACCTCTCCGACGGCGGCGCAGTAGCAGGCCGCAGAGGTAGATTCCTCTCAAGATTTCCTGCCATTTCCGCCCTCCTCTGCTAGGAGTCTGCCATGTCCGACTCAACTAGCCGTTCATTCGCCACCACTGCCAAGGCTCTGACCACTCACAAGGCCTTCGAATCCTTCATCATCGCCGTCATCGTCATTGCCGGTGTGGTGGTGGGCCTCGAAACCTCAGTCAGCCTAGTCGAGAAGTACAGCTCCCAACTGCACTTCGCCAACGAACTCATCCTATGGATCTTCGTGGCGGAGGCGGTGCTTAAGATCATCGCCCAAGGCAGCAAACCCTGGCGCTACTTCCAAAGCCCTTGGAACATCTTCGATTTCTCCATTGTGGTCGTCTGCTTCCTGCCGGTGGGCGCAACCTACATCGCCGTGCTACGCCTGGCCCGCATTCTTCGAATCATCCGCCTCGTCACCGTGGTGCCGCGCCTGCAGATGTTGGTCTCGGGTCTCCTCAAGAGCATCCCCTCCATGTTCTACGTCACCATCCTCTTGAGCATCCTGTTCTATGCCTATGCGGTGATGGGTGTGTTCCTCTTCCGCGGCAACGATCCGGGTCACTTCGGCGATCTGGCCCATGCTCTCACCACCCTCTTCCGAGTGGTCACGCTCGAGGACTGGACCGATGTGATGTACACGGCCTACCACGGCTCTCAGGCCTACAATGCTCAGGGCCCAATTCCTGTGGGCCCCGAACCCAAAGCCTTTGGCTGGCTCGGCATCTTCTACTTCGTCAGCTTCGTGATCTGCGGCTCGATGGTCATGGTCAACCTCTTCATCGGCGTGGTGCTCACCAGCCTCACCGAAGCTCAGGCCGAGCAACTCCGCGATAAGATGCACCTTGATGACAGCGACGACCACATTAAGGACATCGAGCAGAGCCTTGAGGCGGTTCAGAAGAGCCTCGATGAGATGCGCGAGGCTCTCAGTCGCAAAGCACAAAGCTGAACACTCTGCGCGCAGCTTTCGAAATGAGAATCCCATGGACTCCTGCCATGGAGGCTCCATGGTATCCGCCGCAATCACGATGAAATTCGCCCCATCCCTCCTCACCCTCGCGCTCAGCTCCACCTCCTTCCTGTTGGTGTCCTGCGATCAGAAGCAGAGCAGCCAGAATGACAGCGATGAACCCCTGCAGTTCGATATGATCGACTCAGAATCGGCCCCTGCCGGCTCAGTCTCCAAAATGCTCGGCATTCCGGAGAAATTCACTGAAAGCGGAGAGCCCCCTAGACCCACTGGCTTCACCGCCCAGTATCAGGACATCCTCGCCAAGGTGAACGCGCAATGCCCGCAGGAGTATCCCGACATCGTCACTCCGCTGCCCGAGTTCTACGAATTGGAAGAAATGAGCACGAACGAGCTCATGAAGCTTCTCGAAAGCTGGAACCCAGTGCAGCGCATGAATGCGGCCAAGGCACTCGGCAAACGTGGTGCCGATGCCATCGCCAATCTTCGTCAGGGCACCCACTCCGAAAACAACAAGATCCGCGCCGGCTCGGCCACCGCTCTCGCTGCCATCTGCCGCTCGATCCCCAGGGAAGAAATCCCCGAAGGCCTCGTGAACGATTTCATCCGCCTGACCACCGACCCCGAACACGAAGTCCGTGTCGCCGCACTCAAGGCGCTCGGAACTCTCGCCCCCAAGACTCGCGAAGCCACCCTCGCCGTGCTCGCCATGACCGTCGACCCCGACGAATACCTCGCTCAGGACGCGATGGTCACTCTCAACAAGTTCTTCGAGGCCCACACCTTGCCCATCGAAGACATCGAAGCCGGCCTCAAGGCCGCCATGAAAGGCCCACTTCCCAACGGCAAGGGTCACATCGTCACCATCATGAGCAAGCTCAAGCCAATTGACCAACGCCGCTTCATCCCAGAGCTGCTCGCCCACCTCGATTGGTATACCCGCCGCGACACCATGTTCGCCGGCGGCGGTCAGGAGCTCGCACTGAAGATGCTCACCAAACTCGAAGTTCCCGAGCTCGTCCCTCGCCTCCCCAAACTCATGGGCAAGAAGGGCCGCGGGATGCACCTATACACTCCATCCATCGAGTCGGCGCGTGCACTTGGGGCCATGTCCAAGCCCCTCTACGACGAACTCAAAAAGATCTACAAAGACATGGAGAAGCTCGGAAAGGATGCCCCGATCACGCCCGACTCAAGGGGCGACTTCAAAGAAGGCATGGATGACCTCAAACGTCTCCTTCTCGAACTCGAGGCTTACTGAACCACGCGCACCTTCACCAACCATTCTTCCGACATGAAACGCTTCATCGCATTCAGCCT
>CAZIPY010000109.1:0-12708 GCA_964541125.1 uncultured Luteolibacter sp. | reverse complement strand
TGGCCTACATGGCGATGCACATGGGTAAGCACGTGTTCGTGCAGAAGCCGCTGGTGCATTCCTTGTGGCAGGCACGCACGCTGCAGAAGCTGGCGGTTGAAAAGAATCTGACCACCCAGATGGGCAACCAAGGACATGCTTTCGAGGGGGCTCGTTTGATCAAGGAGTGGTACGAAGCCGGTCTCATCGGCGAGGTGAAGGAAGTCATCACCTGGACCGACCGTCCGAAGGCGGGCTGGGGCTTCAGTGGCAATGTCCGCACCGAATTTCCCAAGGCCGAAACTCCGCCAGAAGGCATGGATTGGGACAGCTGGCTCGGTCCGGTTTCCAAGGACGTCCCCTTCAGTAAGGAACTCCACCCGACCCGCTGGCGTCCGTGGTGGGACTTCGGTTGCGGTGGCTTAGGAGACATCGGCTGTCATACCATCGACACCGCCTACTGGGCACTGGGCCTCGGTGCTCCCGAGCGTGTGGATGTCGAGATGGCCGAAGCGGCCAACCCCATCCACACCCCCAACGGTTCGGTGGTCACCTACAGTTTCCCGGCTCGCGATGGTAAGCCGCCCGTGAAGGTGAAGTGGTATGAAGGTCCTTCCCAACCCAAGGCTCCCGAAGGCTTTGACTATCCCATCGGCAAAGGCGGCGGCTTCATCATGGTGGGTGAGAAGGGCGGCATCTACCACGGTGGCATGCGCCCCAACAGCCCCATGCTCTATCCCAAGGCTCGCTGGGAGCAGTACCGCGCCGAGAAGGACAAGCAGGTTCCCAAGACGATCCCGCGCGTGCCCGGCATTCACCGCGACTGGGTGGAATGCGTCAAAGCTGGCAAGAAGTCCTGTTCGGACTTCAGTTACTCCGGTCCGCTCACCGAAGCCATCCTTCTGGGCGCCCTCGCCATCCGCACCGGCAAGGGCCTGGAATGGGATGCCAAGAACCTCGCGATCAAGGGCAACGATGCCGCGGCGGCCTTGATCAAGACCGAGGCCCGCAAGGGTTGGCGTCCGGAGGATTTGACCTAACGGAACGCCCAATCACAAAAAAAGCCACAGGGTGACCTGCGGCTTTTTGCGTTTGAAGAATGGAAACAGCTTAGAGGCCTTGGAGGCAGGCCTTGATGGCGTCGAAGTCGGGGAGGTCGCAGGGGCTGGCGTTGACTTGAGCAAATTGCACCACGCCTTCTTTGTCGATGACGAAGGCGGAGCGCTTGGGCACACCACCCATGATCAGGTTCTTGGCGGGGAGGAACTCGTCGTAGTCGCAACCGTAGGCCTTGGCGGCTTCGTGCTCGTAGTCGGAGAGCAGGGGAATGGTGATGCCTTCCTTCTTGGCCCACTCGCCCTGGGCGAATGGATTGTCGCCGGAGATGCCGTAGACCTTGGCGCCGAGGCCCTCGTATTCGGAGATGCCGTTGGAGACGTCGCAGAGCTCGGTGGTGCAAACGCCGGTGAAGGCCATGGGCACGAAGAGCAGGAGGAGGTTGGATTCACCGGTGATCTCGCTGAGAGTCACGACCTGGGGGCCGTCAGCGGTGAGGGTAACGAGGGAGAAATCAGGGGCTTTGTCGCCGACTTGAATGGACATGGTATGGGGTGGTTTCGTGGTGATGGGTGGGCGGGTGGCCCCGCATTTCTGGGGTTGTGGCCGCAGTTCGCCGCATATAGAACACAGCAATTCGACCATGTCATATGATTTTTCCGAATTCGGCAGCCATTTGGGCTGTGGCAGCGGCATTGAAGAGCTGATGGACGATCTCGGCAACGCTTTGGCCAGCGGTGACGAGAACATCAAAATGCTCGGAGGCGGCCAACCTGCAAGGATTCCGGCCGTCGACGCCATCTGGCAGAAACGCCTGGAGGAGCTGATCGAGGAATCCGGGGGCCTCGACCGGGCTCTCACCTCCTACGACCCGCCTCAGGGCAATTCCCGCTTTCTCAATGCTCTCGCCAAGCTCTTCAAGGACCACTTCGGCTGGGATATCAGCGCGGACAATATTGCGGTGACCGCTGGTGGTCAGACCGCCTTCTTCATGCTTTTCAACTTGCTCGCTGGTGACATGCCGGGCGGTGGGCGGGACGAAAAAAATCGTGGGAAGCGCCGCAAGATCCTCCTGCCCCTCGCGCCCGAATACATCGGCTACGCCAACCAGGGAGTGGACGGTTGTGTGTTCGAAGCCGTGCGTCCGGTGATCGAGGAAACCGGTCCGCATGAGTACAAGTACCGCGTGGATTTCGATGCGCTCGAGGTTACCGATGAAGTCGCCGCCATCTGCGCCTCGCGCCCGACCAATCCCACCGGCAATGTGCTGACCGACAACGAGACCGCCAAGTTGTCCGCCCTCGCCAAGGCCAACAACATTCCGCTGATTCTCGACAACGCCTACGGCGCGCCCTTCCCCGGCATCATCTTCACCGACGCCAAGCCCTTCTGGGAACCTCACGTCATCCTCACGTACTCGCTCTCCAAGCTGGGCCTGCCGGGCACCCGCACCGGCATCGTTATTGGTCCGCCCGAGATTATCCGCGCGGTGCGCTCGATGAGTGCCATCATCGGCCTCGCCAATCCGAGCACCGGCCAGCAGATCCTCGCACCCTTGATTGAGTCGGGCGAAGTGCTCTCCATGTCCACCGATCTGGTGAAGCCCTACTACGAGGCCAAGTGCAAGCTGGCGCGCGAGACCGCCGCTGAAACTTTCGGCGAGCAGTTCGAGTGGCGCATGCACCGCAGTGAAGGGGCCCTCTTCCTCTGGTTCTGGTTCCCCGGTCTGCCCATCTCTTCGAAGGAGCTCTACCAACGCCTCAAGGCGCGGGGTGTGCTCGTCATTCCCGGCGAATACTTCTTCTTCGGCGAAGGCTTGGGCGATTGGCCCCACCGCGACGAATGCATCCGCGTGTCCTATGCCATGGACGAAGCGACTGTGCGGGATGGCCTTGCCATCATTGCAGAAGAGGTGAAGGCGGCTCTCGGTAATTAGGGCTCTTTACATAAATCCCATTGTTTGTGTCGCTTGCTGGTGAGAGATTTGCGCTGATTCAAATGACTTCGTCCCTTTCATCCTGCCTACGCCGTTATGCCCTTGGGCTGATTGGCATGGCGGCACTCTGCCTGATGGCCACGCCGGCTCAGGCGGATGATAAGATCTGGGAAGTGGTGAAGGTGGATGGTCGCGATTACGTCACCACCCGCAGCATGCAGAAGTTCTATGGCTTCGCCGATCATCGCCGCGAGGGCAAGAAGGTGATTCTGGAAAGCAAGAAGGTGCTGATGACCCTCACACTCAAGGAGCAGACCTGCGTCATGAATGGCGTGAAGTTCGTGTTCAGCCATCCGGTGATCGAGAAGGGTGATCTGGCTCTGGTTTCGCTCATGGATCTGGCCAAACTCATCGATCCGGTGCTCCGCCCGCACTTCATCAAACGGGCTGGCGAATTCCGCACGGTGATTCTTGATCCAGGTCACGGCGGCAAGGACTCCGGTGCGACCAATAAGATCGGTAAGGAGAAGGTCTACAACATGGCTCTTGCCCGGCGTCTCAAGATGAAGCTCGAAGCCATGGGCTACCGGGTGATCATGACCCGCGACCGGGACATTTTTCTATCGCTGGACCAGCGGGTGAAGATCGCCAACGCCGTGAAGGAACCGGCCATCTTCATCAGCATTCACTTCAACTCCGGCGCGCGCCAAGAAGCCAGCGGCATTGAAACCTTCACCCTCTCGCCCCCGGGCGTGGCTCATTATGGAGCCCAAGTGAAACCGTCCGACGCCAAGGTCCGTCAGGGCAACTTCCAGGATTCCGCCAACATTGCCCTCGCCACTTCGGTGCATGGATCCATCCTTCGCCGCCTTTCCAATCATACCTTCGACCGCGGCATCAAGCGGGCGCGCTTCAACGTCCTCTCCGGCGTTAAGCATCCCGCCATTCTGCTGGAGGGTGGATTCCTCAGTCATCCGGTGGAAGCCAAGCTGATCCATACCCCCGCCTATCAGGAGGCTCTTGCCCTCGGGGTTGTGGAAGCCATCGTCCGTTATCGGGTGGCTGTTGGCGGCCCTCGTGGAGGAGTGAAGGTGCGACCCTGAGTCGGCGGAGCCGACTCAATTTTATATTTTATATTGATTATTGAATATTGGCATCCGTTGCCATTCGGCCGGTCGAGCTGGATTCGCAATCATCAATATTCAATAATCAATCTACAATCGCGCGATCGCTTCGATCATTCTGATGGCCTGAAGGTTCTGGGAAACCTCGTGAACACGGTGAAGCATCACTCCGAGTTCACGAGCGCGCGCGGTGAGGGCCACAGTCGGCCAGTCGCGCAGCTCCATGGCATCGTCGCCGAGCAACTTGCCAATGAAGGACTTGCGGGAGAGGCCGAGCAAGAGGGGAGAGACCGCCGGCGCGAGAGTGTCGAGGGATCGTAGCAGAGGGAGGATGGGTGCGAGAGGCTTGCCGAAGCCGATGCCCGGATCGAAGCAGAGACAGTCGGGGTCGATGCCGGATTCGATCAGTGTAGCCAAGCGTTCCTCAAAGAAGGATCGTACTTCGGCGACGACATCTTCGTAGTCTGGGTTCTGCTGCATGGTCTTGGGGGTGCCCTGCATGTGCATCACGCAGATGGCGCAGCCATCCTCCACACAGACACTGACCATCTCCGGATCGCGCAGGCCGCTGACGTCGTTGACGATGTCCGCTCCGGCATCGAGGGCGGCTTTGGCGACGGCGGCCTTGGTGGTGTCGATGGAGATCCAGCCATCCCATTCTGAACGAAGTGCTTCAATCACCGGCCGGGTGCGCTCAATTTCCTCCTCCACACCCACCGGCTCTGAACCAGGCCGGGTCGACTCGCCGCCGATGTCGATGATGGCGGCTCCTTGGGCAATCATCCGCCGGGCCTGTTCCAGCCCAGAATCCACGGCATTGAACCGTCCGCCGTCCGAAAAGGAATCCGGTGTGACGTTGAGAATGCCCATGATTTGGGCCTCGCGGTCGAGTTTGAGCGTGCGTTGTCGGGACTTCCAGATCACGGGATGATAAGGGGATTTCAATGCCGACTTGCAGCGGCCCTTGGTTGATCCTACTTTGGCCCTCATGCATCCACTGGCAACTTGGAAAACCCTGATCCTGCTCGGCGCACTGCTGACGGGTGGCCTCTACGCGAAACCGGACGCCGGTTTTGATGATGTTGATGGCCCCAACGTCCGCATCATCCGCCATGCTGACGGTGCTCGCACTCGATTCACTCGCACGCCGGACAACACCACGCTGACCAAGAAAAAGTACAGCGCCAATGGCATCATGGAAATGGTGACCATCTATCGCATGGATAAACTGGGCAACCCGCTCGGCTGTAAGATTTATGACGGCGACGAGAACCTCCTGTTCAAGGTTAGCTATGGTTACCGCAAGCAGGACGGCCAATTGGTCGAGGAGCGCATGTTCGACGCTCGAGTGAAACGCATCGATCCTAAGACCGGTGACGAGATGCCCGTGCAGCGCATCATGTATCTCATCGATGGCAACGGCAACCGGAGCGCGCCCATCATCTACAATCTCAAGTGGGCGGCTGAGAAGCAGATCGAGTCCTTCCAGAAGCGCTTTGGCGTGGATTCGACCATGTATGAGAAGAATCCCTTTGCGGAAGATAATCGATGATATCGAGGCTGGTTCACTTTGAAGGCCGCGTCCAGGGAGTCGGCTTCCGCTACACCTGTCGCGAGCTAGCCAAAGGCTTCGACGTCGTCGGCACCGTCAAGAACCTGCCCGACGGCCGCGTTGAGATGGCTGTCATGGGCGAGGAGGAAGAGGTTGAAGACTTCATTCACGAGATCGCCGTCGAAAGCGCAGTTGCTAGTGGGGTGAAGAACCACGTGGTGCAGGAGATTGAGCCTCTCGAGGACTGCCGCGGGTTCAGCATTGTGAAGTGAGGTAAACTGATGAATGAGAGCGCCATGCTGTCTGTTTATTCTATCGAAGCGCTTGTGAATGACTTTCCAAGTCTTCTGCCGGCAGATGATTCAATTTATGATGCCCGAGATCATCCTTTGTTGGGCGATGGTCGTTCACAGGTTGAGGGTTGGCATCCTCTCAAAACCATGGCTGATGGGCCGGAGGCAGACTTTCCCGATGTCGTAGGGTTAGGGGCTGGAGGCCTAGTCTTTAAGGATAAGGCAAGGTCCGCTTGTGAGGCCTTGCTGGGAAACGCGGTAGAGTGGTTGCCTATCATTTTTCCTGACGGAGAGACCGGCCATTATCTGAATGTCACCGCGATTTCAAATTGCATGGATTCTGAGCAAAGTAGGTGGGAAACCGACCCTGATTCAGGAAAGAGGCTCTGGCTTATTGAGCCTCACTTTGTTTCCAATGAGATTCCAGATTCGGCGTTCTTCAAATCACACGAATCCTTCACTCACACCTTTCTGCAATCCGGAGAAGGTGGCCATAAGTTGTTGGAGTTGATCCGCGCGGGAGCTCTCTCAGGTCTCCAGGTAAATCTTGTTTGGCAGTCGACGAGGACAGAAGAGTGGAAGCCTTTGGATTGATGTCGGATGATTTCAAAGACCGCGAAAACCAGCAGAAAACCCAGCTCTGTGAACTCTGCGTTCTCTGCGCCTCTGTGGCCAACCTTTCCGATCACATCTCCGTGACCTCCGTATTCTCCGTCCCTCCGTGGTAAAAAGAATGCTTTCAGTCTGAGCGATCTCCCGCTGTCCTCTCGTATTCTCACCTGCCTTATGACCACCCTTATCCGCTCCTTTTTTCTCTTCGCTGCCGGCCTGCTGCCCCTGACCGCCGCCGAGCGCCCAAACATTGTCTTCATCTTCTCCGATGACCACGCGTTGCAGGCCATCTCCGCCTACGAAGGCAGTCGCTACGAGAAGATTGCGCCGACTCCCAACATCGACCGCATCGCCAAGGAGGGTCTGCTCTTTGAAAACTCCTTCTGTGGCAATGCCATTTGCGGCCCCTCGCGCGCGACCATCCTGACTGGCAAGCACAGCCATCAGAATGGCTTCATGGATAACAACTTCAGCCGCTTCGATGGCGCCCAGCCGACCTTTCCCAAGATGTTGCAGGAAGCCGGCTACGAGACTGCCATCATCGGCAAGTGGCATCTCATCTCCGATCCCACCGGCTTCGATCATTGGGAAGTGCTGCCGGGGCAGGGGGCCTACTTCAATCCACGCTTCAAGCAGATGGACGGTAGCTTCCCGCAGTTCGAGGGCTACTGCACCGACATCATCACCGACAAGTCCATCGAGTGGCTCAAGAACCGCAAGGACAAGAAGAAGCCCTTCGTACTGATGAGCCAGCACAAGGCGCCACACCGCCACTGGTTCCCTCCCGTGCGTCACATGGATCTGTTCGATGACATCGACATGCCCGAACCCGAAACGCTGTTCGACGATTACGCCAACCGTCATCACAGCCTCAAGAATCAGCAGATGGCCATTGCGAAGGATTTCTCCTGGGGCGAGGACATGTTCCTCCATGGCAAGAAGGAGGACGAGCGTTTCTCACCCCTCTTCGGCGGCAACAAGGGCTTCATTGGCGAGTACAAGCGCATGACAGAAGCGCAGAAGAAGGCCTTCGACGATGCCTACGTTGGCGAGAACAACGAGCTGCGCAAAAAGCTGAAGGCGGGCATGAGCGACGAGGACCTCACCCGCTGGAAGTATCAGCGCTACATCAAAAACTACCTGCGCTGCATTCGTGCGCTCGATGAAAACGTCGGCCGCCTGCTTGACTATCTCGACGAGGCCGGCCTCGCAGAAAACACCATCGTCATCTACTCATCGGACCAAGGCTTCTACCTCGGCGAGCACGGCTGGTACGACAAGCGTTGGATGTTCGAGGAATCCTTGGCCATGCCCTTCGTGATTCGCTGGCCGGGTGTGATCCAGCCCGGCAAGGACGGCATAAAGACCAGTAAGGCGATGATTCAGAACATCGACTACGCGCCCACTTTTCTCGATATCTGTGGCGCCAAGATCCCGCAAGCCATGCAGGGCAAGAGCATCGTGCCGGTGCTCAAGAATCAGGGCAAGGCGACCGACGATTGGCGCAAGGCCATCTACTACATGTATTCCGGCGAGTGGACCCACCGCGTGGCTAAGCACGATGGTGTCCGCACAGAGGATCACAAGCTAATGTTCATGCCCGGCAACAAGGAGACGTCCGACGAGTGGATGCTCTTTGATCTGAAGAAGGACCCTCAGGAGATGAAGAGCGTGGCTGAAGAGAAGGCTTACGCCGGCGTTCTCAAGGACATGAAGGGCCTATACGCCGACATGCGCACTCAGTATGAGGTCAACGAATCGACCTATCCCATGCAACGCTGGGATCGCAAGTGGTGGCACGATCGCTGGAAGGCCAAGTACAAGGAAGCTCGGACGCCTGCCGCCAAGAAAGCTAAGGTGGTCTTCATCGGCGACTCCATTACCCAGGGCTGGGAAGGCAAGGGCAAGGCGCATTGGGCCAAGCACTTCGAGCCGCTCGGCGCCCTCAATTGGGGCTACTCCGGCGACCGCACCGAGCACGTGATCTGGCGCATGCAGAATGGCGACGTCCAACGACTCAGCCCCGAGGCGGTGGTTCTGATGATCGGTACCAACAACACCGGTCACAACCTGCGCCCGGCCACCGAGACGGCCCAGGGCATTCAAAAGATCCTCGATGACCTCGCCTGGAAGTGGCCCGAGACGAAAGTCGTTCTGACGGCCATCTTCCCGCGTGGTGCGACTCCCGATGATGAGAAGCGCAAGCGCAACGCCGAGATCAACGCGCTGATCAAACCGATGGCCGACGGCAAGCGGGTGTTCTGGCAGGACATCAACGCCAAGTTCCTCGATGACAAGGGGGTGCTGAGCAAAGAAGTCATGCCCGACCTCCTGCACCTCAACGAAGCCTCCTACGGCATCTGGGCCGAAGCGGTGGCTGCCAAGCTCAAGGAGCTCGGGGTTGAGTGAGCTGCCCAGGGATCAGCTCTTCAGCCATTCGCGATAACCGTCGCGAATCAGTGTGACGATCTCCTCGGGAGTCTTGTCATCGGTGTTGATGATGAGGTCGAAGGGTCGGGTGTTGTTGATGTCCACGCCGTAGTCGCGCATGTAGCGCTTCTGGGTGCTCTCGGCTTCGTCCTGAAGGTTGATGAGGGTTTGATTAATGGTGTTGGCACCCTCCTCGTAGCGATCCCCATCCTTGATCTCCTTGAAGATGCGGTGAGCGGCGATGTCGGGATCGACTTCTAGGAATACCCGGAAGCTGTCGTGGATCCAGTAGTAGCCGAGGCGGGCATCGAGCACGATCTCATCGCCCTCACCCAAGGTCCGCAGCAGGGTGTCGATCTCGCGGTCGATGACCCGGTTCTGTTTGGCGTAGGCATTGAGCTGCTGCACCGTCATGTTGCGGTGCTTGGCGATGGTGCGGAACAGGCCGCCGGCGTTGAAGCGCTTGTATTCGAGTTGGTCCGCCAGCTTGTGGGTGACGGTGCTTACCCCCGATCCGGTCTTGCCGGTGATGGTGATGATCTTCTTCTTCTGCAGCTTCAGGGTGTTGATGTAGTCGCTGTCATCGATGCCGTCGCCGTCGATGTCGCCCTCCAAGTGGCGGATGAGGTTGGACATGGCCTGCTGTTCGAGACGCAGGATTTTGCGCTCATGATAGCGGATGGCCTCGCGCTTGCTGATGCCGTAACCAAGCACGGCGATCATCGGAAACAGACTGGCGAAGGCGATGAGGCCGAAGCCGTCGATGAGCGGATCCCGACCGGGGATGGTCTGGGCCAGACCGAGGCCCAGTGCCGCCACAATGGGCACGGTGATGGTGCTGGTGGTGACTCCGCCGCTGTCGTAGGCGATGGGGATGATGGTGCGTGGTGCGAAATAAGTCATGACGATGACCACCGCGTAGCCAGTCATGATGTAGTAGACGATGGAGTCGCCCTGGATAATGCGATAAGCACCGAGCAGGATGCCGATGCCCACGCCGAGGGCCACGAACATTTTGAGCATCTGACGGCGAATGGAGCCGTCGGAAATTTCCTCGGCCTTGCGCGCAATGGCGGTGAGAGCGGGCTCGGCCACCGTGGTGGCGAAACCGACGGTGAAGGCAAAGCTGTAGATCAACACCATGTTGTTGGTGCCAGCCAGTTCGATGGCCAGGCTTTCACCGACCGGAAACAGGCCCATCTCGAGTCCAATGACGAAGAAGTAGAGGCCGAGAATGACCACGCCGAAGCCAAAAGCGCGGATGCCGAGTTTCTCCACCTTGCGGCGCAGCACGCCCCAGTAGAAGGCGAGGATGACGATGATCACGGGCATCACATCGGCCACGCTGCGGATGAAGGTTTCAACGTAGGTCCAAGCGGTGTTTGCTGCTTCAGGTTCCTCAGAAGTGGCCGCCTCGACCACAGCACCGGTCTCAGCCGAGTTGTAGGCGATGATGCCGTAGGCCTGCACAAAGATCATGGGCATCACGCTGGCGAAGGCGATCAGGCCGAAGCCATCCATCAAGGGGTTGCGGTTTTTGAGGCTACTGGTCAGCCCAATGCCGAGTGCCGCAATCAGTGGCACCGTCACCGTGGAGGTGGTGATGCCACCCGAGTCATAAGCCAGGCCGACGATCTCTTCTGGAGCGAAGGCGGTCATGGCGATCACCAGCACGTAGCCGCCGATGATGTACCAGTGGATGGGATGATTGAGCAGGATGCGAATCACCCCGATGACGATGGCGAAGCCCACCGATAGTGCGACCACCAGCCTCAAGGTGAGCGAATGGATCTGCCCTTCACTAATCACCGCCGCCTTGTGGGCAATGGCAATCAGCGCCGGTTCCGCAATGGTGGTGGCAAAGCCGATGACGAAGGCGAAGACGACAATCCACGCTCGAGTCTTCATGTTGGCCAACTGCCGGGACAGATCCTCACCCAGTGGAAAGATACCCATTTCCAGACCGCGCAGGAACAAAGCGAGGCCCAGCACCACGAACATCAGGCCGACGATCATCGCCGGCAGGTTGTCCGGCACCGTCTTCAGGATGGCGAACTGATAGATCGCGATGATCCCGACGATGACGGAAAGATCGATCAGGGAACCCTTGAGATCCTGAAAGAAGGAGAAGACGTAGAGCTTGAGGTTGTTGTACATGGATAAGGGTCCCTCCTATTCGAGCAAGAGCGTGCCCCTCAGGCACTGCATGAATTGCTCAATCCTCAGCGATTTTCAGCGACTCTGACAGCTTTCAGCCCATCAGATTAGATGAGTTTCGAGCCAAACATGAGCCGCATCGATCACTTGGGCGTAGGTGGCATCGTCAAAGCTGTGTTCTGCGCCCTCGATGATGACCAGTTCCTTGGGCTCGGAGGCCTTGGCGTGGGCATCGATGCTGTCTTCCGGAAGCACCACATCGTCAGCAGTGCCATGGATGAGCAAAAGGGGTTGTTTCAAGCCGCTGACTTGCTCGAACAGATCATCGATGGCGTTCATGTCGTCGACGTAGGTCTGCGAGAGCGGGCAGCCCTCTTCGTCCCACATGTCGCCCTGATCGGGTGTGACCATGCCAAACTCGCGCTCACAGAAGAGAGCGGTGCGGATCATGCCAGCGAGATTGATCACGACTTGGATGCGCTCATCCTTGGAGGCAGTGAGCACACCGACGGCGCCTCCCATACTATGACCGGCGTAGCCGAGCTTGAGGCCCTCGGGCAGTTGATCGATCACGGCCTGTAGATCTTCACTTTCCTTGGAGATGGTGGCTTCGCGGAAGTCGCCCTCCGATCCGCCGTTGCCGGCGAAGGAGATGCGCAGGCAGGGCCAACCCTTGGCGGCCAAGCCTTCGGCGACGGCCATCACCAGGGGGCGGTCCTTATCGCCCGTCACGCCGTGACCTAGGAGGATCAGGCAACCCTCGCGAGTTCCAGGGTGGAAGCTGGTGTCGAGCTTCTCGCCCTGGCGGTTAGTGAAGTTGATGTTATCCATCGATCCGACCGGGGAAGGTGAGTTCGGCGACGGCGGACTTGTCGAGTTCGCCGCGACCCAGTTCCATCAGCTTGCGATACTGGGCTTCGGTGGCTTGGGAGAGGGGGACTTGAACTCCGTTTGCAGCAGCTAGTGCATTGGCGATGCCGCTGTCCTTGGCTGCGTGGGCCGAGGAGAAGTAGCAGTCGTGGTCACGATCCTTCATGTCGTCGGAATCGGTTTCCAGCACGCGTGAGTTGGCACCGGTCTGGGAGAAGACTTCGCAGAGCATGCCGAGATCGAGGCCGAGCGCTTGGCCGAGGCCAAGACCTTCAGCGAGGGCGGCGGTGTTGATGTTCATCACCATGTTCACGAGCGCCTTCACTTGAGCTGCCTTGCCGATGGGGCCGATGTAGCGCAGCGAAGCGGAGAGGTCCTTGAGCAGGGCTTCGTTGGCGTTGAAGACGACTTCGTCCCCGCCGATCATCAGGTAGAGCTCGCCGTTGCGGGCTTGAGGAATGCTCGAGGCCATGCAGGCTTCCAGGGCGCTGGCGCCGGCGTTTTGGGCGGCTGCGTCAATCTCCTGCTGCAGTTCGGGACTGAGGGTGGCGCAGTTGATGAAGACCTTGCCGGAGGCGTCCTTGAGGAGGTTGTCGGCCGTGAAGATCTCGCGCATCGCACCGTCATCGGTGACCACGGTGAAGATGATGTCCGCGTTGACGGTGACTTCACTCAGGCTGCCGGCTGCCGTGCAGCCCA
>CAZIPY010000108.1:0-2457 GCA_964541125.1 uncultured Luteolibacter sp. | reverse complement strand
GCCAAGGAGATCGTCAAGGGGGCCATCATCGTCATCCGCTTCGAGGGACCCAAAGGTGGTCCCGGCATGCGCGAGATGCTCGGGCCCACCAGCGCCATCATGGGCCTGTGTCTCGGCAAGGACGTGGCCCTCATCACCGATGGCCGCTTCTCCGGTGGTTCGCATGGTTTTGTCGTCGGCCACATCACTCCCGAAGCCTACTCCGGTGGTGCCATTGCACTTCTCGAGGACGGCGACGAGATCACCATCGACGCGGTCAATAATCGCCTCGACGTGAAGCTTAGCGACGAGGAACTCGCTGCACGCAAAGCTAACTGGACCAAGCCTGAACCGCGCTACCGTTACGGTGTGCTCGCCAAGTATGCCAACTTGGTGTGCACCGCCAGCGAAGGTGCGGTGACCGATAAAAATCTGGAGCTATAGAGAATCGCTCTAAGCTTCAGTCTTACGTTTCGCCCACAGGCTCTGGCACCACTTCTTGAAGGGTGTCACGTATTGGGCCATCAGTGCGAAGGCGGCCATGAAGATGAGTGCGCCGAAGGCGGCCTGCCAGGGATTGAGTGCCCGGTTCCAGAGGTCGTTGATGCCGATGCCGAAAATCCCACCATACAGGATCACCACGTGGATGACGTAGATGGGGAAGGTGTTGCGGCCGATGGTCTCAAACCAAGTGGTCTTCCATTTGCACCACTTGTCGAAGCAGACCAATAGGCCGATACCGACCAGAATTTCACCAAAGCGCCCGTGGAAGAAGAACACGGTCTCGCGAGTCGCTTCATCGTATCCCAGCATGCCCAAAAAACTGTGGGCGAGAAGGTTGTCCCAGCGCCAACCATAGCGGGCCAGAATCAGGCCGATGACGAGGAAGGGTAGGGGGTTGATGATGCCTCCCTTGGTTTGCTGGTGATGCCGGACACAAGCCCCGATGGCTGCCCCGTAAAGGCTGAAGCCCAGCCAGGGTGCGACCGAGAAATGGGAGCCTGGGCCTTTGACGAAATTCTGGAAAATCGCAGGGGCATGGGCAGGCCAGTGGGCGTTGTAATTTTCCAAGACCTGATCGAGCAGGAAAAACGAAAAGCCCAGGACCAGGAATGCTGGGGCAATGACCATTACGCCGAAACGGCGAAGCAAACCATAGATGATCATCATGGCCAGGAGGGCGCAGGCAATGCATTGCAACACGTGAAAGGCCAAGGCCCAAGAGCCGGGGTGAAGGCTGATTTCTCCGGTCAGGATGCCGGGATTGAACTGCAGCATGTAACCCCAGAAAAACAGCTCGACCACGCGTATCAGGCCGCGTCGCACGCGTTTGATCTTGAAGAAGGACTCATCTTGCGGCGCGCCGCACAATAGGTAGGAAAAAATCAATCCCGTGACGGTGAAGAACATCGGAGCCGCCAAGCCACGTGCATGTCTCCAGAGATCGTAGCAGCCCAGTCCCTTGACCCGCCACTCGTCGCCCATGGTGAGGTGGACGAAATGCCCTTCAAGCATCAGCAGAATGGCCACCGCGCGGGCGAGATCGATGAAGCGCAAGCGTGGCGGCTTCTTGTTGGCGGTCGCCTCCATGATGGTGTCTTACTCCCAGTTTTTGGCACGGAGTGCCTCGCTGGCAGCTCGGGCTTCGGCCTCTTTCTTACTCTTGCCCTTGCCGGTGGCGAGGATGTCACCGCGCCATGAGACCTGGGCTTGAAACACTCGGCGGTGGTCCGGGCCGCTTTCGTTGACGATGACGTATTCCGGTGCCTCCGGATGAATAGCCTGCAACAATTCCTGCAATTGGCCCTTGGGGTTCTTTTCCTCCGGGCTGTCTTCGAGATGATCCATCTCGTTTTCGATGAGCCGGAGGACAATGGCTTGGGCGGCCTTGCGTCCGGTGTCCATGTAGATGGCGCCGATGAGGGCCTCGAATGCATCCGCCAAAGTCGAGTGACGTTTGCTGCCACCACTGGCCTGCTCACCCTTGCCGAGAAGGATGTAGTCGCCGAGGTGAATTTCGTTGGCGAACTTGGCGAGTGCCGCGCGGGAGACGAGGCGGGAACGCAGTTTGGTCAACTGGCCCTCGGGGAACTGGGGAAAGCGGTGGTAGAGTTCTTCGGTGATGATGAGTTGGATCACCGCGTCGCCTAGAAATTCGAGACGTTGGTTGTCGAAGTGGGGCTTTTGCGACTCGTAGGCGAGGCTCGGATGGGTGAGCGCTTCAGCCAGCAACAGTGAGTTGCGAAACTTGTAATCAATCCTGCTTTCCAGCGGTTGCATGACAGTCGTGGGGTTCCTTCCCTTCCTCCCGGATCTGAATCCCGATGGAAAAGATGGGGTGATCGACGGGGCTCGAACCCGCGACAACCAGAATCACAATCTGGGGCTCTACCAACTGAGCTACGACCACCGTCTCCGGCGGGACTCTAAGCGGCGGAATCCCGAATCCAAGACCGAATTCGCCACCCCCCGGGAAGC
>CAZIPY010000107.1:0-23724 GCA_964541125.1 uncultured Luteolibacter sp. | reverse complement strand
CTGGCTCTGGCCGGTCTGATTGACTCCAAGGACCCCCGCCCGGAGGCCCAAGCCGCCATCAAAAAGGCGGGCGAATGGGCCACCGAGCACATGCCCAAGCTGCGCCGCGCCGACCCCACCACCACCTACAATGTCTGGGGCCACGCCTACGGCCTGCGCGCCCTCACCCGTCTCTACAACTCCACCGACAATCGCTCGCAGCAAGCCCACTGGAAGCAACTCGCCCAAGAGCAGATTGATCTGGCCAACCGCTACGTCGACATCAACGGCGGCTGGGGATACCTCGACGTCTTCGACGACCTCCAGACCCAAAAGCCCACCGGCCTGCCCACCGCCTTCACCACCGCGACCATGCTTCTGGCCATGGACGAGGCCAGGACCGCCATGGGGGTGACACTCAGCGACAAGGCCGTCGCCAGCGCCACCAAGTCCATCCTCATGCAGCGCACCCCGGACTTCGCCTACGTCTATTCCTTCCCGCACCGCCGCGCTCCCCGTGGCGACATCAACCGGCCTGCCGGCTCTCTGGCCCGCTCGCAGGTCTGCAATGCCGCCATGCGCCGCTTCGGGCACGAAAAGGTGACCGATGAAATCATCGTGCAATGGGCGGAGCGCTTCATCGCGCGTGAAGCCTTCATGCGCAACACCCGCAAGCGGCCCGTGCCTCACGAAGGCCCCTTCAAGCTGGCCGGCTACTTCTACTACTACGGTTGCTTCTACTTCACCGAGTCCGTGCGGCTTTTGCCCGAGGATCAGCAGGCCGTGCATGCCAAGGCCATAGCCGAAACCATCCTGCCCCTGCAGGAGAAGGACGGCTCCTGGTGGGATTACCCGCTGTATGATTACCACCAGCCCTACGGCACCGGCTACGCGCTAATGACGCTTGCTTGGTGCCGCGACGTGCTGCGTGAAGCCGCTCCAGAATCCAACTGATCATGCTGCCAGGCTTTCGTACCCATGTCAGCCGTGTGGTTTCGGTTGGACGCATCGAAGGGGTTTCCACCCTCCTCTTATTCTTCGTGGCCATGCCGGTGAGAACCTTTGCTGGCATGGATTGGGCCGTTACCTACATGGGCTGGACGCACGGCATGCTCTTTCTGACTCTCGCCCTCGTCACCTTCATCGCCTGGAGAGCGCAGCACCTGAGCTTCAATCAATCGACGCTGGTAGCGATCGGCGCCTTGGTTCCCTTTGGTCCCTTCATTGTGGAGCGTTGGCTTCCGCAGGAGGGCTTTCCTGAGGAGGGCTCGAATCCGCGGCCTTCTCCGCCGTCGTCTCCGCCCACTGAGCCAACCGGCGATGATGGCGCCGCAGGCGAAAGCTGAAGAAGACCGCTACGCCTAGGCCCACCAACAACCAGAGGTGGAAGGCAAACGAGACGAGACCCTCAATGTCCGGTGTGAGTACATCGGTGGGCAGCAGAACCGTCGCGCCATAAACCGGCATGCTGAGCGGAGAGATCGCAAAGACCATTGAAGAGAACATGCCGACGATGGGAGTCAGCACGGCTCCGCCCATGATGGGTACCACGCCGACACCAATAGCGCAGAGGATGGCCATTTTCTTTCCTCGGCCCTCGAGCAAGGTCTGGAAGATCAAACCGGCAGCCAATAGTACCAAGATGAAGTAGATGGCCACATGCAACCCAAGCCCTCCGGTGAACCATTTGGTTTCAAAAAAGGCACGGCTGAAGAAGAACCAGCTGAGGCCGCCCACCACAGCCATGGCCACCACGTAGAACCAGGACGTGGCCGGGTCGGAGATGAGGGGACTCCCCTTCTCGCCGTGCTTATGGGCATAGCGCCAAGCCTTCTTCTGGCGATCGATGGTGGGGGTGATGACCGACGTGAGCAGGACCATCAGCACCAAAGTGACAAATCCATAGAGACCCACAAGACCCACGATTTCTTCTTCGTTGGCTGTCCAGCTGCCCATATGGAGCATGCTGGTGAGGGCATAGGAAGGGAACAGCTTGCCGGTTTCAATGAGGGGCAGTGCGTTGCCCAGCAGCAGGAATTGAATCCAGACAAAGAGGCCGGCGGCCCAAGTCTTGCCAAGAAGGTGGTTTTCATCGCTGCGCCACTTGCGACAGAGCATGATGATGAGGGTCAGCATCAGGCCGACTTGAGTGAAGAGGGTAAAAACGATCTCCGAAAAACCGAGATTGAAGAACTTCACCTCGGGCGAGAATAAACGGGCCATTTCAACGACCGCGCCGACCTCATTGGGCAACATGCCGGGCAGACTCTCTCGGTAGACCGGACCCATCGTCAGGTAGTCGAAGAAGACGAGAACCGTGAGTCCGTATTTTTTCGCGAAGGGTAGAACGGTGTAGAGCGTGAACACGCAGCCGGTGGAGAAGAGGAAGGCGACGCGCCGGTTGCGAACCACCGTCCCCGTGACCAAGCCCGTCAGGTGGTAGAGCACTGCCGAACTCAACATCACCACATAGAGGGGCGCCCATACGTGAAAAGCGATCTTGCCCGCGTAGATGAGCCACAAAGCGAAGGGCAGGGTTCCCAGAAACATCACGTACTCGCGCATGGGCAGGCCGAAGAGGTAGCCCAGGGTCTTGGCCAGGGGCGTCATCGGGGCCAGCCGTTGGTAATCGATCACGCCCTCGTCCCGCTCGGCGACAATGCCACCGGATACCACTGCCGCGCCCATGATGAAGAGAATGAAGCCCTGATAGAACAGCAGGACGATGAAGGAGAAACCTGCGACATCCGCGAGGTCCACCCCATCGCGAGAGCCAATGGTTGCCGTCATGCCGACGATGAAACCCGCAATGAGAAGATCGATGAGTAGCACCACGAGCACGGCTCGCAGACGCAGCCGCGAGCGGCAGTAGCGACGAAGGATGGGGTTAAGCCAGAGCTTCCACACCGGATGTTGGGCTTGGACTTCCATCAGTTACCTCCCTCCCGATTTGACTCTGCGACCGACACCAAGATGTCCTCGATGTTCGAGCTCTTCTCCTCCAGCCCGCGCAGGCGATGCTTCTGTTCCACGATGCCCCGCAGCAAGTCGGCCTGGTCTTCGGGGCCGCCGCTGAAGCCAAACTGCACCTGATCGCCAAACAAGCGAGCGTCCTCCACTTTGGCCTACTGCTTGATCCAGTCGAAGGCCTCCTGCGCATTGCCGATAAAGTAGGCGACCAATTCACGAGTCTGCTTGCCGAGTTGCTTGCTGACTTCATCCACCGTGCCTGTGGCCAGCAGCTCGCCTTGGTTCATCATGCAGATGGAAGTGCACATCTCGGAGAGCTCGCTGAGGATGTGCGAGCTGATGAAGATGGTGGCACCCTGCGAAGCGATGCGGCGCAGGGTCAGACGCAGATCGCGGCGAGCAAGCGGATCGAGGCCGCTCGCGGGCTCATCGAGCACGATGACCTGCGGTCGGTGCAAGAGCGTCTTGGCCAGCACCACGCGCTGGGTCTGGCCGCGTGAGAGTTCCTTGCACCATTTGTTGCGCTCGGGGCTCATGGCCACTTCCTCGAGGCATTCGGCGACCCGTTGGCGACGCACCGCGGGATCGTTGATGCCGTGGGCGGCGGCGTGGAATTCGAGAAACTCCTGCACCTTGAGATCGCTGGGCACGGGAGCGAGGTCGGGCATGTAGCCGATGATGCGGCGCGCCTGTTCGAGGTCCTCGCTGATGTCGTGGCCCTCGAGAATCACCGAGCCGTAGGTCGGCTGCATCAGGGTGGTGGCCACCTTGAAGGTGCTGGTCTTGCCCGCGCCGTTGGGGCCGACGATGCCGAAGACCTCTCCCCTTGGCACCTTGAGGTTGAGGTCGCGCACCGCCACAAAGTCGCCGTAATCGACCCGCAGTGAGCGGATGTCGATGGCCGTGGGGCGCGATGATCCTTCGGAGACCATGGCGGGCATCATGCAGGGATCATCTGCGTGGTGTCGAGTCATGGCTGATTACAATGTCCCGCTTCCATTCCAGTTGGCACCTGATTCGGGCATCGGCATGATGCGGGCATGCACCGATGTCCACATTGTGGAAATGAGCTGGGCATGGAAGACCAGCGGGGTGAGGTCGATCACCCCAAGGCCAAGCGGCTCAAGTCGCTGACCCTACCGGTGACTTGGTGGTGGATCGGCATACTCACCGCCGTATTCACGGTGATTGCGTTCATGCCGGCTGGGAATGGGACCGCTCAGAGAGGCATCGGCTGGATGGTTGCATTTCTGCCATTCATCCCAGGCTTTTTGATTCATGTTGCCTCGTGGAGATATCCCAGAATGCGAGTTTGGTCCTGCAGCAAATGTGGCCTCGGGTCTGAACAGGCTTTGAAGTAGGCCTCAGCTCTATTTATGGTCCTTCGGCTTGATGCGATCCCAGTGCTGCTGCCAGAGGGAGATGGAGTATTCGCGCTTATCCTTGGCCGCGTCCCACTGGTAATCATAGCTGGTTTTGCAAATGACGATCAGAGCGACATTGGCCCAGTAGCGGGTAGTCGCCATGCCGGCCAAGGGATAAGTGGCTCCCACGTGGCTGGACTCATCGGACAAAGAGTCGATCAAGTAGGGCACGTCCTCGATAGTCCCATGCTTGATGAACCATTGAGCCGATTCGGCTCGGTAGGTCAGCTGAGTTCCAATCAGTCCGCGGCGAATGGTTGGAGCATGTTTGCGAAAATCTTCTTTGGCGTTGAGTGCCGGCAAGAGTTCCTCGGGATCAATCGATTTGAGTTCGGGAGCAATGCGATCCGCCGCATGCACGGGCTGGCACGGCATCAGGGCCATGGCGGCGAGGATGGAAATGGGCGCTTTCATCAACAAGGTGACACGCGGAATCCACGATTCTTAGAAATGAAGCGGTTTCTACCACTTATTGAAGTCCGGCGCCGCGTTCGGATTCACGATGGGCATGATGGCATCGGTTTCCTTGAGCTTGGCGTCGAGGATGGCATTGAGGGCCTTCACCTTTTCAGGCTCCTTGTCGGCGACATTGGTCAGCTCACCGGGATCCTTGGCGAGGTTGTAGAGCTCGGTGCCCTTCTTCCAGTGGAAGCGGATGAGCTTCCAGTCACCCTGGCGCACGGCACTGTAGGGAATGCCGCCCTGGTTGCCCCAATGCGGGTAATGCCAAAACAGCGGCTCGCGCTCGTGCTTGGCTTTGGGATCCTTGAGGATCTTGGCAAAGCTGGTGCCATCGATGTGCTGCTTGGGCATCAGATCAAAACCGCAAAGCTCGAGGAGCGTGGGATAGAAGTCGGTGGAGGTGATAGGGGTGTCGTTGGTGCCGGCGGGGATGGTTCCGGGCAGACTAACCAGGCAGGGCTCGCGCACTCCCCCTTCGTAGGCCCAGCCTTTACCGGCGCGGTAGGGCAGATTGCTGGTGGGTGAGCCTTCGGAGGTGGAAAGGCCACCATTGTCCGAGAAGAAGATGACGATGGTCTTTTCCTTAAGACCATTGTCTTCCACCGCCTTAAGCACTTTACCGACCGCACTGTCCATGGCTTCGACCATACCACCATAGACGGCATGCTGCTGCACGGTACGGTTCTTACGCGGCCACTCGGGATCAAAGGCGGCTTCGAGACCCTTTTCCTTGGCGCGAGCCTGATACTTATCGACCAGCGGCTTGGGCGCCATCAGCGGGGTGTGCACCGAGTAGAAAGGCAGGTAGACGAAGAAGGGTTTGTCCTTGTTGGCAGTGATGAACTTGGCGACTTCCGTGCCGAGGCGATCGGGCAGATGCTCGCCATCGGGCCCATCCGAGAGGTTGGGGTTACCGTAGGGCGAGAAGTACTTCTTGCCGCCGTAGGGGCCACCTTTGTCGATGCCGCCAGCGTTCACATCGAAGCCGTGGTCACCGGGCCAGGAGCCTTCGCCACCGAGGTGCCACTTGCCAGCGTGCATGGTGGCGTAGCCTTTGGCTTTGAGAGCTTCCGCAAGGGTGGTGTGCTCTTTGGCGAGTTCTTTGTGGTAAGGCGCGGGAAGCAGCGGACGTTTGCCAACGCGCTTCATCTTGCCCTCCATGTCGGGCTTGTTGGCTTTCTCGGGCTTGGTCGCCTGGCCGTTAGGAGCGCCGAAGTAATCGGTGTTGCGAGTGCGGGCCGGATACTGGCCGGTGAGGATGGAAGAACGGGTGGGCGAGCAGACCGGACAGGCGGCGTAGCCGGCGGTGAAGACCATGGCTTCCTTGGCGAGGCCGTTGAGCGCCGGGGTATCGTAGAAGGTCTCGGGATTGTTGAAGCCGACATCCATGTAGCCGAGGTCGTCGGCCATGATGAAGATGATGTTGGTGGCGTGGGAGCTGGAAACGGTAGCCGTGAGGGCCAGAGCGGAGAAGAGGGCGAGCGCTTTCATGGGTGAGCTGGTGAGGATGGATACGTTGGATGAGTCAGATGCCCTGTCAAGATTCCCCGCTTGTCCCCGCCCGGCAAGGTGGGCAGCATGGTGACATGGAGCGCCACGAATGGTTTGAGCACAGCGACGAGGGCAAGGTCTACTACCGCGCCAACTACCGCAACCGCGGCCGCTGGACCATCATGACCACCATGCAGAAGCGCAATCCCACGTGGACCGACCTCGACCCGGTACCCGAGGAGATCTGGCGCAAGGTGCGCGAATTGGTCTTCAACAAGTACCAGCGCAAACGTCTGCCCTGGGACCGCGTCGCGGAGATCGATGCGATCCTAGGCGAGGAGCACGAAGAGCCATGAAACTTTCCAACTCACCCATATTGCTGCTGGCGGCCTTGATCGTGGGCGTCGGACTTGGGTGGGTGCTGTTTGGGGGACCTGAAACACAGGGACAGATTCGCCAACCATCGGTGCAGCAACCCAACACGCGACCATCCGGGGTTCCGCGTAAGCCGCTCCCATCCAAGTACAGACACCTTTGGTCGAGTCCATCCCTCCACCCTAAAGCTGATCTTTCCTCGATGAATGCTGAGCAGATCATCGAACACTTACTCGTGTTGGATGGCTTCACCAAAGGATACGACCGCAGCTCTTATGAGATCCAAGAGGCCTGGCTCCAGAAGCTCCAGGTGGTGCGAAACATGAATCTCTCAGAAGCCGAAGATGTGCTGATGGGCATCCTGGAGGAGCCCCATCTCGATCCGGAGCTCTGGGGCGCTTCCTACGGGCTGGTGGAGACCGTTCTCGAACGACTGATGGAAGTCGACATGGATCGGGCCATCGCCATCGCCAAGAAAATGGACATCGCCAAAGAGGAATCCGGCCCCTTCGGCGACAACGCGATGTTGTTGGTGATCCCAAGCATTCTCAGTATCAAGAATCCAGAAGCCGCGATCCGCTTTCTGCAGGAACACAACTTCGACCACAACAACCCAAATACCTTCAAGACGATGATCAACATCGGTCATCATGCTGCCAAAAAAGGGCCGGAAGCCTTGCTCGCCTTAGAGAGCTTGATAGGCACTAGCACTGTTAACAGCTCGCTGGAATACATGCCGGCTGAACACTGCAAGGCCTTTGCTGATCGGTGGTATGCATTCGACCAAGATGACTGTGAAAACAAGTATCACGTGCGCAGTGTCTTGGAGAGCTGGAGCCGCCTTGCTCCCGCAGAAGCCATTGAGTGGTACCGCTCCAAGCCGGAATTGGGCAAGGACCTGCAGCTCTCCTTCTCCATGATCAACATCATACTGCATCATGATGAAGCTCAGGGCTTGGACTTTGCTGAAGGCGAGTTTCAGGGATCTGCACCCAAGGCCCGGCGCTTGTTTACCTTCGCCGTGAACTCTCACATGGAACCTGAGCTTTGGGTGAAGCTGGCGGAGCGCATGCCCGAAGATGCGAAGCCAAGACACGAAGAATTCATGGAGCACCTGTCATGGAAAGCCTCGTATGGCCCCAGGGCCATTGCGGCCGCAGCTCGCTGCTATGATGATGACACGCTGCGCTACCAGCATCTGAAAACCACGCTCACTCACAGCGGTTCTGGAGACAGTCGGAACCATCATTGGACGCCCAAGGCCATCGCCGATGCGCGCAAGCAACTCAAAGCAGTTAGCCTTAGCGATGAACAACGCGGCGAAATTCTGGAACTCTTTGACAAAGTGGCAGCAATGCCTGTTTCGCCGGATCCATTTGCAAGGCCATGAATAAGCTCTTCACCCTCCTCATCGCCGCCGCCTTTCTACTAACAGGATGCGGACTGATGGGGCCCGTGCAAGTGAGTGCGAATGACCTTCCTCTGCACGGAGTCGACCCGATTCAACACACGGTCTATGTCGGCTCAGATGAGGCCTTTCACTACTTCCGCTGGTCCCATTTTCCAAAAGGCGGTGAATACAAGGTGCCGCGTGAAGAAATCCGCTTCCCTTATGAATTTTCACGGGAATCGGGCAGGCAGGCTTTCCTCACCCGTGATGATCATGGGAATGTGACCTTCCATATTCTGTCGAGACCGCGATAAGCACCCAGATGACCCACCGCCGTATGGAATCGGCGATGGGCCATAGTGATATGCCTCAGAATACAAAGCCTAGGCCGACTTTTAGGGTGTCACCGTTGCCATGGTCGAGCACGCCACGGTAGTTGTAGAAGTCGTGCTTCCAGTCCACCCGGCCGTGCACCGTGTCGGTGAACTTCCAGTAGACCGCAGGGCCAGACTGGAGACGGCTGGAGCCGTCGTCCTCCCATTTGAAGTCCGTTTCCCAGGTGATCTGGCCGCTAGACCCGAAGGCGAATACGTTGCGTCCGAAGTCGAGGTTGACTCCCAATTCTGCAGGTTCATCTCCTTCAAACATCCAAGCGCTGACACCAGTACCGATGAACCAATCGGCGGTTTCGGTTTCATAACCAAGGAACAGTCCCCCGCCCCATTCGTTGTCTCCAATCTCGTAGTCGTCATTACCGGCCAGAGGCACCCGCAGTTGGGGAGCAGCGGTCCAGGAACCGGAACGGCCATCGAGGTTGAAATACTGCTTCAGCGGCAGGGCTAAGGTCAGGTCTCCAAGTCCGCTGTCCTTTTGCTTCTCCACTCCGCCACCCCCATCGGGCACTTCCCGTTCGGCATGGAGAACATAGGGCATCTTGGCGGTCAGGCGGATCCAGCGCTCCCAGGTATAGACGGCTTCGAAGTTGAGGATGTGAACCTCTTCGCTGAGGCCATCGCCGACTTCATCATCACCGAGGAGCAGCTCCGGGTTGTAGCGGTATTCTTCGATGAACTGAAAACCCCAGCCGCCACTCCAGCGGGGCATCATGTTCATGATGGGTTGGTCTGCCTGTGCCATAGGAGCAGCTGCCAGACCCCACACGATAAGCATTGTGCGTTTCATGATCAGTCAGGTGTTCTGGTTACTCGGCCAGTGAGGTTGATTTCAGCTTACCGCCATTGAGCTCGTAGAGCTTGATGGCATCGTAGCCGGCATCTTTGACCGCCTTGTGGATGGCCTTTCCATCCGCCTTGCTGCCCTTCTGCATGGCGATGGTCACCAGCTGGGTTTTGGGGTCCAAGGCAATGCCCTTGTTGAAGCGCTTGGTGTCGACGAACTCCAGTTTCTGGAGCTTCTTACGGACGCCGATGCCACAGGATTCACAGCACATGCCCTTGGCATAGACCATGACCGTGTTGGGGGAGGATTTTAGTGCCTCCAGTGCGGCTTCCTCGCGTTTTTTCTCCGAAATCTCGGAGTAGATTTTCTTGTCGTCTGCCTGCACAAAAACGCAGAGCGAGAAGAGAGTGATGATGGATGTTAGAAAAAGTTTCATATGGTTTCATTGGTTGAAGTGAAGGCCTGATGGGAGACTGAGGGGCTCAGGCCGATGCCCTGCGGGTGACATCAGAGGACAGCGAGCCGTGACGGCTCAGCTCCTCCGGTGCAGGGGGGCTTACCAACGAAAAACGCAGTGGATGATCTGCCGGGATGACCGGACAAATCCATCGGGGGGTGCCCGAAGATGAACTCCGCCATGGACTCGCTGACCGGTGAGCACTTCACGGTATGGCAGATCGTGAAAGGCAGCAGGCTGTTCGGTCGCCTCCGGGGCGGATGCTTCGGAATGAAGCATCGCATAATCGCGCTGTTCAAAATGGAGGGTGTGACATTCGCCTAAACAGTTGCAGCCGCAGGCTTTGGCTTGTTGTTGAAGCACCTGGCGATCCGAACAACAGGAGTCTTCACAGGCGGACATTTCTACATGGCAGGCATCTATGTAGCAGAAACCATCATGACATGCCTCACCGCACACACCAAAGGGCATGGACACCAGAAGTGCCATGAAGCCAGCAAGGGTGATGCGGATGAATTCCATTACTTAGTAAGATGCTCTATTTGGGACTTCATTCCAAATGGTTTTTCACTGCCTTAACTGATTGTGGCCCTCATCGGCCAGAAAGGCCTTGAAGCCATTTAGATCCTTCATGGCGACATCACTGAGAGAACCGTAGAACCCTTCCAGGCCACAGTAATTCTTGGTGGATTTGTATTCATTCCCGTCCGAAGTCCTAACCGCCACGGCATCAAAACCTGCCCCACTGCAACAGGAATGCTCCAAAATGACGGATGCAGACTCACCATTTTTCAGGTCGATGGTGATCATGGACATCGACTCGCCACCGCTCTCCATCTGCGTGAATGCCTGCTCAAAAAACACGCGCTCGCGGTGCTTGCTCTTGTAGACCCACATCCCTGCATAGGAAACAATCAGTGCCAACAAGGCAATCAGGCTGATCCGAAAAACCTTCATGACCTGTTAAGATGTCCCATATGAGATTTCATTCCAAATGGATTTTGCAGACTGCGGCCTGCGGGAAGCAGATTCAAGGGTCGGCACAGAAGAATAAGGCCTTGAGTGCCGAGCCGGCGAACAGGCGAATCTCCGGGAGAATGAACCCAACGATAAGACCGACGGGCGCCATGATGATGGCGCAGAAGAGCCCAAGTGCGCTCCAGATGGACGATCCAACGGCATAGCCAAGAGAGGTGGCGACGATGCAGCCGAAGATGGCAAAAATAAGACGGATTCCAAAACCGATGTTATCCGCAATTACTTCGACTTTGTCGAAAGTGGTGGGTGTGTCACCTTTGTAACAGGGCATGCAGAGACCATCGGTCTCCTTGGCGGTGGAGGGCAGAATCATCGCCTTACACTTGGTGCATTTGATTCGGCCTTCTTCCATGCGCAGTTGTGGCGAAGAAACGGATGCCGGACGACTACTTCGACGGATAGCGGAAGTGCGCTTCGATCTTGTAGTCGAAGAGGATGTTCTCCCACTTCACGCCGGCGCCGATGTTGTGCACCACCCATGGCTCGCTCATGTGTTCACCGGGGCCGGGAACGACAATGCCGATGTGCTTGTCAGCGTTGGAGAGTGACCAGATGACAATGTCGCCCGGACGATACTCGTCGGCATCACGTGCGGTGCTCAGCACCTCGCCCTTGCGTTCAAAGAAACGCTGAAGATTGGCAATGCGACGATGATCGATGTTCTTGTCTGGACCCATCGCATTCCACAGCTGCGGATAGAGGCGGAAGTTCTCGTTGATGTCCTCGTGCACATCGACTTGAAGGTCGACATCGATGGCGCGCAGTGAGCGGATGACTACATCGGCCGCTGCGCCCTTACCCGGAGGAATGTCGCCCATGGGATAGGCGATGCGGTAGTAGGCAGGGTCGAAGGCAATGTCCTCGAGCGTGCGGCGAAGCGCGGCGGCGGCGAGGCGCTGGCCGGGCTCGGCGGATTGGTCGAGGGTGGCACTGATGACTTCAGCCTGTTGCGGGGTGGCCTGCTCGGCCTGGAGGAGAGGAATGAGGGGTCGGCCGAACCAGAATCCGAGGCCCACGGCGATCACCACGATCACCCAGCCACCGAAAATCATGGGGCGCTTCTTGGGCTTGGTCGGCCGCGGACCGATGTATTCGATCGTGCTGTAAAAACCTGGTTTGCGGCGGGCCATTTTTCGGGAGATGTGAAGCTCTGTGGGTAAGTCGGGAAGCGAATGAGAATCAGCCAGTTAGGCCAAAGTCCAAGACTAGCAGATTCAGCGCCTCGTTGAAACACATACCCGATGGATTGGCCATTTCTTTTTGAAAAATTCGTTCAGTTTTTCTGACGATCGACAGAGCCGAGAATCCTCGACGGAATCTCCAGGAAAATCACAGGATGAGCCATGATCCTCGAGCTGATCTCTCAGCCCCTCGATTGGCCTTCGTCAGGCACCGGGCCCATGCAGGAACTATGCCACGACTGGCATGGGCAGGCCTTCGGTCCTCCGGCTCGCTTCAGCTTGGTCGAAGATCCCGACCATCTGTGGCTGATCGCGGGTCGGGAAAAGCCCGCAAACGCCCATTCCATGGGGGATTGCGGCGATTTTCAGGCTGAGCTGTGGAAGCACGACGTGGCCGAACTGTTCATCGCCGAGCCGGATTTCAAAAACTATCTGGAGTTCAATCTGTCGCCCCGTGGAGCCTGGTGGGCGGCCCGTTTTTCCGGGCCCCGACAGCCGGCAGATCTCGGCACTCTGCCTGAAGTAATCTGCCACGGCAGCCCGGAGGGCAGTGATGCTTGGGTGGCTGGCATGGGTGGGCGGGTGGCCTCCACTGGTGGGTGGGCGGCCAGTTTAGGCATCCCCCTCGATTGGCTGCGCAAGACCATCGGCTGGGGGCCCGACTCCCCCCTCAATGTCACCTTCATTCTCGACTCCCCAGAACAGCGCTTTCTCACGGCCTGTGATCTGGGCGGCGGCGAGCCAGATTTCCATCGGCCTCAAAGCTTCCAGCCCGCGCGACGATCTCCGGAGGCCAAACCTTGAAGCTTTCCTTTCACAGATCGATGGATACAGTGATATCGCCAACCCTCTCTGACTCGCATGGCCAAAGAGCACCCCATCCGCATTATTGAGGCCCTCTACGAAGACACATCGGGGGTCGTCTACAGGGCCCGCGACGGCGCGGGCAACAAAGTGCACCTGCGCAAGCCAAAGGAGCAACGGGAAAGAGCGGCGGCCGATCAGCTCGCCTGCCAGACGGCGGTGGAGCGGCTCCAGGGCATCCATCATGCATCACTACACGGCTTGGTTTCGGGTGGCTGCGATCCGGAAGATGATCAACCCTTTGTCGCCATCAAGCCCGTGGAGGGCACCCATCTGGCACAAAAGATCAAGTCCGGGCCCATTTCAGTCGAACTGGCCACCACCCTGATCAGTCAGGCCCTTGAAGCCAGCGAACTGCTCTCCCACCTTCTCGCCGATGACGGTGTGTGGATCGAGACCTCGCCGGAAAGCATTCTCTTCATCGATAAGCATGAGGAGCCTCTCTTCATGTTCTGGCCCTCACCTCTGAAAGCGAAGAGAGAAGACGCGAGGAAGCAAAGTTTCCAAGACCTGGTCGATATTGCCGAGCAGGCCCTTCATTGGACCGGGCGTGAAGCGGATGGGCGCGAAGGCGGTCATCTGCAGATGTGGCTCAAATGGCTCAAAGAGACTGATGAATATGTTCAGGTACGTGAAGCGCGCGAAATGATTGCCGCCGCGGCCGGCATCGAACCCCCGGATTCGTTAGAGAAACTGGTGGAGGATGCCCACCACAAGCCCGAGCACAGCCTGAATCTGTCCAAGTGGAGCCAATTGCTTCAGCGGCAGGTGCCCAAGATGCCGCTTTTCACCACGCTCTTGTTGATGCTGGTGATTCAGGTGGTGTTCGGCTGGGTGATCGTGCAAGGCATCAATAGCAAGATCGACGATGAACTGCGGCAGCTCAATTCGAGCTATCCATCGACATCCTACACCATCGGCCGGGATGCCGAGCGGAAAGACGAACCCAGCTCGAAGCCCTGAAGCCCTGAAGCCCTTGGAGGCAAATTAACTCTCCTTCTTCACCGGCTCATCGATTGCCCAGATGAGGTACTCAATGAGCGCTCCATAGACGCATCCCGCGCCGGCAATCACCATCAGGGACTTGTCATAAATAGCTAATCCAATGCCGGCGGCCACCACCGCACCCAACAGCAGGACGAGATTTCCCTTCTTACCAATGGAATAGTTCTTCGAGCATTTGGAACAGCGCATCCGCCAGGGGTTGATCACTGTCAGCATGAAGCGGAAACAACCAATCTTGTGACCGCAGTGGGGGCATTTCATGGCGCAAAGTGAACCATTCAATTGTCTTTCCGGCAACCCATTGGGTCTGATAGATGTCGGTTCATGCATCGATTGTGTGTCCTGATTCTCGCCCTTGCCTCTCTGGGTCTGGCCAGCTGTGCCAGCCGCTCGCCGAAACCGGGTCAGGCCCTGATCGAAATCGACACCGATAAGATTTATTCCGGTCGTGTGGGCAAACCCTGTTTCGTCTCCCATAACGGCAAAAAGCTGAAGCAAAAGCCCAAGTATCTCCACCTATCACCCGGCCATCATGAGATTGATCTGAGCTATCGATTTACGGGCCATTCCGCGATGACCACCACGCTACCCTTAGACGCCAAAGCCGGAAGGACCTACCAAGTTCGCTTCGATTTGATTCCGAAGCTCGTGGGCGATGCTCCTTTGGGGCACGGGCCATGGGTAACCCCAAATCTCATGCCAAGCGCGGGGGGAGACCCCATTACCGCCATGGTCATTCTGGCCTCCGGGGCGACGGAGCTGACCACGCGCGCCGTGGGCAGCGGAGCTCACAATGTCAGCGGCCATTATAAGAGCGTGAGATCAGCGACCATCGATGTGATCTCAGACAAGTTGGATGAGGGTATTGTCCACCGCACCAACTTTCCGGAATGAGCTTACGGCGACACAATTCACCTGATAGACGGGCGACTATGCAAAGGTTATGGAGGTTTGTGCTGGCCGTTGCGGTCTTGGCCTTGAGCAGCTGTGCCGATCGAGGGCCAAAGGCGGGGCACGCGCTACTTGAGATCGACCTCGAAAACATCCATGCCGGGCGCGTTGGCAATCCAGTTTTTACATCGCACCATGGAAATTCCATCAGTCGCCGAACTCGGCTCGACTTGGCTCCAGGCAAACACGAAGTCGATTTTCAGTACAAACTCAATGGGCATGAGCAAACGACCACAACACTGGTGTTTGAGGCCCAGGCAGATCAGCGCTATCAAGTGCGCTTCGACCTCTTTCCAATATGGGTCGACAACAAGCCATGGGATCGACTGGCTTCTGCTGACGCCGGCGAGGGCGGCGCATTTATCCTGCCCTTTGAGTTGGCGATACGCTCTTCAGCCAGAGGTCTGCGCAATCTGAGCGGCAACATGAAGGAGGTGAAGTGGGCCTACATCGATGTGATCTCGGACAAGTTGGAAGAAGGCATCGTGTTCCGGGTCAAGGTGCCGGAATAAACGCTAAGGCTTGCCAGGCTGTGGCTTCCTGACGACCACCTCGATGTTGCCCTTCAACTTGGCGTCCTCAATGTTGGCGATCACCTCGAAGGTTGCGGGTATCTGGAATGTGATCATGCCCGCCTCATCCGTGCGGTCGAGCAACACATCGATTTCGAGACGCGGTTCGCTGCCAAAGAAACGAACCTTTTCGATTTGTGATGCCTGCGGCAGAGCCACCAAGCGCGTCTGCTCATCTCCTCCCGTCGCATTGTTGGTCACCAACAGATAGAGGTAGATGGGATTCAGGGCGACGGAGGAAGACCCATCCATTTCAAGCACGCGAAATTCAAATCCAGTGCCATCGATGAAGTGCATATGAAGTCCGGTGACCCAACCCATGGCTTCCATATTTCTGGAAGCTGGCTGGGCAATGATCTTCTCCACGGAGATGTTTTGCGTGTCTTGGCAACTTGGAAGCCATAGCGCCAACAAGAAGGCTGCCATAATCTGGATGATGTGTTTCATCTAAACTCTTTGGGCTTAGAGCCTTTGAAGGTTTTGGGATACCAGTACTTAATCTCCTCCACGGTGATGTCGGTATTTTGCCAACCAAAGTCCCACAACACCATTTCCTGTACGGAATATCTCACATCACGAGGCTCCTTCTGAAGATGGCTGCCGAAGTAATCGTCTCCGGTGCGGCGCAGGAGCTCACCCAGATACATGGAGTTCCCCTCTGCCGAAGCCCCGTCAAAGCCGGCATGCTTGGTCAGCCAGAAAATCTTTCGCAGGCTAGCTCCATCCCCCTTGAGCGCATTCAACCTCAGCATGGGATAGTCTTCGCCAGCGGCCGCCGCGACACCCGCTGTATCGGAATGGTATTCAGCGGGGTCAGGCTTGGAACGAACCGCAGATGAGTTGAATACACCAAACTCTCCAGGCTGACATCCGCTGATCACCAAGAGAGCGAACAGCGCGGAGAAGAGGCATCGGATCGCTCTCATGACTTTTGGAAGAGGCGAATTCCCCGGTCTTCGATCGTGATCTTCTTACGCTTGAGTAATCCTCCGAGCGCCTGCTTGAAGGTGCGCTTGGAGCAACCGAGCTCGTCCTTGATTTGCTCGGGAGAACTGTGGTCGCCAATGGGCCAAAAGCCACCGCGCGCTTTGAGTTCAGCAAGGATGTCATCGCCGAGGTTGCCGACGCGGGCGCCGCGGTGCGGATGCAGGCTGACGTCAATCTTACCATCGGGTTTGATGGCGCTGATAAAGCCTTGTAGGCGCTCACCGATCTGCAGCTCCTGATGCACGTCGGAAGCGAAGAGCAGACCCTTGTGCGCGCCTTCGATGATGGTGGTGAAACCGAGATCTGATTGGCCGGAGATGATGAGATTCACCTTCTGGCCCATGCGGTAGTTGTGCGGCGTCTTGTTGAGCACCCGGTTGAGGCGCGAGGTGGCCACCAAGCGGTCGGTCACCGGATCCACGCTGACGTAGACCAAGTAACTGCGGCCGGCCTGCATGCGCTGCACCTGCTCGCGGAACGGCACGAGGAGGTCCTTGGCCAGCCCCCAATCGAGAAATGCGCCAACTCCCGTCTGCTCCACGCACTTGAGGCGCGCGAATTCGCCGGGCATGGCCTTGGGGGTGAGGGTCGTGGCCACAGGCCGATCCTCGGAATCGGTGTAGAGAAAGACGTCGAGTTTATCACCGGGATTGGCCTCGGGCGGGCATTCTTTGCGAGGCAACAGCACCTCGCCGAGATCTCCCCCATCGAGGATCAGCCCAAAGGGCATCTCCTTGAGGATGGGCAGTGATGTGCGCTGACCGATGCTTGCCATGGGCGGAGCATGCATGGGGCCAGAGTGAAGTCGATGACAGAGATGAGGGCCCGTTATGTCGAAAAACTTCCAAGAAATCGGGATTTCAGGTGTCCTATGGGCATGAAAACCCTCTTTCTGTCCTCCATTACCGCCCTCCTCGCCTCATTGTCTCTGATGGCAGAGTCCGCTCTGAAGCTTGAACTCATTGCCCCCAAGGAGCCCATCACCCTGAAGAAGGACGATTTGGTGAAACCCGGGGTCGGCGCGGCAGCTCCAAGCGTGGACATCACACTGCGCTACCGCATCACCAACACCGGCAAAAAAGAGATCGTGATCAAGCACGGTGGAGATGAATCCACCAACAGCCTGAAGATCACGGGTCCCGGCGCAACCGACGTCCCCTACCGTGGTCCAATGACCGCAGATTACAGGATGGGAAATCCAGTCACTTTAGGTGCTGGTGAAAGCAAAGAGTTCGAGATCAAAGGCCTCAAGCATGGCACCCGCGACATGAGCTACTGGAGCATCACTAAGGCCGGTGAGTATGAAGCAGCCCTGACATTCAAGTCGCGTTCTGGAAGAGAGCTGACGACTCTGAAGTCCGAACCTGTGAAATTCTCCGTCGCGATCAAGTAAGGCGGCGGCATCAATGCGCCACTTCGACGAAGGCACCCTTCGTCTGGCCGATGTTGCCGAGCAATTCGTCGAACCAAGCTTGGTCGATGTCGAAGGGCTTGCCGCCTTTGATGCGTTCGAACTCGATGGCGCGGAGTTCGTTGTTCTGATCCTCGTCCTCACCGGTCACGCCACCCTCACGACGCATGGCGCAGTCCACGGCGAGATGGGCGCATTGCTTGATGAGCTCCTGGTCCTGCGAGTTGGCAGCAGCGGCACGGCTGTAGTAACCGCTCTTCTGCACCAACACCTTCTCGGCATTGAGACGCTTGGCGAACTCCTTGGCGAAGTAAGCACCGGGGTTGATGGTGTCGAGTTTCACGTGGCCAAATGCGTCGCGTACGATCTCTTCGCCGGCGGCTTCCTTCTGCTTGATGATGTCTTCCACGCCCGCACCTTCGGAGATGAAGAGGTTGACGTTGTCGTGCTCGTCCATGATGGCCATCAGGCGTTCCGTCTCGGCGTCGAAGTCGACGGCCATTTCGGGAATGTAGACGCCGTGCACAGAGAGACGCTCTTTGCTCAGGCCAATGGCAGGCACCAGCTCCTGGGCGTCGACGGAATCCTGGTACTGCTTGGCGGTTGCCGCAGTCAGCCAACCGCAGTTACGGCCCATGACTTCGTGCACGATGAGCATGCGCGGATTGGCGTTGTGTTCGCTGACGACGTTGGCGAAGTACTCCGCACCCTCTTCGGCGGCCGTCCAAGCACCGAGGCTTTGTTTGATTGGGAAGACGTCGTTGTCGATGGTCTTGGGCAGACCGATCACCGTCAGCTCGTAACTGTTGCCGTGGAGGAAGGCGGCGAGGTCGGCGGCTGCCGTGTTGGTGTCGTCGCCACCGATGGTGTGAAGCACATCCACTCCGTCTGCCACAAGTTGATCGGCGGCTACCTTCTGGGGGTCCTGACCTTCTTCGACCAAACCACGTTTCACACAGTCGGCGACGTTGGTGAGCTTGACGCGGCTGTTGCCGATGGGGCTGCCACCGTGGTCGTGCAGGAGGTGGGCTTTATCGCGGATGTCCGGTGTCACAGCGATGGAATCACCGAGCAGCAGGCCCTTGTATCCGCTGCGGTAGCAGATGATCTCGATTTCGGGATCAACTTCGGTATAGCGTTGGATGAGAGCACCAACAGCGCTGGAAAGACAAGGGGCGAGACCACCGGCGGTGAGAAGGGCGACTTTTTTCGGTTTCATCTGATTTTACAGGGGGAAATGCGGCACCGAACTACTCCTAATAGGGTCGGCTGTCAATGGAGCCGACTATCGAGCTGGAAGACTTGGCCCGATGTATGGGGCAATTCCTGGTGCAGAAAACGGATGAAGGCAGCGACTGCTGAGGATGTGTTGAGTCGCTTGAGGGTGTGTTGGTCGATCACCTCCCCTTTCCGCTGTTCTCTAACAGAAATGGTCATCTTGGTTTCGAGGAATCCGGGTAGGATGGTATTGATGCGAATGTTGTCTTCACCAACTTCCCTGGCGAGTTCACTGACCCAACCTAACAGAGCTGCTTTTGATGCGGCGTATGCACTCTGACCGATCGGTGGATGCAACGCGGAGTAACTCGAAATGATAACAATTGATCCCCCTCCCCTGCTCTTCATGTGTTGGATGGCGGAGCGTGCGCAACGAATGACTCCCTTGAGGTTGACGTCGAGAACGTCGTTCCAATCCTTTTCTGTTAGACGGGCTAAGGGTTGGTCTCGGGTGATACCAGCGTTGCAGACCAAGAGGTCTGCTTCATGCTTGGCAAAGTAGGCATCGACCATGTCCACGCTGGTGACGTCGAGCTCAGCTCGGCCTGGGGCTTTGACCTGATAACCGTGTTCGAGCAGATGCGACGCAATAACGCAGGCGAGATCCCCCTCACCTCCGCTGATCACGGCTTGTGTGCCCGGCTGTTGCATGGCTGGAGCTTGTACCGCATGACGGTGAACCAACAAGGCACAACAGTTTGCGTATAATAATCTGGGAGTGGCTTGTGAATAAGCTGTGTGTGGATGGGGATGTTCTCAATAAGGGCGAACGATGGGTCGGTCTTTTCCGGGGCACCGAGAATCATTCCCAGTCTGTTGATTCCGTGGAACCCTAGGAACCATGCTGAGGAACAGCCCTTTTCGGGATTTGTTCACACGATGAAGATGAAGAATATTTGAACCTAAAAATAAGATCTCTTCTTCTCAACTAAGCTAAGGCAAGCAAAAGGCCCCGAAACACGGAGTGTCGCGAGGCCTTGTCGGATCATATTTACCCTGTGGTTTGCAGGAGCATCACCTGGGTGGTGAGTTAAAGAAGCATCAAAGCGGGTTGCTCGATGAGCTTCTTCACCTCTGCCAGGAATTCGGCACCTACAGCTCCGTCCACTACTCGGTGGTCTCCAGAGAGACCGATGTTCATGCGCAGGCCGGGAACGATCTGCCCGTCCTTAACGACAGGCTTCTGAACCGCTGCACCGACCGAGAGAATGGCAGCCTGTGGTGGGTTGACGATGGCGTCGAAGCTTTCAATGCCCCAGGCACCGAGGTTGGAAACGGTGATGGTACCACCATCGAACTCGTTGGGTTTCAGCTTCTTATCCTTGGCTCGCCCTGCGAAATCCTTGACTGCTAGTGAGATATCAAGGAGTGACTTCTTCTGAGCTTCCTTAATGACAGGTGTGACCAGGCCGTCTTCCACGGCGATGGCCACGGAGAGTCCCACGTTGCCGAACTGGACGATGTGGTCTCCAGCGAAGGAGGCGTTGATGGCAGGAACGATCTGAGCGGCGTTGATCACAGCCTTGAGAATGAAGTCGTTGACCGAGTACTTGTTGCCGTGAGTCTTCTCGGCCTGCTCATTGACTTGCTTGCGGAGCGACATGAGCGGTTCGGCGTCGACCTCAAGATGCAGATAGAAATGTGGGATGGTGGTCTTGGAAGTCAGCAGGCGCTCGGCGATCACCTTGCGCATGGTGCTGAGTTCGACCTTGGTGTCTTCGCCGCTGGAAACTGGAACGATCGCGGCTGGTGCGGGAGCCGGTGCAGCTGCCTTGGCTTTGACTGAGGCGGCGAGGGCTTCGGCTGCGACGGAGTCGCTTGATTTAGAGGGACTTGAAGATCCTTGGGCAGCTTCCACATCCGCCCGGACAATGCGGCCCGCAGGTCCGGTTCCGGTGACTGTACCCAGATCGACACCAAGTTCTGCGGCGACTTTACGGGCCAAGGGTGAAGCTTTAACACGCTCGCCATCGGCAGAAGTGGGAGCCGCGGGAGCAGAGGAAGTAGGAGCAGATTCTTCTGCGGTTTCCTCAGTAGCCTCAGAGGATTCAGCAGCTCGGGCAGGGGAGTCTTCCTCACTGCCGTCTCCGTCCAGGATAGCGATCACGGCTCCAATTTCGGCTTTGCCTCCTTCGTCGACTTTGATCGCGGTGATGGTGCCGTCATCGGATGCTTCCATTTCCATGGTCGCCTTGTCGGTTTCGATTTCAGCAATCACGTCGCCGAATTCGATGCTGTCTCCGACGGACTTGTGCCATTTGACGACGGTACCCTCGGTCATCGTGTCCGAGAGCTTGGGCATTTCGATTTGGATAGCCATAGAATGTAAAGGGGAGGGAAGTGGCGAGAGAATGGGAACAACTTGCCCATTTGCCAAAAGCTATTTTCAGCAATTTTTGGGATCACTGAGGCGCATCAACCATCCACGAAGCCATCGATGGATTCGCGTTAAGATGGTGAAGTGGCGATTTGCGACTCCGGCTTAGGCGCAGGTGGCGCAGCAGGAGGCGGATGCCAACGCGATAGCGGCGGCGAGGGCCAAGTAGATGATGCGTTTCATAAGACTGGGTAAGATAAGGTAGAATTGGCTCGAATCAAGCCATGGGAGGAGTCTGGGTCAGCCTAGATTCAGAGCTTTTTCCACGATTCGGCGTGGATTCGGAAGTTGTTCATCCTCAATGTGTGGTGAGTACATTGCAGGGGCGTCGATGGAACAGACGCGCTGCACCGGTGCATCCAGATGATCGAAGGCGTGTTCCTGAATGAGGGTGGCCACCATGGCGGAAACACCACCGAAGGGTTTGGACTCGTCGACGAGCATGACGCGGTTGGTCTTGCGCACGGTTTCGAGAATGGCGTCCTGATCGAGCGGACGGATCGAGCGCAGATCGAGCACGTCAGCCTCGATGCCGTGTTCCTTGCTCAGGGTCTCGGCGGCTTCCAGTGAGTGGATGACCGAGCGACCGTGTGCGATGATGGAGAGGTCGGAACCCTCACGTTTGAGGTCGGCCACGCCAAGCGGGATGGTGAAGTCGCCATCGGCGGGATCAGGCACCTCACCGGAGTTACCATAAAGGAGAGTGTTCTCCATGAAGTAGACCGGGTCGTTATCGCGGATGGCGCTTTTGATCAGTCCCTTGGCATCTGCGGGAGTCGCAGGTGCGCAAACTTTGAGACCCGGGAATGCGGCGAATAGGCCTTCAGGAATATGCGAGTGGGTGGCGCCGACATTGGTGCCACCGTTGGCCGGACCGCGCACCACGATGGGACAATTGCAAAGGCCGCCGGACATGTAGCGCACACAGGCGGAGTTGTTAACGAGTTGGTCAAAGGCGACGGAATGGAATGACCAGAACATCAGTTCCATCACAGGGCGGACACCGAGCATGGAGGCGCCGATGCCCATGCCGATGAAGCCGGCTTCGGAGATCGGAGTGTCGACGAGTCGCTTGTCGCCCCACTTCTGCCACATGCCTTCGGTAACTTTGTAGGCGCCGTTGTACTGGGCGACTTCCTCGCCCATGATGACAACGTTGGAATCGCGTTCGAGTTCCTCATCGAGGCCTTCGCGGAGAGCTTCACGGTAAGTCAGGGTGCGTGCCATGGTGTTGAATGTTAGGTTGTAAGGGGTTGAAAATGAATAATTTATGCATCGACATGGGTGGGGGGCGGGCTAGGCGTCAAAGAAATGACGGCCGATCTTGGATGCTTCGGTGTCATTATCGCTTTCCCAATACACGTCGGTGCTGATGTCAGCGATGGTCGGGGCGGGGGATTCATCGGCGAACTTGACCGCCTCGTTGGCTTCAGCAGCAGCGGCCTTGGTGATCTCAGCAGCCTGTTCGTCGGTGATCACACCTTCATCGATGAGCTTGCGGCGGAACACGTTGATGGGATCGTGGTTCTGCTTGTAGTCCTCGATTTCTTCGGGAGTGCGATACTTCTTGTGGTTAGCATCCGCAATACTATGACCATAGTAGCGGTAAGTTTTGATCTCGAGAATGGTGGGTTGGAACTCCTTGCGGGCGCGCTGCATCGCGATGTCGGTTTTGGCACGGACTTCGTAAAGATCCGAACCGTCGATCACGTCCCAATCCATGCCGTAGGCTTCGGCGCGTTGGGCGAGGAATTCCGGTTGGGCCGACGAGCGTTCCTGTGAGGTGCCCATGGAGTAGCCGTTGTTCTCGATGACATAGATCACTGGGATCTCGAAGAGTTTGGCGAGGTTGAGCGACTCGTGGTAGGCGCCCTGGTTGACCGCGCCATCACCGAGGTAACAGAGGCAGCAGCCTTCCTTTTCGAGATACTTGAGGCCGTAACCGAGGCCGAGGCCAAGTGGAGTCTGACCAGCAACGATGCCGTGGCCGCCCCAGAAGTTTTTGTCCGGTGCGAAGAAGTGCATGCAGCCGCCCTTGCCCTTGGAGCAACCGGTCTGCTTGCCGAACATCTCGGCCATGCATTCATTCATGCCCATGCCGACGGCGAGCGCGTGACCGTGGTCGCGGTAGGCGGTGATGAAGTGGTCGTTCTCGCCCTTGAGGGAGATGGTGCCGACAGCGACGGCTTCCTGGCCGATGTAGAGGTGGAGGAAACCTCCGATCTTGCCACCCTGATAGTGCTTAAGACTGGCCTGCTCGAAGCGGCGGATCCGCATCATTTGGGTCAGCAGTTCGATCTTTTGATCTGCGCTAAGTTCCTGATTTACAGGGA
>CAZIPY010000106.1:0-33796 GCA_964541125.1 uncultured Luteolibacter sp. | reverse complement strand
CCTCGGTTTCCTTGCCCTGCACGAGGACTTTCGGGCCCTTTTCGTAGACGGTGACGTTCAATTTACCCCGTTTGGCGGAGTAGATGGCGTGGGGTTTGTCGCTGAATTCGAAGGCCTGCTCCTCAAGGGCACCACGCAGGGTCTCGACCTGCTCGGGGCTGAGGGCGGCGGTGTAGGAATTCACCCAGAGATTGTGCGTGAGTCCATGCCATGAGGACACAAAAAACCGCACCGTTGCCGATGCGGTTTTTGGAATGTGTCGCAGGGATCTGCGGGAAATTACTTCTTGGGGAAGGAATCGTAAAGTTGCTCGAGGGCGAGCACGCTGTAGGCGGTCACCAGCGCGGCGTTGGACTCCATGAAGCGGCCGTTGTCGTTGACCCAGGAACCGTTCTCACGCTGCAGTTGGAGAACCTTGGAGCCCAGCTCCATGCGCCAATCCACTTGGGTGCCATCTTCGAGAGGGAGAGTGTCCATCTGGGCGGCAGTGAGGGCCTTGGCCATGGCTTGGAAGTAGTAGTAGATGCCTTGGGCACCAAGACCGGGATTTTCATCGAGCGTGTAGTTGGCGCCGAGCCAGGACTTCATGGCCTTCACTCGGGGGTCATTGACGTCCACTTTGGCGTAGATCATGGAGAGCATGCCAGCGTAGGTCATGGAGCCGTAGGAGCGGAGTGCGACGCGACCTTCCTTGGTTACCACGTCTTCACCCTTGGATTCACCGGGTCTGTAGATCACGCCGCCTTTGTTGACCGGATCATCGGAGGCCCATTTTTGATCGTTGGTGGCTTCAAGGTTCTGGCAGCGGGAGAGGAAGGTCAGAGCAGCGTCCCAGTTGAGCTGGGGTTGTTCGCCGTATTTGCCGTCGGCCACCACAGACTCAGAGAGAGCGATGGCTTCGATAGCGAGATAGGTGGAGGAAAGGTTGGTGTAGCTGTCATCCGAGCCGTAGCCGATGCCGCCGTCGTTGATGTTGTCGGCCTTGCCCTTTTCGCCGGCATCCCATTGGGCGCCGATCAGGTATTTGCGGGCCTTGACCACGGCGGGCTCGAAATCCTTGCGACCCGTTGCCGACATGGCAGCCATCATGGCGGTGACCGAAGTGGCGGTGTTGTAGGTGCCAAGGCCGCGGTTGTAGATGCCACCATCTTTCTTCTGCTGCTTGAGCAGCCATTCAAAGCCTTTCTCGACTTTGGCAGGGAACTTGCCGTTGACCTTCTTGATGCTGGGATCGCGAACGATGGCGTTGAGGGCCAAGGCGGTGAAAGCAGGCAGTTCGGGGTCATCCCAGTAACCGTCTGGATTCTGCTGTTCCAGGAGCCAGTTGCTACCGCGAGCAATGGATTGTTCAACTTCCTTCTTCAGCGAGGTGTATCTGTCGGCGTGTGCTGAGCTAAGCCCAAGGCTTAGAATAAGGCCGCAGGTGAGGAGGTGTTTCATGACGATGGGTGGGGTTTGTGGATCGGCGTTGGATGCGTTGTGAGACAGGTGGTTCTATCAAGTGCGCCACCTGGTCGGTATGATCACCCATAGCTAGCTAACGGGATTGTCAAATGATTCAGGGGCTGGTCTGAAGGCTTCTGCCGAATTCATTCCATACCATGCGCGAAATACGGCCCTCCAGCAGTTTGTCGGGCGAATTTTGCCCCTCGAGCTTGGGTAGCGGTTGAAAATTGTCCATTTGGCTCAAATGGTGCCGGATCATGTTGTAGAGGATGCGATCCAGCGTTTCATCGAGCCCATCGGAGCTGTCGACGGGGTGTGAAAAGGAGAGGACTTCGGTCGAGGGACTGTCTGCACTCGGTCCAGAAATCCAGATCGCGACGGGAGCCTCGCCCTCATCTACCAGATCCTCCTCACCAGCGCTGATCTTGAATTCCACCGTGAGGACCCCCGAGGAGATCTTCTGTAGTTTCATGGCGATCTGATCCAGGGGGGGCTTGAGGAGTGCTGCGGTGGTCGGGCCGGTGCCGGCCTGAATCACGACGGTGAGGCCTTTCTCAGGATCAGCGTTCCAGAGTGGAGTGCTGGTTTTGAGGCGTGCCACTTGCTTGGCGGCACGTTGTATTTGGCTACTGCTGGCCTTGGTTGAATCCAAGACACGTTCCCAGCAGGTCAAGGATCGCAGTGGATGATCCTTCTCGAGCAATTCAGCGAGCTCAATGAGGTAGTCGGCGCCGAGTTTGGCCTCCTCCAGATAATCATCGAGTTTGGGTGCATCCTGGACGTGCTCAGGAAGGATCACCGGGATGGGAGCCTGGTCCTGTGAGGATGTGCTCGGTGAAAGAGCGTCGCCACCGCCCTGGGCAGTGGGGTTCTGTTGGGTAGCGGCTAGTCGGGTTCTCTCCAATTCACTTTCTGGAGGTGCGGTCAGAAAATCACGCGAACGGGTGCTGAGCCACCAGGTCAACAGCACGACCACTACGCTACTGACGATGCAGATGGGGAGTGAAACGCGCATAAGGCACCTTGTTTACTCCGTCTGAAGTCTGCAAAGAAAAACGCCCGACCGGGTAACCGATCGGGCGTTTTCGAAATTCGTGGGCAGAACCTGAATCAGTCAGCGCTCTTGACTTGAAGGGCACGCTTGCCGACACGGTCACGGAGGTAGTGCAGCTTGGCGCGGCGAACCTTGCCCTTGTTGATCACCTCGATCTTGGCGATGCGGGGAGTGTGAACGGGGAAGGAGCGCTCGACGCCTTCGCCGTAGGAGATCTTACGGACAGTGAAGGCTGCGTTAACCTTGGATCCGCGGCGGGCGATCACAAGACCTTCGAAAATCTGAATGCGCTCCTTGCCACCTTCAACCACGCGGCAATGGACCTTCACCCAGTCGCCGACATTGAATTCGGTGTCCTGTTTGACCTGCTCTTTTTCGATTTTATCAATGATGTTCATGAGGGGAGCCTCCTGAGTGAAAGGGTGATGGGGGGCGAATCGCCGTGTGCGTTTCGCGTGGGGGCGGGATAACTAGCGACCCAAATCGCCAATTGCAACTGTGAAATGCCAGAAAACTAAGGTTTTCCGTAGACTTCGTCGGGGTCGAAGGCCTTGTCCTCCGAAATGAGGCTCAGTTTGGTGATTCCGTCCTCTCCGGGCCCTTCCACCTTGCGATAAAAGCAGGAATTTCGGCCCGTGTGGCAGGCACCGGCGCCGATTTGATCCACCAGCAGGATGATGGCGTCTTGGTCGCAATCGGTCCTGATTTCCTTGATTTTCTGGGTGTGACCGGAGGTAGCTCCCTTGTGCCTGATTTCCTGACGAGAGCGCGACCAGTAGACGGCTTCACCGATTTCGAGGGTCATTTTGAGGGAATCCTCGTTCATGTAGGCCAGCATCAAGGGCTCATGAGTGCTAGCATCCATGGCGAGGGCCGGAATCAGGCCGTCGGCGTCGAACTTAGGACTGAAGTCAAGGCCGTCCTCGAGCTGCTTCTTATCCCCACGTGGGGCGAATGGCTTGCTGGCACACATGCGGGGAAGGTGTTGGCTTAGCTCAGAGCTGTCCAGCCCACAATCAGTCGGCTTTTTGGATGCATTCGAAGTCTTGTTCCTCCAGCTGCTTGGTCAGGCCACCGGAGGTGGTGCCTTTTAATGGATTGATCTCAAGCCCCAAGGTTTCCGCGGCCTGGGCAGACCAGACGTTGCAGACCCGCGGAATGAAGTAGTCGAAACGGCCTTCCACCTGAACGCCATCGCCCCAGCTGGATGGTCGGACGACCACCGGTTTGCTGTCTTCATCCATTTGGGTGCATTGATTGAGAAAGTGCGCCAGATGGTGCCCGCGGTAAGCGGGAACACTCCCTTTCCAGAGATCCTGATCCGGTTTCACGGATGGGAGTGGCTTGTTGATACCGATGAGCTCCATTACCGATGGAGTAGGGGTGAAAATGACCTGAAACCATTTGTGGGCACTGCCGATACCTTCCTCAGAATAGGCGTCAACGTTGCCCCAGCTCACGACCACCGCGCGCGGATTTCCCAGGCCCTTGGGGGCGATGTAGCCGGATTCGAGCAGCCACTGATATGGGAATACCATACCAGTGTGATATCCATCCGAATGCAGCCAGACCTCGACAGTCTTTCCGCTTTCGGCCTGAACGGGAGTTGTGTCGGTGGGGTAGGGTTCCACCGGAAGTCGCAGGCTGCAGCTGCAGAAGGCGAGACTGCAGAGGGCAATTGCAGTCAGGCGCATGATGCTCAGCTCAAGAACGAGCAGACGTATTCGCAGATGCAATCCTCCACCGTGATGGTGAAACCACTGTTGCCGGGGACATTGAAAGATGAGCCAGGTTTGATGGACAGGGTCTCTTCGGTGCCGTCGATGACCACCGAGCAGTTGCCGGATACGATCTCCATGAGCTCGGGGGCTTCGGTGCCGAAGTGGTATTCGCCGGGGTAAATCAGACCGAGGGTTTTGTTCTCACCGGCATCGGTCACCACAGTGTGGGAAACCACCTTGCCATCGAAGTAAATGTTGGCCTTGGCCTCAACGGTTGCGTTTTCAAAAGTCATGACGCGGGTTGAGGTGGCAGATCGCTGCCCACTTTGGAAGTCGTTTCGATCGGAAGATCACATTTTTTCCAGGCCTTCCAGCCGCCACCGAAGCTTCGGACATCGTAGCCCTTCGCTGCAATGGCCCGTGAAATGGTCCTGGCATCGTGGCAACCGAAGCCGTTGCAGTAGACAACGATCGGATGCCCGTGTCCGGCGCATTCGCTGAATCGGGGAAGCAGGGCCTCAACGCGGTCGTCCAGAGATTCGCCACTCGGCAGGCTGATCGCCCCTGGGATCCGGCCCTGATTGTAGAACCAGAGGTCTCGGGCATCGACGAGAAGGAGATCGCCGCTCTGATGCTTGAGGAAGAACTCCTCAAAATTCATCGAGGTGATCTCACCACGCCGGATCTTGCCGGACTGTGGTTTGCAGCCATCACCTGCTTCCGAATCAGGGCAGGGCTGGCACGCTCCGAGCACAAAGGCCAACAGAAGCAGGCAGAGGCTGGAGCGTGGATGAACCATGATTACTGGATCTTGAGCAGCTCCACGTCGAAGACGAGCATGCCGCGGGGAGCTCCCGGAGGAGGATTTTCGCCGTAAGCCAGATTGGCGGGAATCCAGAAGCGGCGTTTCTCACCCTCGACCATCAATTGAACGCCTTCGGTCCAACCTTTGATCACTTGATTCAGAGGGAAAGCGATGGGTTCTCCTCGAGCGACGGAGGAATCGAACATGCGGCCGTCAGTGGTCCAGCCGCTGTAATGGACCAGAACCCGATCAACAGCCTTGGGGTGAACCTTGCCTTCGCCGGCCTTGATGACGCGAGACGCAAGACCGGAGTCTGTTTTAACCGCATTCTCAGGGACAGCGGCGACATCTTCCGGGACCGGAGGAGGTTTGGGAGCTTCCTTGATCTCGAGCAACTCGACATCGAAGACGAGCATGCCAGCAGGGCGACCGGGCATGTTGTTGTAGGCGAGGTCTACGGGAATCCAGAAACGTCGCTTCTCACCAACGACCATGAGTTGGACGCCTTCGGTCCAGCCTTTGATGACACGGTTGAGAGGGAAACTGGCGGGCTGTCCACGTTTCACGGACGAATCGAACATCTTGCCGTCGGTGGTCCAGCCGGAGTAGTGGACGGTGACGGTGTCGGCGGCTGACGGATGTTTGTCGCCGGTGCCTTTCTGGAGAACTTTCGATGCCAGACCGCTGTCGGTCTTGATGGCATCAGCGGGAGGGGCGGAGACGTCGGATGGGGCTTCAGGCACGTTGTTTTGGGCGTTGAGGTTGGAGATGGGAAGGAGGCAGGCGAGACTGAGAAGGCCTAGCTTCGCTGCGGGTTTCCATGAAATTGCATTCATGAAACAAAGCTTCGGCTCCAAGAGCCTCCTGTCAATCTCTCAGAAGCTCGTATTAGCGTCGCGAATGCCGCGGGCGAATGGCTAACTCGGTCGGCTCACTGCAATACTGGCAGCGAAAGTAATTTCGCAGCAGAATGCTGTTGGCCACCCTCAGGCGATAACTGCCGAGAAATTTCTTGGCCTTCTTGTTCTTAGCGCAGGTTTTGGCGGCCAAGACCGGGGTCATGCACAGGGGACATTTGGTCTGCAGGGCCACCAGCCATTGGAGGATCGAAATCGCGGCAAAGCTGATGAGAGAGATGATGGCGACCTCAACCTGATCACGGCTCCGCTCGAGGAATGCCAGGGCGAAGCAAACAAGGGTGCCGACGAAGGACAGACCGCTGCACCACAGCAAGAGAGCTGCGAATCGGAGTCGCCAGATGGCTTTTCTTGAAGGGAGGCGGTGCATGGGCGGGAGACCAATGACGGGCAGGGATGAGCCTCACGGAGGCTAGACATCACTGAAGCGGAGGCAAGTCGTGAATCAACTAGAACGGATTCACCGGAATCGATGACTAAAATAGTTCGCCCTGATCCAGCTGATATGGAGGTTCATTATTTCCCGGCTTGGCTAGAATCTGGTCGATGTCAGCGATCAACTCGGCGCTGGGTGCCTGCTCTCCTTCGAGAATGTCCCGCAATTGACGGCTCCAGTCGTCAAGGTCGCCGCCATGCTTTTTGCTGAGCGTGAGCGCGATTTGACTGATTCGTCCACTACCACGCAATTGCCTCTCCACGCGCTTGAGCCATGCCTGAATGTAGGGGCGGTCGATTGGGGATTGGGACACGGAGCGATGTTGGCTAGTGGAAGCAGAGGGTCAAGGGTCAGGACTCGGCGTCTTTGAGTTCCTGGATCTGATCGCGGAGATGCGCGGCGCGCTCGAATTCCAGTTTTGAAGCCGCTTCGCGCATTTGCTCCTCCAACTCCGAGATGACTTCGAGGGTGTCATAGCCTTTCTCATCTTCCCCGACGATGGTCCGGCTCAGTTTTTTGCCGCTCTCGTGTTCGTGGGTGTGCAAGCTTTCCTGGAGGGCGCGTTGTACGCTGGTGGGGGTGATGCCGTGTTCCTCGTTGTATTCCTCCTGGCGACGGCGGCGATCACTTGAGATGTCCATCAGGCGCTGGATGGAATCGGTGACGTTGTCGCAGAAAAGCACACACTCGCCAGCCACATGACGGGCGGCGCGGCCCGCCGTCTGGATCAGGGAGGTCTGGTTGCGAAGGAAGCCTTCTTTGTCTGCGTCTAGGATGCAGACCAAGGAGACTTCGGGCAGATCCAGGCCTTCCCTCAACAGGTTGATGCCGACCAGCACATCGATGCTGGCCGCGCGAAGTTGGCGCAGGATTTCGACTCGTTCGATGGCGTCGATGTCGGCATGGATGTAGCGGACCTTCAGGCCGACTCCCTTGAGATACTCGCTGAGATCTTCGGCGGTGCGCTTTGTCAGTGTTGTGACCAAGACGCGTTGATTGCGTTCCACTCGCTGTCGACAAAGCTCGATGGTCTCGTCAATTTGACCTTTGAGTGGCCGCAGTGTGATGATCGGGTCGAGAAGGCCGGTGGGTCGAATGATCTGTTCGACGATGAGAGGATTGCCTGAGGCTCCCACGTCGAACTGTTCGACATCCTGATTGCCACCACTGGGAGAGACTTGAAGTGCACTGGCCGGAGGAGCGCCGCCTTCACGGCGCGACTTGACGGGGATGAATTTCTTGTTTTCCGGGCGAGAGTTGAGGATCTCAAACGGGCCGGGAGTGGCGGAAACGTAGACCCGTTGTCCCGTCATCTGCATGAATTCTTCGAAGCGGAGAGGGCGGTTGTCGAGGGCGCTCGGCAAGCGGAATCCGTGATCTACAAGGACCGTCTTGCGGCTCTTGTCGCCCTCAAACATGCCGCCCACCTGCGGAATGGTGACGTGGCTTTCGTCGACCAATAGCATGAAGTCGCGAGGGAAGAAATCGAGTAGTGTGTATGGGCGCTCGCCGGGTTTGCGGCCGGTGATGTGTCGGGAGTAGTTCTCAATGCCTTGGCAAAATCCCATCTCGCGCATCATCTCGAGGTCGTAATCGGTGCGCATCCTTAGACGCTGAGCTTCGACGAGTTTGTTTTCCTTCTCAAGTTGGGCGACTCGCGCATCGGCCTCCTGGGTGATAGCGACGATGGCCTTTTTCATCTTGTCGCTGGAGGAGACGAATTGTTTGGCGGGAAAGAAGGTGTGGCTTTGAAGGCTGTCGATGGTCTTGCCGCTGGTGGTGTGGACACTGCTGATGCGCTCGATTTCGTCGTCGAAGAACTCGATGCGGATAGCGGTTTCATCGAGATAGGCTGGGCGAACTTCGACCACATCACCGCGCGCCCGGAAATGACCACGGCCAAAGGTGATGTCATTACGCTCAAACAAAAGACTGACCAGTTGTTCGAGTAATTGCTCGCGAGTGATGGTCTGGCCGACTCGAACCGGAAGCATCATGTTTTCATAATCTTCGGGAGAGCCCAAACCGTAGATGCAGGAAACCGAGGCGATCACGATGGTGTCCTCGCGTGTCAGCAGCGATCCCATGGTGCTAAGGCGAAGTCGTTCGATCTCATCATTGATGGAGCTGTCCTTCTCGATGTAGGTGTCGCTGCGCGGGATGTAGGCCTCGGGTTGGTAGTAGTCGAAGTATGAGACGAAGTACTCGACCGCGTTGTGGGGGAAGAAGTTCTTGAACTCGGAATAGAGTTGGGCCGCCAGGGTCTTATTGTGGCTCATGATCAAGGTCGGCTTGTTCTGCCGAGCGATCAGGTTGGCCATGGTGAAGGTCTTACCGGAGCCAGTGACCCCGAGTAGGGTCTGATGGCGATTGCCGGCATTCAGCGACTTCGAGAGCTTCTCGATCGCCTGCTGCTGGTCGCCCTGAGGCTGGTAGTCGCTGACCAGGTCAAATGCCATTTCCAGATGATATAAACCTCGAAAGCGGCACCCGCAAGGGCGGTAGAAAGCGATTTCTGAATTGGAATGGACGTCTCGCGTCACTTTCCGCATATTTTCATCAATCAAACCGATCAACTCATGCTTCCACTTGCTGCCATCGAACCCCTGCACATCGTCATCGGTGTCGTCGCCGTCATCGCCATTGCCGTTATTGCCTACTACGTGACACGGGCGATGAAGGGAAAGTTGGAGATCGAGCTCCCCAAGAACGGTTTTAACAGCGGTGAGGAAATCACTGGCAGGGTGACCCTGACCGCCAAAAAGGCGCTGAACCTGAACCGCATGTATGTGGCTCTGATCGGTTACGAGATTGTGGAACGCCGTGACAGCGATGGCGACAAGAGCACACGCCGCAATGAGATTTACCGCAACGAGGTCAATATTCTCGAAGCCCAGCCGGTTCCTGCGGGCACCCATCAGGCCTTCGATTTTACGATGAGTGCTCCCGGAGGTTCAGCAACGCCGGCCAGTGAAACAGCACAGAAGGTCGCAGGCGTCGTCCAAACGGCTGCCACCGCACTTAACGCACTCGGAATCAGCAATACCCACCGCCGACTGGAGTGGAAGGTTGAGGCACGGGCGGATCTGCCAGGCGTCGATATCGCCAAGTCGCAGAAGGTCCGGGTCAACCTGATCTAAATGAGTACCGGTTGCTCGATCATCTTCATGCTTATGCGTGGAAACTTCTGAGGCTTCGTGGCGTATTTCAGTGATCCATGCGATCTCTGTCCATGATGCTCATCTTGCTCGTGCTGTGCTCCACGGCATGGGCTGAGGAAGCCGCCTTTCCCGGCAATGTTTCCGATTTTGGCGGTTATGCACGCCATGACTTCGAGCACGAAGGGCTGAAATGCCGAGTCGTGGTTCCCAAAAAGGCTGCAGAGGGTAAGCCTTGGATCTGGAGGGCCCGCTTCTTCGGTCACCGAAAGGAAGTGGATGTGGCGCTCCTAGAGAAGGGGTTTCATGTCGCCTATGTCGATGTGGCCAATCTCTATGGCTCGCCAGCGGCTCTGAAGCGTTGGAACGCCTTTTATGCTTATCTGACGGAAACTCACGGGTTTCACAAGAAGCCCGCTTTGGAGGGCATGTCACGTGGTGGCCTCATCATCTTCAATTGGGCATCGGAGAACACGGACAAGGTCAGTGCCATCTATGCCGATGCTGCGGTTTGTGACTTCAAGAGCTGGCCTGGAGGGAAGATGAAAGGCAAGGGGAGTCAGCGCGACTGGCAACGCCTGCTCGGTGTCTATGGTCTGAGTGATGAGGAAGCCATGGCTTATCGCAAGAATCCCATCGATCGACTTGAACCACTCGCCAAGGCGAAGATCCCTATCATCTGCGTGGTGGGTGACGCCGACGTGGTGGTGCCCATTGCTGAAAATACATCCATCGTCGAAGAGCGTTATAAGGCGCTTGGTGGTCCCATCACGGTCATTCACAAGCCCGGTATCGGCCACAAACATGGCCTCGATGACCCCACTCCAGTCGTCGAATTCATTCTCAAACACAGTTCTTGAGCTGTTTCTCAACCCATCCACAATCCACAGACATGAAATCCCAGATCATCGGCCTCTTGGCTGTATCCACTCTCGTCGGCACCCTTGCTGCTGAAAAACCTGAACTGGTCCGTGGCGAGACCAAAGTCATGCGACCTGAAATGGCCGACGGTCTGTTCCTGCACAATGTTTTCCAGAGCGGCATGATGCTCCAGCGCGACAAACCCATCAAGGTGTGGGGTTGGGCTAAGGATGGAGCGGATGTCGAAGTTACACTCGGGGCTAAGACTCAGAAGACCAAGGCCAAGGGTCGGGCATGGTCCGTGTCTTTCGAGCCACTGGCAGCATCAGCCAAGCCCATTAGTCTCAAGGTGAGTTCCGGAGGCGATAGTGTGGAGCACGACAATATCATCATCGGTGATATCTGGTTACTTGGTGGGCAGAGTAACATGGAGTTTCCGCTGACTAAGGTGGAGAACGGCCAGTTGGATATTCTCTCCGCGAATATTCCTGAGATCCGCATGCTGACCACACCTTCGACGGCAGCCTCTTCAGATAAGCAGAACTTCGTTTCCCATTGGAGCTGGAGTAGTTGGTCCAGTCGTCATTTCCGCCAAGGATACTGGGATGTTTGCTCGCCAGAGACTGTGGCTGATATGTCGGCGATTGGTTTTGTCTTTGCTAAGCGCATGCACGAGGTGACTGGTGTGCCAATTGGTATCATCGACACCTCGATTGGTGGCACCACCGTTGAAGCATGGACTCCGCTTCCTGCGATGCAGGCCTCCAAAGATCCGGCCACTCAGGCCACCCTAGCGACTCACAAGGAAAAGGTTGATGCCTGGGACCCAGAAGCCGACCTGCAAAATGAGATCAAGAAATATGAGGCTAGGCTCGAGAAGTTGAAGAAGGAGGGCAAATCGACCGATAACCTCAAAAAGCCCACTGAACATCGCCCCGGTCCACGTGAGGGTAAAGGTCATCCTGGTAATCTCTACTCTGGGATCATTGCGCCTCTTGAAGGAGTTCAGGTGAAGGGGGCTCTATTCCATCAAGGTTTTAACAACTGCTTCCAGGGTTCGCAGGGTGCGCGCATGTATGCCGATGTGATGCCCATCATGGTCAAGGAATGGCGCAAGACCTTTGGTGACGAGAATCTTCCGTTCTGTATTCTCTCGCTTTGTACTGCCGGCAACAAACAAGACCGTATGAATTTCCTACAGGAGACAATTGATATCGGAGCCTATCTCCGTGATGCCCAGTATCAAACCTTCCTCAACCTTCGCAAAGCCGGGGACGAGAACATCGGTTTTGTCAGTACCTACGACCTCAGTCGTCGCTGGTATCATCCTCAGCTCAAATATCCTGCCGGTGAGCGTGCCGCGCGTTGGGCTTTAGCTACTCAGCACGGCTTCTCCAAACAACTGAAGTGGGAGCCGCCCATGCTGATGGAAGTCAAGCCGGTGGATGGAACGCTCCATCTCAAATTCAACAACCAGGTCAACAACGTCGATGACGGTAGCTACATGAAAGGCTTCGCCATCGCCGGTGAGGACGCCAGCTTCCAGATGGCAAAGGCCGAACACCTGATGACTGGCAAGGACAGCCGCAACCGTCCTCAATACGACCGAACCGTGGTGGTGCTCAGTAGCCCACTCATCGAGAAACCCGTCCATTTCCGCTATGCTTGGGCCCGTAACCCCATTGCCAATGTTCAGCTTCCAGGCAACGTAGATGTGCCGCTAGCCACTCTCCGCAGCGACGACTGGGATCTCGAAGACTTGGCCCAACACAATAAGGATGAGGAGAAGGCCAACACCAGAGCCATGAGAAACTTGATGAAACAGGAGGATCTTAGACGTATGAGGCACGAGGCCGAGCAACTCCTCAGCGAGGCCAAGGAATCCAAATAATCCATCATGACATCCCTGCTGCGCCCCATACTGGCAGTCTGCGTCGCATTTGGCGGCATTTCTATTGCCGCTGAAAAGCCGCTCAACCTCATTCTTATCATGGCCGATGACCTCGGTCATGAGACCATCGCCTGCAACGGCGGTGAGTCCTACAAGACGCCCAATTTGGACAAGATGGCTGCAGGGGGCATGCGTTTCGAGCATTGCTACTCCCAGCCGATCTGCACGCCCACTCGCGTGCAGATCATGACCGGCCTCTACAATGATCGCAACTACACCAAGTTTGGTCAGCTGCGTCGTGGAGAGACGACCTTCGCGCACCTTCTCAAGGAGAAGGGTTATGCCACGGCTATTGCGGGTAAATGGCAACTGGGCAAAGATAAGGATTCGCCCCAGCACTTTGGCTTCGATCAATCGCTGCTCTGGCAGCACACCCGATTCGCGGTGAAATCCGGTCTCGATAAAAAGTATGATTCCCGGTTTGAGAACCCCTGGCTGGAGCGCAACGGTGAGGAAGAGGAATACAACAACGGAGAATATGGTCCGGATCTCTGCACCGACTTCATCTGCAACTTCATTAAAGAAAACAAGGATCGGCCGTTCCTTGTCTACTATCCGATGATTCTGACCCATTGTCCTTTCTGGCCCGTTCCCGGTGGTAAGGATTGGGATCCCAAAAGTCTCGGCAGTCCCACCTACAAGGGAAATGCCAAGTACTTCGGCGACATGGTCAATCACATGGACAAGCTCGTCGGCCGCATTGCGGATCAGGTGGAGAAGAGCGGACTATCCGAGAACACAGTCATCATCTTCACGGGTGACAACGGCACGGACAGACCGGTGGTGTCCAAATGGAAAGGAATCAATGTGGCGGGTGCCAAGGGTACGACCATGGACGATGGCTGTCGCGTGCCACTTATTGTTCATGCGCCGGGACTTAAGGGTAGGGGGGTCAGCCAAGATCTCATCGACTTCAGCGATGTGCTGCCCACTCTTTGTGATCTCGCTGGAGTTGATATCAGCAAACGCAAGGAACCCTTCGACGGACAAAGCTTTGGTCCTCAGTTGCGAGGAGATAAGAGCTCGCCCCGAGATCATACCTTCTGCTGGTATTCACGAAGTGGTAGCGCCAAGAAGGATCTGAGGGTCTTTGCACGAACCCAGCGTTACAAATTGTATCGGGACGGGCGCTTCTTCGATATCGAGATAGACCGTCTCGAGAAGAACCCATTGGAAGAGGGCCTCACTGATGATCAGATGGCCGTAAAGGCGATGCTTCAGTCTGTTCTGGATGAACGCCTGAAGGAAACGGGGCGCTAAAGATTGCCGAGCAGGCGGGACTCGATGTCATCGAGGACCCGGGGGTCGCGTAGCATCAATGGGTGCAGGGCGACGGTATGGGCCTGATTCTCGGCACGCTCCCAAACCGAACTGGTGGTTGGCAGGATCATCAGGTCCAGAGGAGTGCGGTAAGAGGTGACAGGGATGTCGCCGAGTTTGTGTTCCGTCTCTTCGAGTTGACTGAGAAACTCACTACCACGCCGCATTTGCCGAGCTCCCTTGCTCGGGTAGAGATTGGCCATGATGGTGCCTTGGTGAGGAGATGAGATGGTGATCAACTGGTGGCAGCGGTCAGCCCCTCCCAGATTTTGCAGGTAATAGCGGCTGACCAGCCCACCCATGCTGTATCCGACGATGGCGAATTCCTCGTCCGGGTCGAAGGCGCCTTCGATCTGATCCTTAAGGTCGCCAGCGAGTGAGCAGATCCCGCTCCGACCGTCGGATGGGCTGAGTCTGGCAGTCAGGCAGCGGACGTTGTGCTTTTCCAAGCGTTTGCGCATGGGTTTGTAGCAATTGCCACTTTGGAGAAAGCCGTGGACGAGGACAACGTTCATGACAGGTGTGGAGGTTTGAGAGGTAAGTTGAGCCTGTTGGCTACCCGAATGCATTGTGGTGCAGGAGGTTTGAAGTGCTGCACAGGCTGAGGTCAGTAGGAGGGTGCGTTTCATGTTTATCCGGGAGGCCATTCGAGGGGGCGGCCACCCAGCAGGTGGACATGGAGGTGGGGCACGGCTTCGCCACCGTCTTTGCCGTTGTTGATGATCAGACGATAGCCACTGTCTGCAATGCCCTCCTTGCGGGCGACTTCTGCGGCGATGGTTAGCAGGTGGCCGAGAGTGGGGCCATCCTCGACGGTGGCTTCACCGACCCGAGGGATGGGCTTGGTAGGCACCACCAAAATGTGAGTGGGCGCTTGCGGGGCAATGTCGCGAAAGGCGATGCAGAGATCGTCACGGTGAACGATGTCTGCGGGGATCTCCTCGTCGCGGATCTTTTCGAATAGCGTCTTCTCAGCCATTGATGACAAAATGCCCGAGATTTGCCTGAATTCAAGTCTCCAACACAGGCACAAAAAAAGCAGCCACCACTATGGTGACCGCTTGAAAATTTTTGGAACCCAATTTGAGGATCAATCCTCGGTGGTTTCAGCGGGGGCACCGCTGTTGTAGCGCCAACGAACCTTGTTGCGCTTGGAAGCGGAGCGGAGTTTGCGTTGCTTGCGCTCGGTGGGGGTTTCGAAGGCGCGACGGCGGCGCATTTCTTCGAGAATGCCTTCGGAATCCAGTTTGGATTTCAGACGCTTCAGAGCACGATCGACGGGCTCGCCTTTTTTGAGATTCACTCCTCGCATAGGGGATGGTGGGGGTTGTGTTGGTTCGGGTTCCGTTGTTGAACGGGGCGGGGTAAATGCGCTCTGAGCCTCGTATTGTCAAGGAGTAACCCCGTGAAAAGCCCTGAAAATAAGGATTTAGGGTGCCTGGAGCTGTTTCAGCAGGCTGCTGCAGCCGTCTTCAAGCAATTCAATGACCCGATGGAAGCCCTTTTGGCCTCCATAGTAGGGATCGGGGATGCGCGGAGCCTCCAATTCCTCGAGATAGTCGATGAAGGCTTGGATTTTGTGGCTGTAGCGCCCGTCGGCGTCCAAAGCACGGACATCGGCGAGATTGTCCTCGTCCATGGTCAGGATGAGGTCGAATTGCTCCAGATCTTCCTTCTGGACCTGCCGGGCCCGGCCTCCGGGCTCATAACCGCCCTGAGCCAGAGTCTCAGACATCCGAGGATCCGGTGGATTGCCGGCGTGATAGCTGATGGTGCCGGCGGAATCGATGGTGAATCGATCCTCGAGGCCGGCATCCTCCACCATCTTGCGGAACACGATTTCCGCCGCTGGCGAGCGGCAGATGTTGCCCATGCAGACGAAGAGGATGCGTTGCGTCTCAGCCATGGCTCACTTCTTCACGAAGGGAAGGAGAGCTTCGGCGAACTGAACACCGATACCGCCCATGACCTTGCCGCTGCCGTGATAGTGGAACTGGAAATTGGAGACGCCGGTCAGGGCATCCTTTTCGGCCTGGTTGAGTTCCTTCTCAAAGCGCTTATCGAAGTAGGCAGTACGTTCTTCACGGCTCATTTTCTTACCTTCTTTCTCCATCTTTTTGATGTCGCCATTGATCTTGTTGCGCTTTTCAAGAGCGACGTCCTGAAGGGGATCCCAGCTGAGCTCAGTGAGGACTGCCACGACGTTGTCCTTGAATTCCTCGTCCTTGGCAGGTTCGGCCATGGCAACACGGAAGCCATTGTGGATGGGAGTGTAGCGACCGGGGTTGTCTAGATCGAGAACCCCACCGGTGCCCATGACGCCGATGATGAAGGGCATCTTGGGTGCCTTGAATTCCTTGCGGACGTCGCGGATGAAGTGGCGAAGGGTCTCGGTGTAGAGTTTGTAGCCACCGGGCTTTCCGCGTTGAGGGTAGGTCTTGCTGTCGACCATGTCGTTCCAGCCCTGGAACCAGACGAAACCAGCGAGTTCGTAACCATCCTTTGCATTGTAATCCGGATAAACCTTTTTGGGGTCTGCCAAGACCTTCTTCACTTGATCGGCCATCTTGGTCCAGTATTCGCCGGGCTCACCAGCGCTGGGGGAGCGGAACTGGGTGTGGAGGTTTTTGCCACCCCAGGCGGTCTTGATGATGAGGATGGGCTCCTTGAGTTCTTTCTCCATCGTCAGGCCGAAGGTGTATTCTGGGCCGACCCGATCATCAGATGCACCGAAGCCCGCGGTTAGTTTGCCCTCCTTCACAGTAGGGGCACCGCCCTTGGCCTCGGAGAGGTAGGTGATCCAGACCTTTTCGGAGCTGGCTGGTTCGCCCTTGTCGTTGGTCATCAGATCATAAAGCCCCTTGGTTTTGGGGTCTTTACTGATGTAGTCGAAGGTGGTCGTCTTGGCGTGGCCCTGCATGTTGGACTGACCCGCAAGGATGAAGACCTTGAGGGGAGCGGCCTGGGCGACCATGCAGAAGCCAGCGAGAGCAAAGAGAATGGGTTTCATCATGAGTGTGGATTGAGGGTTACTTGGATTCTTCGGTGGCGGGTTTCGCAGGGGGAAGCTTGGGCAGCTTCATGGCTTCGAACCAGAAAGTCTTGTAGCAGCGGATCTCCTTGATTTTGTGCCCCCAGCGGTGGAAGCCGTTGGTGGCGAGCAGAACCTTGCCGTCCGCGAAATACTTGCGCTGGCTGTCTGAGATAACCACGCCAAAGGGACGGTGTGAATTGCGCCCGCTGCCGCCCTCGATGGTGGCACGGCCCTTCTTCTTGTTGCCCTGAAGTTCGCCGTCGAACCAGACGTTGGAACCGCCGCCAGCATTGTAGTGGGAGCGGCCACCGACTAGCAGGCGGTAAGCATAGCCTTCTTCTAGGGGAGGCAGATCAACCATGGCGCGCATCAGCAGAGCTTCCTTGTCCCAGAAGGTGTTGGCGGGCTCACCACAGCCGCAGAAGTGGTCTGGGCCTTTACAGGTGCCGACGGGTGCCAGCTTTCCGTTATTGTTGGCAAAGGGGGCGAAGCCCTTCTTCCAGCCAGCTGCTTTGGGATCGAAATCCAAAGCGTACCAATTCTCCGAGCCCTTAGGCGGGGCTACTTCGCGGAAGCGGTGGCCAAATTCCCAGAGCTTGTTGTCGCCGGGATCGAAGGTGATGTAATCCCAAGAGATTTTGTCTCGTGCGGGGCCGTGGAGTTTCCAGTTGTAATCCTCCAATCCCAACTTGTTGTAGAGGTCGACGAGTCCATCCAGGGCACGACCGGGAGTGCGCGTTGAAATCTCTCGTTCTAGATTCTTGCGATTGGCTTCGATGTATTCCGGGATCAGGCGGTTCTTGATGGTCGGTGCCAATGCTTTGCGTAGTTCAGGGCCGAACTTGCTAGGATCCGCGCTGAGGAAGAGCTTCTCATGAGGCAGGGCCTCGTTCGGATTGCGCTCACGGGCCAGTGCATAGATGACGTCGTAGCCTCCGGGGACGAGGGCTAGATTATTGGCGAAGCCGTCGAGAAGGAGGTCGATGTTTTTGGTTAGGTCCTGTCCACCCGGTTCCACCATTTCCTTGGGAAACATCAGGTAGGACTTTCCTAGGGTCTCCATGCCGAAGTGCTGGATGCGTGGGTCGGCTTGTTCGAGTTGCTTGGTGATGCCGTTGATGGGGCTGAAATCTCCCATGCGGTTGCTCTTGGAGAGAACGTCAGCCACCTTGGTTAGGAAGGGTTTGTAATACTCACCTTCCGAGGCAAGCGGAGTGAGGCCGATCATCGCCGATTGGCGCAGCCACCAATCATGGTGATCCAGCCACTTCATCATGTTGGCGAAGTGGGGTGCGATCTGTTCAGGTTGAGCGCGTTTCATTGCCTTCAGGGCACCCATGGTGACCCACCAAGATTCGTCAGGGTTGTCGATCATGGCCCCGATGAGTTTGAAGACTTCAGGTGTCATCTGTTCCTGTGGGAAGCCGGCGCTTTTCTTGTCGCTGGCATTGATGGAGTCGAGTGCTGTTCGACGGGCACGTGGGTCCTTGGATTTTAGAAGTTGAAGGACCAGATGGTATCGCTGGTGATTGTTGATGGTGCCTGCCGCAATGCTGCGTATGCCGTGTTCGAAGTGATGGGCATACATCAGGATGACCTCGTCGGTGACATCCGGGTCGCGCAGGAGGGCGAGCACGGGTTTGGAGGCATCTGTAGGAAGCCGCTCCTTGGAGACGTCCTGGCGCTTGCCGGGCAGGTATTCGCCGGGCTCCAGCGAGAGAAAGATCTCATCGGCGGCGTTGCCCCACGGACGATCGGGAATGCGGTAGGTTTTGGAATATTTGGATGGTGGTGCGCCGTGCAAGCGGATGGCCTTGCGTGGCACGGTGTAGATCATCGGAATGAAGCTGCCCCAGTTACCCTTTTCCATAGCGGTGCTGGCGTAGCCAACGTTCCAGTCGCTAACCCAGCCGAAGAGACCATCTTTGGTGCGGGCGAGATCATACATCCACAGGCGCTCGTCCATGAAGGAGCGGTAAGGGATAGGGCGTTTTTCGGCGACGAGTCCCATGGAGCGACCTTTCCAGAGTTCGCCGATGCCGCCACCGGTGTGGCCGTGGAATAGCCAGGAGGTGTTGTAGAAGGCCTTGTTGGCGCAGATGTCACGCGCCTTGGCGTAGACGGACTTTTCGCCGTCCGGGTGAAGGTTGGCGGCGGCCATCATGGTGAAGGCCAGACCTTCGGTCTTTCCGTTCGCCGTGAATCCGCCTTCGGGCATGTGATCGCCATAGGCGACGTTGCCGTGACCGGCGAAACGGTAAACGTGGAAGAGCGAGCTTTGAAGAGTGTGCTCATCAACATCTACCCCGCATTCCTTGGCGAGCAGAAGGAAGGTCACGGCATGGAGGCCAGCGGCATTGAGATGGCCGCCTCCCATGTAGCCGTAGCTGGCACCTCCCCGTCCCATCCATGAGCCGTTGTAAATGGTGCGGGAGAGGGAATCTGCAACATCCTTGATGATGGGCAGCACGGATTCGTCACCGGTACGGAGGTAGTACTCGCAGAAGGCTGGGCCGCCGTAGCCGGCGAACCACGGGTAGGTTTCGCGTCCTTCTTGTGGCTTTTTGTAGGTAGCCACGAATTCCTTCATCCACTTGGTGACTACCTTGAGGTCCTTTTCTTCACCGGTGGAGAGGAGGAATAGGGCTGAGCCGTCGAGGCCAATGCCAGTGCCAGTTTTGTGCTCAGCTAGGTAGTCAGCACATTGGCGGATGATTTTTTCTGTCTTGTGACATTTGACGGGCCAGGTGGGGCTGTAGGCGCCGAGAGAGGGGATCTGAATCTTTACTTCTTGGGGGTCACCATTGGCGTCGTCCTTGACCATCAGTTTAACGATGCCGCCTTTGGCCTCGGCTTCGGTGACCCAGTTCCCGAGTAGCACCCGCGGATCCTCATCCTTCATCGTGTGACCGTTCACACTTACGATGATCTGGCCCTTCTTGAGTTTGCCGGTGACGGCAGCGGGTGAGCCTTCCTCGACGTTGGCGATGTACATCGTGAAATTCGGCTGGCGGAGTTCCAGTCCGATCCCGACGGGGCCAAAACGCTTGATGTTGTAGCGCGCCGCCGTGGGATCGGGGAACATGTGGAACTGAGGTTCCTTGGAGTAGTAGTTCTGCGCAGAGCTGATGGCGGTAGTCGCAAACAGAGCGACCGAAGCGGCCATGCCGTGCAGGGCAAGGGTCCGGATGGATATCATGCCCGGGACACTGCCGAATCGGGGATGGTGAGTCAACGCGTTAGGAGGAGCGCTGAGTGACTGAAAGGAGTGTCCGAAATCCACACATCCTTGAAATTTGAGAGTATGCTCTGCATCTGAAATCTGATATGGGCTTATGATATGGCCAATCTTAGAGTTTTGACTGCGGCGGAGCAGGTGGCGAATCATCTGAGTGATAAAATATGCTCGGGTGTATGGACCGAGACCATGCCGGGAGGGGCGACTCTGGCCAAAGATCTTGGGGTGGGACGCATGACGGTGGATGCGGCTTTGGATTTGCTGGAGCAGCGAGGGATGCTGATCTCCCAAGGTTCGCGACTACCGCGTCGCATTTCGCCCAAGATCAATTACTCGGCCACGCTCAAGATCGCATTCCTCCCATACCTGATCGAGGATTACCGATTCGATTACATCATGGATATTCAGCGTTCCTTACAGGATGACGGCCACACGGTCATCTTTCCGGATAGCTCGATCACGATGATGAAGGAGGACATGGATCGAATCATCGATCTTGTGCAGAAGACGAAAGCCGATGCTTGGATATTGGTAGCCGCTCCAAGAGAGTTGCTTGCTTGGTTTGCTGAGAGTGGGATACCGGCTTTTGCTTTGTTCGGGCGCAGAACCGGCCTGCCCATTGCAGGCACCGGACCTGACAAGACGCCTGCCATGAGGGTGTTGATCAGGCATTTGATCAGTCTCGGGCATCAGCGCATCAGTTTGCTGGTAAGGCCGATGCGTCGCTTGCCCAAGCCGGGAGGGACAGAGCGCACCATGTTGGAGGAACTGCAACAGGCGGGCTTTGTGACGGGGAAGTATAATCTTCCGGATTGGGACGGGGAGACCGACTCATTGGAGGATCTGATTGATTCCATGTTCAAGCTCACGCCGCCGACGGCAATGCTGATCGACGAGCCTCCCATCTTCTTCAGTGTTCAGCAGCGTCTCGCGCGACGTGGAATTTTGGCTCCGGAACATGTGTCATTGGTGTGTTTGGACAGGGATCCCTATTTCAACTTTCAGCAACCCTCGATCGCTCATTTTTTCTGGGATAGTGACCCGTGGGTCCGAAGGGTGGTCAAGTGGGTCTCGAATGCCAGTCAGGGGAAGGCCGATATCAGGCAATCCAGAACCAAGACACAATTCGTGATTGGAGCCAGCATCGGGCCACCTCCAAAGGGTCGATAAGTCGTGTCCGTGCATCTTGTCAGATTATAGTGCCAGAAGTAATTGCAAATCGGATGGATCTAACCAAGCTGGGAATTGTATGGATCATGTGATGCTTCTCCGATTTGGAGGCAGATCTGCTATAGAAGACACACTACATGAATCGTTCAGTAGATTTCGGCCGAATGCATTCCTGCCGCCAAACTGTCAGGGAAAATATCGAAGGACGCCCGGTCTCGGGCTTCAGTCTGGTGGTGACGGTGGCCATGCTGGTCATCCTGCTTTTACTGGCGGTCGGCCTCTTGAGTTTGGCCTCCGTAGAGTTTCGCTCATCTAGTCAGAATTCCGCGATGGTCCAGGCGCAAGCCAACGCCCGCATGGCCTTGATGATGGCCATCGACGAACTGCAACAAGCCATGGGTCCCGATGCCCGCATCAGTGCACGAGCTGAACTCTTCGCCAATGATCCCCGGGTCGGATTGACGGTTCCCGCCAACACGCCAAAAGCCTGGTGGGTGGGGGTTTCGCCCAGCAATATTGGTGACTCATCGAACCCGTCGCCGGTGGTTTGGTTGGTTTCGGGGCTCGATCCCACGGCAAACGCGCGGGATCAGCTTGCGAGCACTTTTGAAGAGCCGGTCATCATGTGCGATGAAAGCAGCATCAATACCAGTCTACTGACGGGTGGTGATCCGATTGTGGCTGGGAAAGTGAACGTGGCGAGTGCGGCCGGAGGACTTCCCGGTGGTATCGCATGGATTATTGATGACAATGGCATGAAGGCCCAATTGGCAGCCACCCGTCCGGATGTTCACAACGCCCAGTCCAACCCCAAAGGTGGAGGGATTCTACCTGGGACTTACGATTTGGGCATTCTGGCGGGTATGAATGATTTGGCGGGAAGCAGCCCGAGTGAGATCAACCGTCTGATGTCGCTGAAGGATTTGGCTTTCCTGGGTGCCGATGTCTCAACCTCCCGCGACAAGCACTTCAGTTACACCACCCGATCGAGAGGGGTGCTTTCTGATGTGAAACAGGGAGGTCTAAAGAAGGACCTTACCATTGCGTTCGAAAACGAGAATGTCTTCAGCTCGGTGTTTGGTGATGGGGAGGGTTATCCCGCTGAATACATCATGATTGACCCCGCCAAATTCGCCGAGTGTCAGGATCTGCAGGAGAATGGCTACATCCATTGGGAGATGTTGAAGGATTTCTACAACATCAAGCGCTCAATTGATGTCGATGCTCAGGGCGTGGAGTTTCTACCCATCAGTGTGTTCAGCAGCCAAGGTGTTGGCTGGACCGGTGGTGATGGAAGGGATCAGCCGAATTATAAACGTGGGCTCCTCGGCCCACATCAAATGGGGCCTAATCCGCAAACACCTCCTGAGGCCCGCCCATTGCCTTACGGTGACTACTGCCGGCTGGTGACCAACCGTGGTGAAGCCATATTGATGCCTCTTGATGATTACAAACACAGCCCAGTGGTGCCGGTGATGCAACGCATGCAGCAGAATGCTTGGTTGGAGAAGATTGATATTGGTGGAGAGCCTCACGTGAGAACTAACGTTCAAATATGGTTCGCTCAGTATAATCCCTACAACATTGGACTATACAACAAGAGTCCTATGGTAAGGGGGTATTCAAGTTTGAATTTCGATCACAAAGGCTTGAGGGTTGAGCGGCTGGATCATCTGGATCGTAGTCACATTGAGTGGATGACGAGATGGTATGTTGGATTTCTCGGTAGAGCTCAACAGACTGTCTCTGAGCCGGTCATGTTGATGCCGGGACGCTCTCACGTCTATGCCATGCAGGCGGACGCGAATAACCGGACTGACTCAAGAGGGGGCTATTACGATCACGGGTTATTCGGGGACAAGGTTAAGGATCTGACCATGGAAAGTGCTCAAAATGAATACCGTTTGTTTGAAGATGAGTCCCACGCTGATGAGTTAAGCTATATTTTTGATATTCGTGAATATGGTACTTTGAATCATGGAGGCACAAGTGGGGCATTCACCACCCATTTGGGTAGTCCTATGCGTTTTTGGACGATTTCGCAACGCATGTGGGCTCCGTATTCATGGGATCGAATCGGTTTCAAGCAGATCAGTTTTGATAATGTTGGCTTGGATGAGCTCAATGAGAATACAATGGGGAAATTCTCATTCAGTCTCCGCACCACCAAGGAACCGGCGAGTGGAGCGGGCCCTGCCATCCGTCCGCTGGTTGACGCCAATATTCGCGCTTTTCTTGCAAATGGCCGTTGGGACTCTCCGCTCGGTCTGAATCTATTGGCGGCCTATTCTCAAGACGGTGAAGGGGAGGTGGACGAGCAGATCATGCAGATGGATATCAGCGACAGCCCGAAGGGATATGCGTATTGGGGTGGTGGAAGAGATCCGATTGACGGTTATCATCGGGTGATTCTTTTCGATATCCCGAGACAAGATCTGGTGTCCTTGGGGCAGTTGCAGCATGCGAATGTTGGACGATTCAGCTACGAGCCGACATACGTGATCGGTAATTCATACGCAAATTTACGTATTCCACGGGATCAGTGGCGGGCATCTGTGGTCGACACGCTTAGCACCCGAATGAATGCAAGGCATGGCAGCATACAGGGAAATTTCAACCTCTATGACGCATCTTATCTTGCGAACGAAGCGCTCTGGGATAGCTACATCTTCACGACCATTCCCCAAGTGGCGGACAATCGCGATTCGGATTCTGAGGTTGAGCCCAATGCTGAGCATTTTGAGCAACTCCGTGCGGGTGAGGCCTTGTTACCCAATCCACGCTTCATTCCCTATGAACCGCGCGGCTCGGTATTCGCTGTGGAAACGCTTCAGGAAGATGATGGCGCTTTTGATCATAATGCGGGCCACCTGATGGTGGATGGTGCCTTCAATGTGAACTCCACTTCCGTGGATGCCTGGGAGGCCTTCCTCTCCGGCACACACCAACTACCATACCAGAAAGTGGACGATAACGGTACAATCAACGGTTTTGAGACGGATATTGAGGGTGTGCGCTTTCCACGGGTCCATGCCTCCCATGGTGGGCCAATGAGCCGGGATAGTATGGATGAAAATTACTGGACGGGTTTCCGCAGCCTCGATCAGGAAGAGGTTCGCGTATTGGCTGAGGCTATTGTGGATCAGGTCAAACAGCGCGGACCGTTCCTATCGCTGGGTGAGTTCGTTAACCGTAAACTTGAAGATAGCGAATTGGGTCAAAGTGGTGCGCTTCAGGCGGCACTCGATGCGACCGTGAACAAGGATTTGGACAGCTCTTTTGAAGCCGACTCCAATCATCCCGATATTCCTTCTGAAATCAGCCAAGGATCCGGTTTTCCGGGTCAGCTGTTTCAAGGGGATGTGTTGCAGGCGCTTTCGCCTTATATGACCGTTCGCTCCGACACATTCACCATTCGTGCCTATGGTGAAGTCCAGTCTCCCAAGGATGGCTCAGTAATGGCTCGTGCCTGGTGTGAGGTAACGGTCCAGCGATATCCGGACCCTGTGCCTGGTGGTGGGGGAGATTTCCTCGACGAATTGGCCAATCCTTCCAGTCCTTTTGGGCGAAAGTTTGAAGTGGTCTCATTCCGCTGGCTCCACCCTGATGAGATCTGATACCTTGTTGGGCATGCCATGGATCGTTGTCGTATTGCTACTGTGCTCTGCCCAGGCTTTGTCTGCGGCCAAGACCGTAAGCGTACGCACGCTTTTGCTCTCACCCGCAGAAATGCCGGAGTTGTATTTTTTAACGCAAGAGAAAGAGCCTTATGTCCGGGTCAAATGGTCTGAGAGGCAACCAAGCAAGCCTGTGGCAGCGTTGTGTGAGGAGAGCTTGCCGCTGTATCGCATGGAGCTGGATCCGAGTGGTAAGCCGATTCCCATAGTGGCGAAGCAGATCAAGCTGCCTGTTGGAGCCAAAGAGGTCATCTTGCTCGCATGGCAGGAGGACGATAAAATCAGCTACCATGCCATTGGTGATGACTACCTGGGCCGTCATTTCAACCACTGGCTGCTCATCAACTTTTCGCGAAAGGAGATCGCTTTCCGTGTGGGGGACGATTCCGACCCGGTCCTGGTGAAGACGGCGGAATCGAAGATCTACAAGTTGAAAGCCGCCAAGGACAAAGGTGCAACGGTCATTGGGCAGGCGAGGATCAAGGGTGAGATCAAGATGTTCTACTCGTCCTACTTTCCGGTGAAGGATGGGCGGCGAACCATTGTACTGTTCACCGATGATGGTGAGAAAATCCGCACGCGTTTGATTGCGGATCATTTTTTGCGGGAAGAGAAAAAGCGGGAATAAGTTAGTTTTGACGATATCAATTACAAACTCCTCTATCAGGAAACGGTGCCAGGCATGCTGGCAGATGTTCTCGTAAGATAAGCTTAAATTACGCAAATAGAATTAGTCATTTTAGGACATCACGCTCATGAGGGCATAAGTATGAAATTTTCCATACCAATATTTTTAATGATGGGCTTGTCAGCCATTGTTGTTGAAGCCGCCACGTATACATGGCTGGGTACAGCGGGAGATGGAAATTGGCTAAACGCCGCCAATTGGGACGCTAATGGTGTCCCTGTAGACAGGGATTTGGGAACAGCGACACTTGAGCAGACCAATTCATTGGACAACATCATCATTGGCGGCAGTGCAGCGCCTACAGCCAATATACCGACTTTTGATGGCGGTGATTTCACTTTCAGAACGACTCTGAATGCACCTGAGATCCAGCTATTGAATGGTACGTTCACAGTCAGTCAGGAAACCATTGGCGGTGGTATTGTTCATGTCAATCCATGGTCATCGAGTGTTGGTGATGGTGATACGGGTAATGGTTCGGCCATACTCAATTACACCATCAACTCAGCAGGTGCATATAACCGAGACCCAGATGGGCAATTGGAATGGATTATCAATGCGGATGGTACATTGAACTTCAACTCATCTGATCCTGTGCTGGATATGGCGGCCAATTCAAATCGAACTGTAAGATTCATAGTGAACGGAGGCATCGTAAATTTTAACAGCGCTCTGCAGCTTGAGGGGTTTGTAGGGAATTACTTTGATCTTACAGTTGGCACGGCTGCGGTGACTGCTGACTTTGGGGGCGACTATGCCGATCTGGCCTCGGTTCTGGCTGCAATTGGAGGCAATGCTCCTGCGACCGGTGATCAGTTTATTTCTAGCACCGATCTGACGCTTGGAGCTGTAGACAACGGCAATGGCACTTACACCGTCCTGGTGATTCCAGAACCATCGGCCTTTCTGTTGTCACTTGTGGGTTTGATAACTTTGTCATGTCGCCGACGCCGCCATGTGTCTCAATGATTCTATGTTTCAAACTAGGGTATTACGGTGGTCGCCTTTATCCCTTGTTGCGGCACTGAGTGTATCTTGCGCGTGGTCAGCCATTGAGATCCATGTCTCTATTGATGGTGATGACGGCTATGCAGGATCGGCCCAACAGCCGGTATCGACTCTGCATCGTGCACAGCAATTGATTCGGGATCAGAGGGCGAAGGGCAATAAGCCCATTGAGGTGTGCATTCATCCGGGAGTTTATGAGCTTTCGAAGCCCTTGGTGCTGGCTCCGGAGGATTCAGGATCACAAGAGGCAGCCATTACCTGGCGCGCGGCAGATCCCAAGGATAAACCGGTTTTGAGCGGAGGTAGGGTTTTGGGTGGTAATTGGAAGCAAAGCGACAAGCCTGGAATCTGGCAACTCGACGTGCCAGCGGTAAAGTTATCCGCTGAGGGTGGTGGATGGAATTTCCGTCAGTTGTTCGTGGATGGGCAGCGCGCGACTCGAGCACGCTTTCCCAACAAATCTGAGAAGAATCCATTTCTCTATGCAACTGGGGGTGACTACGATCACGCGATCATTGATCCCAAGTTGATCAAGAAGGAGTGGCTCAAAGAGGAGGATTTGCAGATCAATCTGGTGGTGCATTGGTTGTTTTTCAACCAGTGGAACACGATTGCCTCCATCGATGTGGAAAAGGGCCGACTAACCTTCACCGAGAGCGAGCGCCACGGGAAAGTTTACAAGAACAACTGGTTTTATGTAGAGGGGGCCTTGGTTGATCTCGATGAACCGGGTGAGTGGTATCTGGACCGAAATGAAGGTCGATTGTATTACATGTCCGAAGAGGGAAAGAATCCCAATGACTTGCGTTTTGTGGCTCCGCAGTTGGATCGGATCATGCACGTCAAGGGTGACGTCAATGCCGGCACCCATGTGAAACATCTGCATTTTGTGGGCCTGGACTTCAGGCACACGGCTTACACTCTCGGCCACATAGCGCCACGCGTGCACACGGATGCGGCTGTGCTCTTTGAGAATGTGCAGGACTCCACCGTAGAGAACTGCCATTTTGAGAACATCGGCGGTTATGCCTTCTGGATGCATCTGGATTGTCAACGCAACCTCTTCGATCGCAATACGGTGCTCAATTCCGGTGGAGGTGGAGTGCTGATGACCGGTTCACGGCTTTCCTACATGGACGATAGCAAGATCTACACCCCGGGCGAAGTGGCGGCGAAGGTGGCTCCCATCTTCAATAGGATCACCCGCAACACGGTCAAACATTGTGGAAAGATTCGTTACTACGGTGGTGGCGTGCATCTTGACTCCCGTCCGGCAGAGATGGCGATGCTGCCTGGCAATTACATTGCCCACAACTATTTCACTGACCTCTCACGCAACGGGATTTTCGTGTTCCGCAATCAAGGCGGCAATGTCGTGGAGTACAATCACATTCACGATGCCATGCAGACCACCATCGATGGCGCATGCATTCACTTTGCGACGATGAACCATCTCAATGCGCCGAATTATATCCTGAATAACTGGCTCTATGACATCTGGGGCTATCGTTATCTGCCGGGTCAAGAGCCCAAGCGTGTCTTGGCTAACGGGGTGTTTCTCGACTGGGACACCAGTAACACAACGGTTCGTGATAACTACGTCTTTAATTCCGGTGGCGAAGCCATCAAGGCAGTGTGGCACAATCAGAATATTTCGACAGATGGGAACACGACCTCCAAGGAGCGAGTCGTTCCACCATTCGTGGATCAAGTCGGCCCGGAAGGTACAGCCAGCAACGGCATTGATCTTGAAGCCAACCGCCTGATCGGCGCGGTGGTGCATCACTCGGAAGGGATGCTGGTGAGGCGCGAAGGGAAATGGACTGAACGACGAGTCGGGGGGCTGGGTAAGCTCTTCAACTACAATTTGATTGTAGCTGAAGCCAAGACATCTGCGAGTATCACCTATTCACTGCCGATTGAGGATAGTGGGGAATACGATGTTTCACTTCTCTATAAACCTGACGCCAAAAATGGTAGTAAGGTGCCGATTGAGGTGAGTCATGCCAATGGGGTGACCAAGTTCACTTGGGATATGACGAAGGGACACAAGCATGGCTTCTCGGTTGTGGTAGGGACCTATCACTTTGAAGTCGGCAAACCAGCCAGCGTCACACTCAGTGCCAAGGACGCCAACGGCTTGGTGGCTGCGGATAGCGTGGCTTTCGTCAAAGCGGGTGCGGCCGGAAAGAGTGCTGAGTAATCATGCGAGTGACTTACATGACGCAATATGCTGTCAGGAATAAGTACCAGAGCACGGTCCAAATTGTTTCGTTACACTGATCGAATACTATAATTTCTATCGTCACCCTAGTCATGAAACGAAACCTCGCACTCGTCTATCTCGCCATCACTTCTCTGTTTATCCTGCCCCTTCAGGCCGAGAAAACCGTAAAGGTCTTCATCCTTGCGGGTCAGTCCAACATGGAAGGCAAGGGGCTCGCTGCCCACCTTGACACTTACAAGGACGATCCGCTCATCAAGCCTTGGTATGGCGTCGTGAAAAAGGGAGATGCTTGGGTAGAGCGCGATGATGTGTTTATCACCTATCCAAGCAAGAGTGGCGGTGCAAAGCACGGCCCTTTGACTGCTGGCTATGGCACCAAAGGTGAGTATTCCATCGGGCCCGAGTTCGGATTCGGTCATGCGGCCGGTGAGGCTTATGACGAACCAGTTTTGCTCATCAAGACCGCTTGGGGAGGTAAGAGTGTGCATCAGCCATTTCGTCCACCCAGCGCTTTGCCGACGGATGAGGAGCTGAAAGCGATGCATGAGGCAATGAAGGCCAAGTATGAGGCAACGCTTGCAACCAATGAAAAGATGAAGGCTGAGGGTAAAAAGTTCAAGAATCCCAAGCCAGTTCCCAGCTTTGACGAACTCAAAGCGTCATTTGGTGATCACTACGTGAAGATGGTGCAACACGTGAAGGAAGAGTTGGGGGATTTTGAGAACAAGTTTCCAGAGCTCAAAGGCCACAAGCCCGAACTCGCCGGCTTTATTTGGCATCAAGGTTTCAATGACATCGTGAACAACTACTATAAATCTCATGAACATGGATACGCCGATTACACCAAGTGGATGGGAATTTTCATCAAAGATCTGCGCAAGGACCTCAATGCGCCGAAATTGCCGGTCGTGATTGGAGAGCTGAGCACCGGTGGCGTAGAGAAGCGCGGCCCATTCCAGGAGGCTCAAGCCAACATTGCCAAGTTACCCGAATTGAAAGGCTCGGTGGTTTTTGTCCCGACTGCTGAATTTCAAGATAAGGTAGCCCTCCAATATTTTAATGAAGGCCTATGGAAGACGGGTCCGGAAGGCATGGCAAAATGGAAAACAGTCGGTAATGACCGTCCCTATCATTATCTCGGTTCTGGTAAGTGGTATTTCCTCAAGGGGGTCGCCTTCGGTGAGACAATGTCCAAGCTCGCCAAGTAAGCTCAAAATAAAACGCCCTATGATATTGGTTGCTCGACCATGTTGAGCGAGTAGCCAAGGGGCTTGTGCAATGATGAAAAGAAAATTTATGATAAATAATCTGACGCGAGTATTGTTAGGGGTGTGGCTTTGTTTGGCTACCTTGATGGCGGATGAGGCTCTGAAATTGGATGGCATTCTACACACTGCGCGCCAAACACGGGCGGGTATGTATGATTCGTTCGAGTCGAGTGTGCTTGGGAAAACTGCAACTCCGGCCGAGACTGCTGCCACGGTTCGCAACTGGCGGGAAGTGTATTCCCAGCCTGCTAAAGACCTGACAGCGGTCGACCGCGGAGTGCTGACGAAGAAATATGGCAATGCAAAGGTATTTGGAATACCGAGGGCAGTTGGCCCCTATCCTCTGGGCATTCTGGGAGCATGGGTGACCGATGCCCATGAGCGACCCGAAATTACAGTGACGAAGTTGGAAGCCGATTCGCCGGCCGTGGGCAAGCTCGAGCAAGGAGATATCATCGTTGGTGTCAATGGGCATCTATTCCCGGATTGGGAAGACCCCAGACTTCCCATGGGGTATGCGATTGCGGCTGCTCAGACAAGGGCCGGCGGTGGTCGTTTGACACTGCACGTCGGCCGAAACGGCCAACTTGTTGATACTGTCGTCTCTCTGCCGATTTCTGAGTCCTACGATACTACTGATCCTTACAACTGTGAGCGTGCACGCGAAATTGCGGCTAAGGCCGTTCAATATGTCATTGAGAATGGTGACGACACCATGTTCATGGATTTGTTCCTGCTTGGGTGTGGGGATGAAAAAGCCATCGCCTTAGTGCGAGATCGCATGCGCAGTCTTGAGGTGCCGGATGAGATCGGCAATAACTGGTTCCCTTCTTACCAGTTGGTATCCGCCTGCGAGTATTATCTGCTGACCGGAGACAAACAGGTTCTTCCGAAAATTAAGGCCCTTGTCAGGGGGCTGGAGAAGAATCAGTTCCCGACCGGTGGATGGGGGCATGGTCGGCCTGGTGGTTACGGCTACATGAATCAGGTCAGCCAGGTTGTTCTGATCGGTTTTGCGCTAGCGCGGGAGTGCGGCATCGAACCCGACCCGATAGTCTTTGCTAAGGGTGTCAGGCAGCTTACCCGTTTTATCGGTACCTATGGTGCTTATGGAGACCATCTTCCAGGTGTCTCCCGTTACCATGGCTATACTCGATTTGAGAATGGTGGACTTAGCGCCCACGCTATACTGTTTGAACTTCTGGGCGTGCCTGAAGCGGCAAAGCGCACTGCGCGCAGGACGTGTTACCTTTATCGCACTCGAACTGGAGGTCACGCCGAGCGAATTTTTGCTACTGGCTGGGCTCATATTGGCCCATCCATCGCGCCTCCTGCGGAGTACAGCATGTATGCCAACAATATGCTCTGGTTCTACGAGCTCGCGCGACAAAGAGACGGTTCCCTGGTGACTCCGGCCTACACGCGATATAAGCGCAATACCGCAGCCACAGGGATGGTGTTTGCGAGAGCTCTGAAGCAATTGCGCATCGCTGGCAAGGCAAAGGGGGCGGCGCCCATGTTTCCGGTTGATTTACTTCCTGAATCCCCCTCGCATCCTCTGCTCCGCGGAAAATCCTTAACAAATTCTGAATTAGAACCAGAGATTGCCGATTTGCCCAAGAAATGGGACGTCTCAAGACTCGTGGTCCAGCCCGTAAAGCCCGATGGCGAATTGGCGACATCTTCATTCGCGTCAAAGGTTGCTAGTGAGAGCTACACCCACTGCGTGGTCACAGTGTCAGCCAATATGGGGGGAGAGGTCTGGTTGAATGGAAGCTGTATTGCCATCTTCCCAGAAACTTGGAAAAAGCACAAAGAGAAGGAGCAAACCCTGATTCTTGATACCCGGGTAACGAGACTCCTGAAAGAGGGGAAGAATACCGTGGCGCTTCGAGCAAAGACTCTGGGGAATGAAACGAATATCTCGATAGCCTTTGGCCCTGCGAAGCAGGGTGGCGATTCGATCATGATCGCTGAACCCACATACTATGATTTCAGGGGTAATGGCTGGAGCGGTTCATTGCGCCAACACATGGAGGGCTTAGAATGGGCATTTCGAGGCAAGTCTCCCAAGGAGATTGCCCGCTATTTGGCCTATCCTGATGCAGCAGGAGCACATGTAGCCTATAAGGCTCTAGCCCAAGGTGGAGAGGAGGCGCTAGAGCTTTGCAAGAGGCTCGTGCAGGACAAGCATGCTGGCATTCGCGTAGGGGCGTGGGATGCCCTGGGGGAAATGCATAAGCAAAATCCAATCAGTCCTGATCACTGCAAGGAAATTTCGGCCATTGCATTGAAGCAGGTTAAGGAAGAGGAAGCGTATGTTGGTATGGCTCTATGTAAGGCTGTGGTGACGATGGCGGAAGGAGATGATTTATATCAACTGCTGACCGCCATCGGTGGTATGAATGATTCGCTTGCACGATCTGAAGCTTCACAATTCATTGCAAAAGGCTTCTCAGGTACCCCGGAGCAGCGCGTCCGTCTACTCACTCCTATAATTGCTGCGAAACTAAATGGCAACGATATCAGGGCTTTGGGCGGCGCCCTTCGCCAGGTATCTGAGCACGCCCAGACCGAAGTGGCTGGGGAAGCGCTCCCGGCCATAGCATCTGTTCTTGATGAAATCGCTCCAGATACCCGTGGCATGTTCACTGACTCTCTTATGCACGGAGGGCTTTTGACCATTGAGCATCATCTCTCCCATGAAACAGAGAAGACTCCCCAATTGGCTGCGGGGCTAAGCAAATGTTTTGTGAAGGTGCCATATACAGACTGGCCAGGATGGGCCTACTCGAGTTTGTTTTTGAGACGGCTTATCTATAGGCTGGGCCCGGCCTCCGCCGATGATATTGACGCGGTGGCTGAAACAATGCTCAAAGTGGATCTTGGTGGCCAAACTACAGCAAGAGCCAATGAACTGAAGATGTGGTCGGCGCTGCTACTCCGCACCAACGGTGACCAGGAGAAACTCAAACAGGAAGCACTGCGTCTTGCCCGCAGCATCGAGCCGCACGGACGAACGGTTGCGCTTTCGCTGGTGTGGCCCAGTCAGCATGCACTTAAGATTCAATCAGGAAGGTATTATTCGCCAACAGGAGTGCCGGATGATGCACGGGTCGCCGACCCAGATATTGCCTTACAAGTCGCCCTTGCCGCGGCTAGAACTCCCGAAAAAAATACCGCTATTGATTGGTTCATGATTTGGCTCACAGTCAACAAATACGCAGATGATAAGCACGCCGATGCGGTTCTTAAGCTGGTTGCGGATTATCTTGCGAATTATTCCTGGAATAGTCGGGAGCCAGCTTTCCATTACCATGCTATCCATCAGGCCCTTTTGTTGGTGGAAAAATATCAAGCTGATACCCGGCAGGGTTCGAGTTCGGATCTAGCTGATGGTTTGGCAAAGACTTATCTGACATGTTCCAGCTCAGGTTGGTATGAAAAGACTCGTGAGAAACTCATTGAGCTACTTAAGAAACTCAATGCCGAATCTAGAAGAACTGGTATTGCCAGCGGAATTATAGCGGTGGAGAAGTGGATGGAAACAACGCCCAAAGACGATTTGGATCTGATCTTAGAGAGAATAAACAGGAAGACGATACGAGATCGTATGGATAGCCTCAGAGCTTTGTCAGACATTGAGTAATATGTGCACATCGATGTGCATCCAGATTTGGCGGCGAGGCGTCAATGCGGGAGGCTTGTCACTTAAGTTCATTTAGAGCCCATATGGGCTATGGGAAGCACCACTCGACGCGAAAAAACTGCTGACGCAGCTTTCCCGCGTCAAATGGTGGAGGCGAGGGGAGTCGAA
>CAZIPY010000105.1:0-5376 GCA_964541125.1 uncultured Luteolibacter sp. | reverse complement strand
CCTTGAGCCGTGCATTCCTCTGGCTGATGAACAAAGCTGCGCCGCCACCGAGAACCAGGATCACCGCAAAAATCACCAGCACCGGCGTGGTGGAACTCGGGGGTGCCACATACACTGTGTGGGCTCCTGGTCCGCCTTGCGTGGCGCCGGGTTGAGTGGGCATCGCCCCCCGAACGGTCGGCACAGGTCGGGCCAGTGGAGTCGGAGCTTGGGGAGCCGGAGGAGCCGCCGCACCACCCAGATCAAAGACCGACGAGAGGGGCTTCCACTCCTCCGTGCCTTCCGCCATGACCATCGTTTCCGCCGTGATCTGGCCCTGCTGGAGCATGCTCTCGATCTGCTCCACGGGGAATGGCCCGGAAGCCTCTTCACCGATGGCGACCCAAAAATTCATCGGTCGGAGTGTACCGAGACCCGCCTGTCATGGAATGAGAATCTTCACGGGACACGGGTCGCGGAGATCTTCACCGGCGTCCTGACCGCGCCAGGAATTGGGCACGATACTCGCTTGGCGATCGACCCATCCAGCGCACGAAGGCATGGGTGAAATTCGAAATCTCTCCATAGCCGAGCCTGGACGCGATCTCCGTGATGGGGGTCGATCCATTCTCGAGCAATCGGATCGACTCCTCAAAGCGGACGCGATCGACCAGCTCACGGTAGCTCGTCCCCGAAGCACTGAGACGGCGCTGGACCGCTCTGGCACTGATTCCGGCCAGTTCGGCGATCTCCTCCAGCGAAGGAAGCTTGTGACCGATCCCCGAGCGGAGCGCCTGACTCACCATTCCCACGGGGTTCGACGAAGGCGCCGACTCATGGAGAGCGAACTCCACCTCCGAGCCTGGCTCCTCGCGGGTCCGAGCGGGAACATTGGGGGTGCCCAACAGCTCCGCGGGAATCTCCAACCCGGTGCAGGGCCGGAACTCGATGGCCGCCTCGGAGAGAGCTTCATGACTCGCCGCTCTCCCACGATGAGCGCGGGGCATCCAAACAGTCGTGGGGCGCCAATCGGACCCAGCCACCATGCGCACCGCATCGATCAGGATCATCAGCCCATACTCATTGATCGCCGACCTCGACGTTCCGACCTCGTGGTTGATCATGAAGCGTACCGATGGCGAATGGGGATCGGACTCCAACCATGCCTTCGCCCCGCTGTCGGCAAGAGGAACCCACTGAATGAATCGAGCGATGAGGTCGTTCAGGGTCAGAGACCTTGACAGCACCTCGCCGAACAGGCCGAAATTGGCAATCGACGCGGTTTGCCCGGCTTCGATCCCGACGTCCTCCAGTCCATAGCGCCTCACGGAGCGCTCGACAAACCGCGCGCACTGCTCGAGCGGAAGGAGTGCCTCCGGCGAAGCCATCGCTTCAGGAGAAATCCCCACCGCCTCGAGATCACGGGCGACCTCGGCACCACCGTTCTCAAGAAAACGGCAGACCGGCTCAAACGCCACGGCTCGGGTCAGGTGAATTTTCAACGTGAGACCCTAATCATCTATCAGGGTGGCGCAAATTCACAAATCGAATCTCTTGCCGCAGGGCGGATCTTGCTGACAAGTCTACTACAACGAGAAACTACCCAGATGATGAAACCTACCCTCCCCACGAGCCTACTCGCGATGAGCCTTCTGGTGGCGCCTGCCGTCATGGCTCAGACCCCGCCCGAAAAAGACTTCAACGACACCGGTGATATCCTGAACCGCTCCAAGAAGCACACCGAGATCGAGCACGACATCATGGTGCAACGAGCGACTCAGGCAGCCATCTACTACATGCCGGCTGTGGCTCAGGTCGACTTCATCAAGGCCACCCGAAGAGCGGGCGGCGACTACGACACCGTCAACTTTGTCACGAAACCATTCGGCTCCGACAAAGGCTTCCTGACTGCGAACGACACCACCGCCTACGCATGGGGCTCCATCTCGACCAAGAACGGAGCCATGGTGGTTGAAGTGCCACCCATGAGTGACAAGATCGACTATTTCGGCTCGTTCATCTCCGCATGGCACGTCCCGATGGTTGATGTCGGTTCCAAAGGCGCTGACGAAGGCAAGGGCGGCAAATACCTGTTCCTGCCTCCGGAGTATGACGGCAAGCACGGCACGGCGGAAGAGCTTGTGGCGAAAGGTTACATTCTCGTTCCCAACATGGATGGTCATGATGCCTCGTTTTCGTTCCGGCCCACTCTGCTGAACGGAGCCACTCACGCCGATGCTGGAGTTCATGCCAAAGGCATCAAGATCTACTCACTGCAGGAAGCAGTCAAAGGTGACATCAAGCCTACGCAGTATCTGGACCTCACTGATCTGCCTTACGACTGCCTGCCCTACTACAACATGACGTTCATCGAGGACATCAATGACGTCGTGCAAAACAACCCGATCCGTGAGAAGGACCGCGCCATCTACTCCATGCTGCAAAGCATCGGTATCAAGAAGGGCGAAGAATTCAACCCGACACCAGCTCAGAAGAAAGCGGCTCTTGAGGGCCTTGAACTCGCTTATGCCTACATGCAGAAGAAGTTCATCACCGAGGGTGAAACGGTCGCTCCACTCTGGGTCAAGGACGGCAAGAAATTGTCAGAATGGGGATTCTGGAACTTCGGAGATCAAGCCGGGCTGGGTTTCCCCTTTGAAGACGGTGAAGAGATCCTGATCGACAAACGGGCGGCATCATACTTTTACGTCACCTTCCTGCCGAACAAACTGGGGGGTGCCACATTCTACCTGACGGGTCTGCGTGATTCGGATGGCAACATGCTCAACGGCAAGGACACCTACAAACTGAACGTCCCTGCAGATGTGCCGGCAAAAGACTTCTGGTCAGCGATCGTGTACAACATGGAGACCAAGAACTTCAACCGGGGTGTGGATCGGGTCGGTGCTTCCACCAAGGATCTGGACAAGATGGTCAAGAATGATGACGGCTCGGTCGATGTCTACTACGCACCCAATCTGGACGAGGTACCCAAAGGCTTCGAACCGAACTGGGTGACCACCCAAAGCGCCACTGCCGCCAACGATTGGTTCTTCCTTTTCCGACTCTACCGGCCCGAAACCAAGGACTGGTTCAAGAACTGGATGCTGAAGGACGTGGAGAATATCTCGAAAAAGAAATAGCCTGATCCGTGAAACGGCTCACCATCCCCAAACCAAGAATGATCATGAAACCAATAAACACATTCATAGTGGCCTCACTGCTGCCTGCGGTGAGTGCCTTCGCTCAAGAGAAGTTCAAGTACACCACCGAAATTCCCGAAGGGATCACAACGCCTGACAAGGTCGAGACCTCCATTGGCGAGCTGACCTTCACGGACGGCGTTCCCTCGCGCGAGACGGCGGACAAGGTCTATGACTTCATGGACACCTCGCGGGCCGCGGATGCCTTCCTCAAGGGCATGCCGGCCGCGTCCCTGGCGGCCCTGGTCGAGGGGGCTCACTCGCAGGGAGCGGTTGAAGCCCATCAGGTGGTCCTCTTCGACAAACTGATGGATTCAAAGTCCCTGTTCCTGACTGCGAATACCGCCACAGTGTACGTCTTTCCCGATCTCGACCTGAAGCGGGACGGTCCCACGGTGGTTGAGTCACCTGAAGGTTTGCTCGGAGCGGCCAACGACGGATTCTTCCGATTCGTCGAGAACATCACCGGGGGAAAATACCTTTTCCTGCCACCGGGTTACGAGGGCGACATCCCCGACGGCTACACCGTGTTGAAACCCGAAACCCATCGCCTTTGGGTCTTCCTTCGCAAGTCGCCCAAGAGCAAGAAACCCGAAGATGTGGAGGCCGCCGCCCAATTCATCCGCGATGGTCTCAAGGTCTATCCACTTTCCAAGGCATCGAACCCGCCGGAAATGGAATGGATCAGCGGCACGGGCAAAGCCTATAACACCATCCACTACAACAATGCCGAGTTCTACGATCACATGCATGAGGTGATCGACTACGAATCAATCGGTTTGCTGAGCCCGGAGATCCGCGGGCTGTTCGCCTCCCTCGGCATTGAGAAAGGCAAGCCCTTCGAGCCGGACGACCGGATGAAGAAGATCCTCGCGGATGGTGTGGCGATCGGCAACGCCCAGGCTCGGGCCATCGTGTGGTATCCCCGCATCGACATGAACATGGGAGGCGTCCAGATCTATCCCGACACCGGCAGTGCATGGAACATGGGATATCCCGAACGGAATACAGAGTTCAGCGGCAAGGACAAGGCCACCATGAACACCGATGCGCGGGTGAGTTTCCACTATCCTTACACCGGTGTGACACCCGCCATGGCAACCCCACGCGAAGGCACGGGCTCGGACTATGGCATTGCTTTCCTCGACGGTGACAAGAAGCCGTTTGATGGAGGCGAGACCTACAAGATCACCCTTCCCAAGGACGCCCCGATGGCGAACTTCTGGGCAGTGACCATTTACGACACCCAGACCCGCTCCATGCTGCAGACCGACCAGAAGGATGCCGGCATCGACAGCCTCAAAGAAGGTCTCCGTTACAACAAGGACGGGTCGATCGACATCTACTTCGCCCCCAAGGCCCCTCCTGGCTATGAGGGCAACTGGGTGCAAACCATCCCGGACAAGAGCTGGTTCACCATCCTCCGGATGTACAGCCCCCTGAAAGCGTGGATCGACCAGACCTGGCGACCCAGCGAGGTGATCAAGACGAACTGAGGATTCGGCTGCGCGGGGCACTCCCGCGCAGCGTCTCCCCCCTTTCACGAGTCACCTGACTCGAGCAACCGACGGTATCAGTCCTCCGTCTTCAGCATGGCCACCATTTCCCGGGCCATCGCATCGCCGATCAGCCAGTAGGATTCTCCATTGGCCATCCAATGCGTCTCGGTCCCGCGACCGCCGAACTCTTCGCGGGGGCGCCAGAAATCGCGCGTCTCGGCCGTTCGGACATTGCCTTGAAACTCAGGCATTTTCGACACCGCCCATTGAGCAGCGGTGATCTTCTGAATTCCGCGGACAAAGCCATCACGCTGCTCCTGGGGTAAATCGGCATTCTTCAGTTCCGTGAGTTCCCATCCCCAGTTGCCGGTCACCGCAATAACGGTCTTGAGTTTCGGCACTTTGAGGTCCTTCCTTACATCGCGGATCAAGTGAGCCAGGTTGGCTTCATGCTCGGAGGCCTGGGGCTCGTTCATGTCACTCAAACCCTGGTTCCAGAAGAAGCCGACAAGTTCGTAGCCCTGCGCTTCGCTGTAGCCCGGCACGATTTCGGGGAGGTGCTCGATCGCTTCCTCAACCGCCTTGATCACCAATGGGTACTTGTCGCCCAAGGTTCCCCCCGCGCTCGGCGGCCTGAAATTGCCCGCAAGGCTGTTGCCGCCGAACGACACCTTCACCAGGACCACCGTCTCCTT
>CAZIPY010000104.1:0-47745 GCA_964541125.1 uncultured Luteolibacter sp. | reverse complement strand
TGTCGAATTTTTCGTTCAATTCGATTTTTTGGATTTTTAAATGGAGTGATTAATCTCGAAAATTTTTTCCAAGGGTTGCTAAATATCACGAACCTACCAAATCGAAAACTCGGGACGACGGGTTCATCGTCCTTGGCCTTTTTGATGGCGGCGATCTTATCTTCGGCCTCCTTGCGGATACGGGCGATTTCACGATCCCGCTCCTGCTCGATTTCACTGCGCAGACGGGACTCCAACTGCCTGCGAATGGCCTCTTCATCGGCGGGCACCTCTACTTCGACCTCAACGGTCTCCGGTTCGGCAGTCATTCGCTTCAGGGCTTGCTTCACCTTGCCCGGGAGTGGTGTGAACATCAGCGAGATCAGGCCCCCAACGACCAGCAATCCGACGGCGATCAAAGCCACCGCCCACAGGGGCATCCGCTGCTTCTCGGGCTTGTCCAGATCGCGCCAATTCTTCATTTCGGGAAAATTAAGCACCTTCTGAGCTCCCGCCAATCCGGGAATTACGTTTTTCTTAAACTCGGCATGACAAAACTGCCTGAACCCCTACAGTGGCGGGCGTGAGTTATCAGGTCTTTGCCCGCAAATACCGTCCCAAAACCTTCGACGACGTCCTGGGTCAGGACCACGTGGTCCGCACCCTGAGAAATGCGATTGCTGAGAAACGCCTCGCCCACGCCTATCTTTTTGTAGGCCCCCGCGGCACCGGCAAGACCTCCACTGCCCGGATTCTGGCCAAGGCTCTCAACTGCACCGATGGCCCCAAGGCAGACTTCGACCCCGATGAAGAGGTCTGTGAGGAGATCGCCGAAGGCCGCTCCCTCGATGTCCTCGAAATCGATGGCGCCTCCAACAATGGCGTCGAACAGGTCCGCGACCTGCGCGATTCCGTCCGCTTCGCTCCCGCCCGTGGCCAATTCAAGATCTACTACATCGATGAGGTCCACATGCTCTCCAACGCGGCCTTCAATGCCCTACTCAAGACCCTTGAGGAGCCGCCGCCGCACGTGAAGTTCATCTTTGCCACCACCGAGCCGAACAAGATTCTGCCGACCATCCTTTCGCGCTGCCAGCGCTTCGATCTGCGCCCTATTGCCACTGAGACCATTGCCAATCACCTGCAGCACATCGCCAAGGAGGAAGGCATCCAGCTCGATGACACTGCCGCTTGGGCCATCGCCAAGGGGGCCGACGGTGGCATGCGCGATGCCCAGTCCATGCTCGACCAACTGGTGGCTTTCTGTGGCGACCACATCACCGAAGCCAACGTCCTCGACATCTTCGGTTTCACTTCGCGTGAGAAGGTCGCTGACCTGACTCTGGCCCTGCTTGGACGCGATACCCCGAAGTCCTTGGCCCTCATTCAGAAGGAATCCGAAAGTGGCCGCGACCTCGGCCAGCTGCTTGGCGAACTCATTGGCTGCCTGCGAGCTCTGCTGGTGGCCAAGCTGGATCCCGAAGCCGGTGGCGAAGGCATCCCCGAAGACCTGTGGCAGGCACTTATCACCGCGGCCGAGCCCCACCCTTCCGATCGCCTGCTTGCCTGCATCGATGTCTTTGCCGAAACCGAAAACCGGATGAAGTGGGCCAACAACAAGCGCCTCCACTTCGAGCTCGGCGTCATCAAGTCCATCCAATCGCTAGGAGAAGTCCGCATCGCCGATGTGATCAAGGTTCTCACCAAGGGCACGGATCTGCTCCCCACAGGCAGCAGTGAAAGCGTAACGACGGCTCCTTCCCCTGCTCCGACCCCTGAACCCACTTTAGAACCTGCTTCTGAAGTGAAGGCCGAACCGGATCCTGCACCTGAACCCATTCCAGAGCCCAATCCGGAACCACAACCCACTCCTGAGCCTGTCCCCGAGCCTGCCCCAAAACCGGCCGCCAAGAAATCTGGCTCCGCTTTGGATAAGCTCGCTTCGCTAGCCGAGGAAGCACCGGAGGTCTCCGAACCTCTTCCCGAGGAACCGAAACCTGTCGCTCAGGCAAAACCCGAACCCGAGCCAGAAAAGGCTCCTGAGCCTACGGAAGACAGCTTCTACAAGGATCCGCTCATTCAATCCGCCCTTGAAAAGTTCGAGGGAAAAATTGTAACCTCCTAAGATTCAGCACATATGAACATTGCCAAGCTCATGAAGCAGGCCCAGCAAATGCAGGCTGGGATGGCCGCCAAGCAGGAAGAACTCGCCAACGAAACGGTCGAGGCCTCCGTCGGCGGCGACAAAGTTAAAGTCACCGCCAACTGCGCCGGTGATGTCCTCTCCATTTCCATCGATCCCTCCATCATCGATCCCGATGACGCCGAATTCCTCCAGGATCTCGTTCTCGAAGGCGTGAAACAAGCCATCGACACCGGCAAGGAAAAGGCCGCTGCCGAAATGAAGAAACTGACTGGCGGCATGGGCATGCCCGGAATGCCCGGCATGTAATCCATCATGAACAAACTCCTCTCCATCATCGCCCTGCTGAGCCTGATCTCTTGCGCACATCGCGGAGAGGATGAACGCCACCTCGGCTGGATTAGCCTCCGTTGGGTGGAGGAGCCCTCACCCGATGGACCTTCACGCAATGCAGCCCCGGAGGATCGCACGAAATTCGAAGCGGTCTGCAGCTACGACAAAGACCAGCCCGAGACCTTCAAAAACCGCGAAGGCAAACTTCGCGAAGGCGACGTCATCGCCTATTGGATGAAGAAGAAGGAGGCTGCCAAAGCGACGAGTCGTGGTAATCTCGCCGGACCGGGCTACCACATGCTGACTCACGGCCACCTCGCCATCGTCATCAAGGATCCCAAAGACTCAGAAAAGCTCATCCTTTACACGGCCCACCCCTTCAAAGGCCCCCATCTTGAACTCGGTCTCGATTCCCTGGCCACGAAAAGCTGGGACGCCGTCCGCCTCGACAAGTGGAACCGCATCGATCATGCGCGCTTCTACGAGTTTGTGGATCTCTCCATCGACAAGGCCGGCAACTGGGCCGGCTATGACTTCACCGGCATGTTCGGTTTGTGGAATTCAGGTATTGAGCCAAGCCATCCCGACGAAATCGCTGTCGACTACATCTGCTCGACCTTAGTCGTCGCCGCTCTGCACTACTCCGGCCTCAAGCTCGATGCCGTCAATCGGGACGGCCTGCTTGATCTCATCTCCCCCGGACAAGTCGTCCGAAGCGAAGGTTGTATTGTCCCCATTCCAGATGTGAGGATCGTCAGAGAAGTCCGCAAGGGCCGCCGCTCGGGCTGATCCGACAGCCGTTTACGGTTTCTTTGCAACCTCCTGTTTCCAGCGCTTCAGCTGACTTTTCAATTCCTTGACCAGCTCAGGCTGCTCTTCGGCAAGGTTATGGATTTCACCTGGGTCCTTATCAAGGTCGTATAAAAACTCCCCTTTTGGTGTGTCCACGATCTGCAAGCGACTACTTGGATCCCTATAAGTGACCAATAATTTCCATTTGCCAGAGCGAATGGATTCCTGATGGCCGGTATCCCAGAACAGCATTCGACCATCAGGCCACGTCTTGCCGGATCGAAGACTGGCAGCCAGATCCTTGCCATCTGCAGTCTTTGGAGCTTGTGCGCCGATCAACCCACAGATCGTCGGTTGGATATCCAGAGTACTGATCACCGCGTTGGAAACCGTTCCTTTACCGGCCATTCCGGGTACACACATGATCATCGGCACCCGCACTCCGCCCTCAAACAGGCTGTATTTACCACCCTTGAGTGGCCCATTATTGGCGTAAGTCACCAATGATCCTCCATTGTCACTGACTAGAATGATGGCCGTGCGATCCTTCAGCTCTTCAGATTCGATCTGCTTGATGACCCGTCCAATCTCCTGGTCCAACAACCGAAGTTGACCGAGATAGTAAGCCCGGCCTTCAGGATGGTTGGGATAGCTAATTCTCTCTCTCCATGCCCAGTAATCCTCCCCGGCTTTAATATCTGGAAACCCTTTCAACCCCTGCTCTTTGAGGTAGGTCTCAGGCAATTGATGTGTGAAGTTGTGAACCGCATTGAAGGAAAGCGTCAAAAAGAAGGGCTTCCGGCCATGCTCCTTGATGAAATGTCTGGCCTGTTGCCCGAATAATTCGGTGGCAAACCCTTCTACATCGACCTTTTCATTCTGCGACCACATGGGCCCCTCATGAAGCTTCGTCGCACCATACTCCTTCTTGTGGTGTAGGTAGTGTTTGGTTCCGCCTGAAAATCCATAGAGGCGATCAAATCCATGATTCAGGGGAAATCCTCGCCCTTTGGGGCCATCCGAAGCCCCATGGTGAAATTTGCCGATGTAGCCCGTAGCATAGCCCTTGGCCTTAAGTATTTCAGCAATGGTAATGTAATTGGCGTCATGAAGCCCCGGTCCACTGTACCACTTCATGCCCTGTCGTTGGTGGTAGGACCCTGTCATCAATGAGATGCGCGATGCATTGCAGATGGGGGCCGTTGCGTATGCCTGCGTGAAGCGAATCCCTTGAGATGCTAATTTATCCAGATTTGGCGTTTTCACATCATCAGCCAAAACTGTGCAGGACAAATCCGCATAGCCAAGGTCATCCACAACGATGAGCACGACGTTCATCGGCCTGTCTTGAGCCACAGCACTTACAGATAGCAGAGCAGCATGCAGAACCGTGGCAACATCGATCCACTTCATACTAGCAACCTATCTCACCAAGAAGCCTCGCGGCAATCCTAGCCTCATTTCTCTTCCTGCCTCTTCTCCAAGCGGCGGATGAGCAGGCGAGCCACGGTCCACAGGACAGCTGGAAATGCCAGGCTCAGCACCATGGCCAATCCGGGTTGGTCGTGTCCGGCGGAACCAATCGCTGCGAAAACAAAGCCCATGGGCAGACTGCCGCAGGCTAGAGCAATCACAAAGCGCTTGAATGGCATGCGGACCAATCCAGCCGTGCAGGCCACCACTTCGGGCAAAATCGGCAGAGCCCGAGACAGGCAAACTAGCCAGCCGCCGCCGTTATCGAACCACTGATGCCCGCGCTTGTAGTCCTTCTCACCTAGAATCCAATGTGCGGCCCGCTCACCCATCAGGCGACAGGCCCCGTAGGCCGCAAGGCCTGCAAGCATGGAACCCGCAGCGGCAAGCAAGCCACCGAGCAAAGTCCCGTAAATAAAACCCAAGGCGGACATGACCACCGTTCCCGGAATCGGCATGACCACATCGGAGAGCAGAAGCAACCAGCCGGCGAGCCAGGCATAGGGGCCGGACTCTTCAAGGTAAGCCACCGAACCCTCCAATGTGAAACGCTCCTCCATGCCACCACCCCAGACACCCCAGATTCCGAGGATCAGGCCGGAGAAGAGGACAAACCAGAGGAGCAAGCGCATGACCAGAAGGTGGAACTAGAAGCCTCAGACGTCAACGGTTGGCAGGAAATCTGATGACCGTTGACCAGTGGCTGATGACTGGCGGCGAAGCCACCTTACTCATTCCAAAGCCACTCTACCGTGTAAGGACTGTCCGGCCTCTCCCAGAAATCTCCCTTCACGTAGCGGTAGCCCGTATCGAGTGCCGCGATGGCGGCCATGTCCTCGTCACTGAGCGTCATCTCACTCGCCGCGAGGTTCTGCGCAATCCGCGCTGGATTGGCAGACTTTGGAATCACCACCGTGCCACGTTGCACGGCCCAAGCGATCAGCACCTGGCCTGCTGAAATGCCATTACGCTCGGCGATGGACGCAATCACCTCGTTCTCCAGCAGAGACTCTTCATCGTCCGCTTTCATCCGCTCGGGCCGATCCGGAGAACCCAATGGCGAATAGGCGGTCAACGCCACGTTCTGACTTTGGCAGAACTCCAGGAGCTCAGGCTGCTGCAGATAGGGATGCCCCTCCACCTGATTATTCACTGGCTTGATTTGCGCTTCGGCCAGCAGCTTCTCCAGCTTGGGAATGTTGAAATTGGAAACCCCAATGGTCTTGAGTTTTCCCTCCTTCACCAGCGCCTCCATCGCACGCCATGTGTCGATGATGGGAATATCGTTATAGGAAACGAAAATATCGTCCCCTTCCGGAAGAAAGAACTCCTTCTTCTGATGCACCGGCCAGTGGATCAGGTAGAGATCGAGGTAGTCGAGTTGTAGATCGCTGAGCGTCTTCTCCAATGCCGGACTTACATCGTCCGGCGCATGAGAGTTATTCCAAAGCTTCGAAGTGATCCAAAGTTCCTCGCGCGTTACCACGCCCTCGGCGATGACATCCTTGAGAGCTCTACCGACCTCCTCTTCGTTGCAGTAGATCGCTGCACAATCGATGTGACGGTAGCCCGCCTTAATGGCCTCGACCACGGCATCATATACTACCTCGGGTTCGGACTTCCAGGTGCCCAGACCAAAGGCAGGAATGGCATCACCGTTACTCAGAGGAATCGTTTTCATGCCAACAAGCATGATCCGAGCTCCGACTTAGTCAAACCACTCGTCGTCCGGATCGAAGGTAGGGACGGGAATGTTAACGATCTTCATCTTGCCGACGGCACGATGACGGCAGCCGGGTTTGATCAGAATGGTATCCAAGGGCTTCACCGGCACCATTTCACCATCCAGCTCCATGTGGCCCTCCCCTTCGATGATGAGGTAAATCTCTGTGAGCTTCTTGTGATAGTGCACCTTGGCATCCTTTGAGATCTCAACCAGATGGATGCTGGCCACGGGATTATCGGGGGTCACAAAGGCCCGACGTGTCGTGCCACAGGGGCATTGGACGGGATCGAGCTCGGAAAAGCGTTCAACAGCGTATTTTTTCATGCAAATTTTAGTGATGAGGGACATTACCCTCTTCTTTATACATATCCAGTCATAATGCAGAGTATTTGAAGAATCATGGAAATCTTCAGTTTTGAGTCATCGATCGAACTCTCTTCAACTCCTTAAGTAACAGAGGATAAGCAGGTTTCGCCATATTGTGACCGTAGCCATCAAGTTCCATTAAACGGGTATCTTCATGCCCCGCCACCTTCATCATGCGTGCGAAATAGGCATTTTCCTCATAACGACCCAACATCTCCAATTCCCGATCTCCAGTAATCAGGAGGATCGGGGGCGCCTCCTTTTTCACATGGAAAAGTGGAGCCAACTCATCAATCACTGGCTGCTTGCCGGGAATCCCCATCTCCTTTCTGGCAGTGAAATGGGTGATGGTGTGCCCACTGAAGGGAATCAGACCCGCGATCTGATCCGGCTTGAGATCCCACGGCTTCAGATACTTGGCATCCAGCCCAACCATGAGCGCCAGATAACCCCCTGCCGAATGGCCTGAAATGAACACAGATTTCGAAGAACCGCCGTGTTTAGCCACATTCTGCAACACCCAGGCGGTGGCAGCAGCAGCGTCTTCGATGCATTCCTTCACTTTCACCTTCGGAGAAAGCCGGTAGTTCACGGCAGCCACGGCAATCCCCTTCTCTTTAAGCTCCTCGGGAATGGACTTGGTGCCCTGAGTCAGCCCGCCCCCATGAAACCAGATCACTGTGGCGAAATCTTTGGCATTCTCTGGGTAGTAGAAATCTAGACGGCAACGCTCCTTCAGATAGTCATCCCCTGCCTGGGCCTTCACCGGGTAATAGGGCAGATCCTCCTTCAGCGCATAGGTCGTCTGGCCAAGCACATGACCGCAGCTAAGAGCGGCTAATAGAAGCAGGAAAAGACGGACTGAACACTTCATGAGGTTTCGAGCATTTCATTTCTCCTTATCTGCATCAACCCGATAGAGCGTCTCCCAGACATGTCCGCGCGCAATGTACTCATTGGGAAAGGGCTCCTTCCCGGGAGCACAGAATATGGCCCCGGCTGGTGTGATATGAAGATCGAAGCCTGCACTTTTAGCCACCTCGGTCAGCACCTCACCCAGCGACAGGTTCCGAGCCTTGAAATTCACCTTAACTTCCTCCTCATCCTTCATCGGTCTGAGCTGTTTTACTCTGCGATCCAAATAGGCATCCACCGTTGGATAGCGGACCAGAAAGGATAGGCCTTTGTCCTCATAGTGGTGGTGGTAGGCATCTAATTCAATGGTTCGAGACCAAAGCATGCCCAAACACCTGAGCAAATTGTCATCTTCGAAGTGGGCGACGGGAATGGTAATGTTGTCCAGGAAGGTCTTGTTTTTACCCACTGCTCCGGCGCTGAGATCGACGATCACCTTCTGGTTAATCTCCATATATTTTAGCTTGGGCAGCTCTTTAAGCAGATCGATCCCCTCCTGCGGGATATCTCGGGTGATCGTAACTTCCTCCAGATTCCGGCAAGAGGCGAGACGCCGGGCTGTCTCCACCGTGAACTCCCCGCGAGTGGCCTCGTGATCAAAAAGTCGCAACTGGTCCAGCTTGGGAAAGGTTTCGAAGTTACCATAGTCATCCCCCCAGAAGGTCAATTCCTCCACATTGGGAAAACGGCTCAGATAAGGCAGTGACTCATTTGGCATCTCGTAATGGACGGCGAATTGTTTCAAGTTGGGAAACACCCGCATCTTCGCGAACACCTCGGGCTCGATGCCGGCGATAGTTCGAATCCCTACCAGCTTATCGATGGGATTCAGTGCAAGGACGTCTTCTTCCACAACTCCGTAAGGCTCTTGGTCCGCATTCAAGGTGACATAGAAGCCTCCGGACTTCTGCGGCACAGCAGCGTGCCCTCGACCCTCGAGATAAGCCACCGCCTCTTCTTCGGACATCCCCAATGACTTCAGTTCCCAATAGTAGGTCTTCTTTTCCACATCTCCTTCGTGGGAAATGCTAAGCCCGCCACTTTCGAGCACATAACCCAGCGAATCATCCGTATGATGCCATGGAATGCGACGGCCATCCCTGAATTCCACGTGCAGCTTATGCCATTGCTGAAAGGGCCGGTCATTACTGGTAATCAGTGAACCATCATCACCAATTTTGTAGATCCAGTAATCATCGGTTTTGATTGGAGCGACGCCATTCTCCTCATCCAAGTGGATGTTGATCGTTCCCGTGTAATCGTTGGGAATCACCAGTTTAATAGGATGCCCACTTCTTCCGGCCCACGCCATCAAGCCGAAGGATCCAAACACCGTGAGTACACAGAGCGACAGGCCGATCCGAGTTCGCATTTTGCTGGGCCTCTTGAGCCCCAGCATCACCGCTGCAATACCGGCAGCTAATGTGAACACAAAGAGATAGGTCACCGCCAGAAAGAGCAGCAGTGTTGGGACCACTACCGTCAGCAGCCCCACACCAATCAATAAGCCATCCCGTTCGCGATTCATCCTGACTCACACATGCTTGCTCAAATCCCACATCAACTTGTCGAGAGCTCCATTCATGCCCTTACGACGGGTATTTGCGCAGGCCGACCACACAAAGCCGGATTTCGTTCTTACCAGAATACTGGTGAGGCCCGGTAGCGAGCCCATGTGCCAGTAATTGCCGTGCTGATTCACGCCCCAGCCACAGCCGTAGCCTTTGTGGATGCCCTCGTGGGCCGTCATCTTCTTGATCGAAGCCGGAGTGAGAATATCTCTCGGTGATCCAAAGCCGTCCACGTGGAGGCCAAACTTCACCAAGTCTTCCGGAGTCCCAATCCACCCGCCGTGCGCATCCATTCTCGGCGTATTCAAGTGGCTGCGGTTGGGTTTCTTGAGATCGTCGTAATAGACCACCTCTCCTTTGGCCAATGCATCCTGCCCCATCTTCATCTCACTGATGCGGCACTTCTGCAGCACCTGCTCGGATACATAGTCGACGTAAGTCTGTGAAATCACCTTCTCGATCACCCGCCCTAACAAACAATACCCAAAGTTAGAGTACGCATACTTCTCGCCTGGCTTATGGGTCAGTTTGACGTTCTTAAGCGTCCACTGAATCAGTCCATCATGATCGAGCTTCAGTTGCTCGAACATGGGATCTTTGCCTCCTGAGTTGGACCAGCCACCACCCGTATGATTGAGCAGGTGCTCAACCGTCATCCCCTCGGGGCCCTCCATAGCCAGAATTCCATCCTTTCCAAAAACCTCATCACTCAACTTCAGTTTACCCACTTCAATGAGCGTAAACACAGCTACTGCCGTGATCGGTTTGCTGACACTGGCAATCCGGAAGAGGTGCGAGCTCGTCAGTGCCGTATTTCGCTCCATATCGGCAAAGCCATAAGCCTTGGAGAAGAGCAGCTTACCCTGCTTGGCAAAAGCCACAGACAAGCCCGGCACCCTGAACTTCTCCATGAAGGCATCCACGATCTTCTGCTTCTCATCGGCTGCCTCAGCAGTATGAGCCAAGGATGGAGCACAGGCTCCAGCAGACATGGCGAGGAAGGTGCGACGTTTCATTCAGGCAACACCTACCATATCTCAATAAGAGCTGAAATAGAATCCAACACCCGTCGAATCAACGTTCCACGGCCTCATCCCGTCTCGAAGCCATGTAGAACACCCATACCACCAAGGTCGGAATGTTGACGACAGCCGAAAGAATCAGGAGACAGAGTCCGATGTCGACACCGCCTGAGGCTAGTCCCATTTCCGCAAAGGAAGAGGTCATGTAGGAAATCAGCGCGATCACGAAGAGAATCCCCGGAAAAATGGTCAAGGTGATGGCCAACTTCTTCATCTCCCCACGCTAGAGAACTTTCGGCCGAGTGTGGAATCGGCAAGTTGTAAAAAATGGTAAACCTAACGGCGAAGCCCCTGAAATTCGACCTTCAGTCCTTTCGCGCCTGAGAGCCGAACATCCACAGCGGCGTCTGATCCAATACCGCCCTAGCCTCAAGTTCGAGCACCGAGCCAATCACTTCCGGACATTCCCCAAAATACGGCGGAAATTGCTCCAAACCCGCATCCTCAAGAATATTCCATTTGGAATAACCTCCCATGAAAGGCGAAGGCAGCGAAAACACCACCCGCTCGATCTTGTATTCCCGGATCATGAAGGCGCACATCGGGCAAGGCTCCACATTGGTGTAAAGCGTGCAACCGAAGAGATCATGACTCCCCACCGCCTCGCTGGCTTTGTTCAGGGCAAGAATCTCGGCATGGTGGTTCGTCTGACTATTCTTATCGTTGGAGGCCTCCGCCAAGACCTCCCCATCTTTGACGATCAAAGAGCCAAAGGGTGCATCACCCGCATCCACCGCCACTTGTGACAGCTCGATGCAGCGTCGGATGAATGGGTCGTGTTCAGTCATCAATACTGAATTTACCACTAATACCCCATGCGATTGATTTCATCATGGAATAATTCTGAAATATAGGCTCTGTCCTCCTTATTCAAAATCTCACTGTAAGTCCTTTTGTCTTTTCGATATTGCGATTTGGCCCTTGGCAGTTCAAGCGGCTCAGGAATACCTACCCGCTTCCGAAACGCCTCCAACTCCTCACCAAGATTCTCAAACTTGCACACTTGATCCACCCCAACCTCTCCATCAATGAGGTAGTTGCAATAACCAGCCTTCTTGTATCCCATCACTTCTTTTGATCTGACAAACTCTTGTATGCTTGGCCTTGGCTCTGACTTATGGACCCAGTAATAATCGGATATGATTCGATCCCATGGATTCCTCTCGAAACAAAATGTGTAATAACGATCCCACATTTTATGACCGACAAGATCCATGACTCGTCCGGCTGAGATGTGATTGTAGAATCGAAGCTTTTTGCCTTTGGTCACCCTCTTGACGACATCCCCAAATCCGTACTTCCAGATTGGCAGCAAAAAATTCTGAGGCCCGGGGTATCCCAGTTCCTTTCGAATGTCTTCATCTTCAGATGCAATCGGAGTGATGATGTCATCAGGACCGCAAAACTTGGATAAGGCAATCTCGATTGACGTTCCCGCAGTCTTGCGCGTCTTGATGAAAATGAACTGATGTTTATGTGAAATAATCATTCTTTGATCTCTACGTTGAGAACCCAAGTTCGAGACTACCCGGCCGCAGGATGCGCCAGATGGCTGCCCTAGAAGCTACCAAACCACCCAGAACCGTCAACTGCGCGGCGGGTACCGGTCGAGTGCGCTGACTTGTTATACCCACGCCTAGCGTTGATCCTCAACCAATGTATATCCTCCACCTTCCTTGATACTGATCCGGTAAGCCACTCCAGCTTCTGGCGTGAAATAGAATGACTCACGCTTACCGTTGCCATCTACCGGCTCAATTTCGATATGGTTTTTACCGGGGATAATTACAACATATGGAACCACTGTTACAAATGGATGACTCATGCGTTCAGGAGCTTCTCCGTTGATTTCTACAACGCGATAACCCGAATCCATTTCAATAGGCACAGCAACGTCGTTGATGGTCGCTTTTTCATCACTCCCAACTAAAGAAAACGCGCCCACGACAATCATGACCACTGCAAGAAGTGCTAGGGACACTATGGCTATGTATGGCTTCTTACTTACCAGCATAACGACAAACTCATCATCACCTATGAAGCGAAGCAGAATAGACGTCTAATGAAACGCTTTGCTAGAGAAAACAGATCAGACTTCTTTAGGTAGAAAGATGAAGAAAAAGCACCTGAATATTCTTTCGGAAATCGAGCATCAGATGGGTGAACCGCGAGCAAATCAAAGAACTCCCCGCCACTCTCTATGCTCCTGAGAGATGCAATTTCAAAAGTATCATTGCTGCTATTTCTTGGCCCAATGTTCCGAAAAAACCGATATCCCAATGGAAACAAAATATCCTCAATATCCATACAGCTCGCCCCGAACCGTTGAAGCGCTTGCGTATTAATCTCAATATACAGCACCGGTTTACTTTCTTTGATTATTTTCTGACATGACTCCAAAACAAGCAGTTCGGCTCCTTCCACATCGATCTTTATTAGATTAATATTCTGATTCTGAGTTAGTTGATCATGCCATGCATCAATGTTTATCGAGAGCACAACAAATTCAGAATTCTCTAGTTTGGGTCGAAAGTAACACATCCCAGAATTCCCACTCACTGGAAGTGATGCAGAAAACTCCAAACCACCTTCCTTCGAAACTACGGCATTTGTCGGAATCACAACGTCATTGAGGTTGTTTGCCTGTATGTTTTTCAACAACAAGCTATAGTTTGAAGGGTTTGCTTCAAACGAGTAAACCTTCCCCTTTCGGTTATTAAAAACAGAAAAAGGGATAGAGAAAGTTCCAATATGCGCGCCAATATCAAGGATGTTGTCTCCCTCCTTGATCATCGTTCTGAGCATAGATATTTCATTTCTGGTATGGGCTGAATATTTTTCTAATTGATCTGTAATCAGATCGCCCTGCCACGAAAAGATTTTCCCATATACAGTCTCGACTTGCTTTATATCCCTATGAGTTTCCATCAGATGTGCTCCGAGGCGCGATGTGTTTTCCAGCACAACGTCTCAGGTCTGCCACTCGCTACTGGGAGCCCTCCTCCGATTCTGGTTGAGGTTTCGAATCACCCTCCAACTTCGCCTCTGGAGCGGTAGCGGGTTGGTCATCGCCAAATGGATCATCAGGCACCTTGTCTAATCCTTCTGGATCCCTTGCGCGTGGCAGAAGTCCGTCAAACTTCCAGCGATCTTCTTCGTTCATTCCCTTGATTGTTGCCAGCCGCTCTTGTGGAGTTGCCGAGCGCAAATTGGCGAGAACCCTCTCTTCTTCCGGAGTGAAGTTCCAGCCTTCGTTGGCCTCTCTGAACTGTTTGACCTCTTGCTCAGTGGCGAGCCGCGACTTCGATCGTTCCTCAAGATAAATCTTCCCATCCTTCGGGTTCCAGAGAAGAGATGTCGATACTACCCGTTTCTTCTCATCATAATCGAACTTCCGAAAGAGAATTGCCTGCGTTCTTCCCTCTTCTGCATTTCCATCATCTGCGATGCGTTTGTGATAAGCTGGCCTCTTCTTTGCATTCTCCCGCATGATCGAAAGTAAATCATGCTTCTGTCCCCGTAGATTCCGGCAGAATGCGTCCAAAATATAGCCGGACATGTTATCTGGATGGGTGATCCCCTGTTCCCTGAAATGGACTGCCAAACGTGAACCTCCCCAAAGCCCCCACGCATTCCGCAGCCCCATTCCTAGTCCGAAATGCATGTCTACGCTGTCTATTTCTCCCGTCTTGATTAGCTCCTTGTCCTCAGGCCGAATGAGCTTATTCAGCTCGCGAACCGCGTCATCAAGATCTTTAGGGATGTAGATCTCTTCCTCCTCAGCTGGCTTGGCATCCTTTGGCGCATCTTCCTGAGCAGTCGCAGGTAGCAAAAAGAGAATCGCGAGAAGGGAGAAGACCGCTGCGAGGGAGGATTTCATTTTCTTGGCAGAACGCTTGAGGCCACCCGGCCGCAGAATGCGCCAGGTCGACACCCTAGAAGCTACCAAACCACCCAGAACCGTCAACTACACGGCGAGCAGCGGTCGGGCGCGCTGACTTGTTATGCAGAGTCAATCTAGGCAGACGTTTCCACTAACCGCATTGGTTTAGAGCACGGACAACTTCAGTCTCAGGATTATATTCAAATACAATTTCAGGATCAAAATCTCCTTCAAATAAACAATGCCCAACATGTGGGTGTTGCATCACCACAGCATACAAGAGATCAGATGAAGGATTCCAACCTGTATTATAAAGCCTATTCTTCAAATCCTCATCTGTAATGCTGGTCTCCGAATCTAACCCAAGCATGAAATATGGCAGCATTGCAGGATAGTTGGAATATGGGTAATCGGCATCAGCTTTTTTGGGTTCAAGGAGAGTTATCTCAACAACCGACGTATGTGTTTTACGATAGGATATGTCGCAGCCCTCATGACATATCCCATAAAGCAAAGGTATCGAAGATCCGGAGCCTGAATGAATTCCAAACTTTGGAAGATTCAAAGACCCAACATTATGCAAAACTGCTTTTCTAAGAGATATTTTTGATTCAATGAACACCATGGGTGGACCTCCAAATGATGATAATGAATCAGTGCCGGAGGGGGACAGGCTCCAGTGCTTACCTTTGTAAAACACTTCGATGATTGGGCGAGTCGCGTCCATTTTATTAGGATAGCGTTATAGCGTAGAGGAATCACGCAGCGAGCTCATTCTGCCGCGCCTTGTTCGTCCTCTTGAGAGATAGGCTTAACAATATATTTACCAAAGACCTCTTTATATTCCTTCATTAGCTCTTTGGGCAATCTCACACGTAACTGGACTCGATCAGAGTCACCAAGTTTTTCATGATGCATTCGGCCACCTTTTAGGGATTCTCGATACTCCCAGCCCATCATCTCAATCAATGCATGAATTCCGTATTTCGCTTCATGCTTTTTAGCAAAAACTCTTTTCAACATCCCAAATTGCTTACCTTCATCAAAACTCATTTCAGCTGGTGATTGGAACAAAATGTATTCCTGAACTAGATATCCACTATCAACCAGTTCAGCCATGGCTTTATCCGTAGCCTTTATGTATGGTTCGAATTTTTCGCGCTCCCATTGGCCACGATTTTTGGCATTTGCTGCATTCTGACATGCGGCAGATAAACTTAATAGTGCCTCATAAGGTTCTTTAGCGCTTAGGGACGCGATCATAAGAACCAAGCAGGTGCTAATACTTTTGAGAGTCATATTTTCCAGGCGAACGTTAATAATGTAGGCGAGCACACCCTGTGCGTCCAGAGCGCAGCGAAGCCTGACCCTCCTACCATAAACCTCACTCACCCCCTCTCCAAATCATCATTCTCTAACTCCAAATCCGGAATGTGCGTGAAGCTGATGCGCATGGGGGCGTCCTTACGGCTCTCCTGCACGCTACCGAAGTAGACCACCTGCCGGCCGTAGCGGGCGCGGAGTCGGTCGATGGCGGCATCGAGGCGGTGATGCTTTTGGTTTCCCGGGTCGTTACCATGATCATAAGCGGCCATGGCCTCAGCGACCATACCGGAGAAGAGGTCGGGCGTGTGGTTAGCTTCTTCCACCAGATGACTAAGCACCACGCCCACCTTGATCAGCTTGGCCTGCGGATCGGGACGGTCGCGCCAGACGCGCTGCAGCATGCGCATGAGATAAAAGGTGGAGTCACTTTCGGGAAAGCGCACTTCCGGATCCCAGGACGCCTCGCGCAGAAAGGACAACTGCACAGTCAGGCAACCAGTGAGCAGCCCGTGGGACCTCAGCCGTTCACAAGCTTTGTGCAGCAGTTTGCAGAGGATGGACCAAGCGCGATCAGGGGTGCGGCTGTCCGGTGGCAGCACATGGGAATGGCCGAGTGATTTCCGCGCCGAGACAATCTCGGGCACTTCATCCCCACGCAAGAGGTGCCATAAACGATCGCCGAGCACCCCGCCCCACACGCCGTGCAGGCGCTGCTTGTTGGCAGCACAGAGCTCACGCACATTGTGGATGCCGGAAGCATGCAGGCGCGCCTCCATACTGCGGGCAATTCCGGTGAAGTCCCGCAACTCCAGTTCGTGCAGCACTTCCGGCAGGTGGGGATGCTCGATCACAAACAGGCCATCCGGCTTGCGCATCTTGGAGGCCATCTTGGCGAGGTAGCGGTTGGGAGCCACGCCGATGGAAACCTTCACTTCCTCACCCACCGTGCTCAGCACGCTGCGTTTGATCTTGCTGCCCAGCTCCCGCACGAAGTCCGGCTCGCGCCAGTTGTAGGGCAGCCAGGCCCACATCTCATCGATGGAGAGCACGTCCTCGACGTGGATGCAGTCCTCCACGGCCTCGATGACCTTGTGGTGCACCTTTACATATTCCGCGGGCTGGGCGTGGACGATCTCGATCCCCGGGCACATCAGGCGCGCGTCGCTGATGCGCGTGCCGGTCTTCACTCCGTAATGCTTGGCCTCGTAGGAGGCGGCAATGCAGCAGGAGGTTTCGGCCATCACGGGGGCCACACCCACCGGCTTTCCCCGCAGTCGGGGGTTCAGCTGCTGCTCGACTGAGGCGAAGAAGGAATCGCAATCGATGAACAATGCGGTGAGAGGGCGCGACACCCCCCAGCCATGAATCAGAGGCCAAATCGGGTCAAGAAGTTAGTTGTTCATGTGAACACTTTTGGGGTGATTCAGATTGGAACAGCCCGAGATAGGCTGATGGGTTGCTGAAGCTCTCAAAACAGCTAGAAACGGCCATGCGCAAGCTCGCCACTCTTCTGCTCCTGCTCTTTCTCGCCCTGCCCTGCCTTCAGGCGGAAGACAAAAGACCGTCTTCAGAGGCCACCCGCCCCCCCAATATCCTCTTCATCTCCCTCGATGACCTCAACGACTGGATCGAGCCCATGGGCGGCCACCCTCAGGCCAAGACACCCAACATGACGCGCCTGGCCAAATCCGGCATCCTCTTCGACAACGCACACTGCCCCGCCCCGGCCTGCAATCCCTGCCGCTCGGCCCTCATGAGTGGTATCTCCCCGCACAAGTCTGGCCTCTACAACAACCGCCAGCCCATGCGGCAGGTCATTCCGGATGCCACGCTCATGCCACGCCACTTCGCCAACCACGGCTACAGCGCCTTGGGCTCCGGCAAAATCCTTCACTACATCATCGATGCCCAATCCTGGGACACCTACTACCCCAAGAAGGAAACGGAGAACCCCTTTCCTCCCCACATTCCCTGGGGCAAGCGGCCCAAATCCCTGCCGCGTGGCGGTGAGTGGCAATACGTCGAGACCGACTGGCATGCCTTTGACGTGACCGACGATGAATTCGGTGGCGACTCCAAGGTGGCGGACTGGGTGGGCGCCCAACTCGCCAAGGAACACGACAAGCCCTTCTTCCTCGCCTGCGGCATCTACCGCCCCCACGAGCCTTGGTTCGTGCCCAAAAAGTATTTCGACATGTTCCCCTTGAAAGACATCCAGCTCCCACCCGGCTACAAGGAGGACGACCTCGACGACCTACCCGAAGAAGGCACGCATCGCGGCCAGAATCGTTACTTCGCCCACATCCGCAAGCACGGTCAGTGGAAGAAGGGCGTGCAGGGCTACCTCGCCTCCATCGCCTACGCCGACGCCATGCTCGGCCGTGTATTAGACGCTTTGGACAAGAGCCCACACAAGGACAACACCATCGTCGTCCTGTGGAGCGACCACGGTTGGCACCTCGGCGAGAAGCAACATTGGCAGAAGTTCACCCTCTGGCGCGCAGCCACCCGCGTGCCTTTCATGGTGCGCGTGCCCAAAGGGGCTCCAGGCCTACCCGAGGGCACCCCAGCCGGCGAGGTCTGCTCAAAGCCGGTGGATCTGTTGAGCATCTATCCCACTCTCACCGAACTCGCCGGCATTGAGGCCAAAGAAGACAATGACGCCCCCAGTCTGCTGCCGCTCCTCAAGAACCCAAAGGCCAGCGACGAGGCATGGCCCCATGTGGCCCTCACATGGCTGCATACCCCGGGTGCGGTCAGTGTGAGTGATGATGACTGGCGCTACATTCGCTACGCCCAAGGTGATGAAGAACTCTACGACATCAAAAAGGATCCCTACGAGTGGACCAATTTAGCAAATGACCCGAAGCACGCTAAAAAGCTTGGCGAGCTTCGAGCCAAGGCACCAACGGAGTTTGCTCCGCTGGCACCTGTGGAGAAAAAGAAGAAGTAAATTTCAGGGAACGAACTCGATCCGGACATAACCGAATGTCTTTCCTGCCGGAAACGGCACCTTCACCAACTCGTAGTCAGGATCTGATGTCGAATACGTTTCCCAGCTTGGGCCTTCAGGCTCATTCGTGAAATCCAAGAGGTTACTACTGAACTGCACGGTGTAGCTAACACTACCCGGGTCACCGTGGTCGGTGCGGCGAATGAAATAGAAGCCCATCACTGCCCCGACCCCTTCCTCGACGGTCGGCTGACCGTTTAAGGATCCGTCCGTAGCTAATGGACCTCCATCGGCAACAGTCGGATCAGTGCCGAAGGCAAACTCCATCATGTTACTCAACTTGTCACCGTCATCAGTTCTGGTCGGGTCGGTATTGGTAAAGTCATCGGTGAAGTCTCCACCGGTCCACGAGGCATAGATGGAAGGCAAAGGCACATCCTCCACTGTGATTTCAATATAACCCTTCGTCAGCACGCCACCGACATTGACGGCGAAGGCGAAGCTGTCACTACCCACATAGTCGGCACCGGGGGTATAGACGACGTCGCCACCACTCCAGGAAAGCGATCCATGAAACGGCGTCGCCAGAATCGTGTTCGCTTCCAGACTACCTGAAACCTGAAGATCAATGGTCACACTGCTGTTCTTGGTGACGGCCTCTTGGCGGTCAGACTGCTCCTGTAGGCTAAGTGTTGCGGTGGACACCCGGTTGTTGGTGTAGGCCCAGGCATCACTCAAGTGAGCGAAGCACATATCCGAAGACGACGCTGAAAAGTTCACATCGAAAGCCTCGGCGGCAGCCGAGCCCGGTAAGCCCACCACCCTCACATTGCGGACGGCATCATGGTTGGAGCTATTAAAGGTCAGCGTCTTGGGGTTCACGAGGGCCGCGGTGACTGCACTCGGCGCCACCGAGACCGTGACATCCGACTGAGGCGCATTCACAAAATACACCGACATGAGCTCGGCAGCTCCTGGAGTGACTGTCTTGGCATTGGTAGCGCTGGGCTTGGTCGTGAAGCCTGGTGGTCGCAGATTGAGTGTCGACATAATCCATGAGGTCTCATACCCGATGCGACGACGCTCCCGCTCCTGTGCGGTGCCGTTCTTTCCAATCGGACACCGTCCGGTGACCAAGGTCATCATGTAGGAGACAACGGCCTCATTGACATCAGCCCCGAAGTGCTTGCTGTCGGAGTAGGGGTCGGCCACTCCCATCTCATCATTCACCGCAGCCCAAATCGAATAGACGGGCATATTACGGACATTTTGAGCGGGCTCTCCTTTGTTGATCATGTCGAAGGCAACTTTTTGATCTCCAAAGCCCCATCCACTGATGACGTCCATGCCGTAGCGCATATCCAAACCACCATCTGAAATCGCTGATGTCTGCCAGGTACCACCGGAAAGCACCTGATACGAGTAACCTAAGGAATACTTGTAGCTGGCTGGATTGATCCGGTACGACTTGCCGCCGCCAAATGCCCGGCCCAAATCAAAGTGGATGAGTCCCGTGTAGCTGTTGTCATTGGCATAATCGCTGATGCTCAGCTGCGGGTCGAGCAGGGCCCTGAAATGTCTCCCGCTATTGTAAGAACTGACCGAGAGGAATCCCTTCTCGGTGCTGGATCCTGGAGTCGAGGATCGGATGATTCGGCTTTTTTCATAAAGAATCTGATATGGGTCCACCCCCGCATAGGCTCCCGTATAGTGCGTAGCAGTCTCATGAGTCTGAACGGTGGTGTTTGCCAGAGTGGCCAGACTATCATCGAAATCGTACGAAGACGCCGTGCCTGCGTCCCGCCCGAAGATTTTGTTGTAGAGGGTTGCAGCAGCCAGATACGCCCCCTTAGCCGTGGGATGCGTGAGCGAGGTTCCAGTATCCTTGGAAACCAGATCGTCCCACGCAAATCCAGCAGGTGCGACGGGAATTCCACCCGAGTCACCCACGCGGTAAGTCACCTCACCGAAATCATCCACCGACACCGAAGAACCCGCATGCGGCCACTGCATCATCAGAATGGGTTTAGCGGTACCCTGGTTGATCGTGTCGACCAAGACCTTCACTCCTTTCGCATACACACCCGGTGTTGAAGTAATGTGGGATGGATCCCCCATGATAATCACATAGTTCCAGGGCGTCCCGTCATCACCCTTGAGATTTTTCAGTCGATCCTCTCTGCCGGTGGGATGATAATAGTAACTGAGCAGACTGTAACACTTGGCATCATAAAAGGCCGAGTCCCAGCTATTGTTGCGATCGTAATACAACTCCCTCGGGCTGGTGCGATAGATATTCTCATGCACCACATTCACCGTATCAAAGTTGGAATCTCCATTAAGGATATCCCGCAGACGGTTGGTCACCAGTTCGGCATCGAAGGGCTTCTGATGTCGTGGAACTCCTGAGTAATTGTCATTGGAAAAGGACCGGCTTGAGCCAAGCACCAGCACATTGAGATGAACGCTCTCGTCATCATAGATGGAGATATCGTCAGAGGCAGTGTTGATTACATAACCAGTGCCGCTGTTTAGGGTCAACGTGGCGATCTCATTACCCTCCGACTCAACCTCATCATCGATGGGAGTCAAGGTGACCACCTTGGACGTTTCTCCAGCTGCAAAATTGATGGGGCTGGGCACACTGAGCGTGTAGTCACTATCCTGAGTCGCATTGCCGCTAATAGCGAAATTGACGCTGATCGCACCTGTCGTGTTGCCGCTGCGGGCAATGGTCCAAGTGCCAGTGTCCGAGCCCACCTCGGAAGCGTCAGCATCCGTGGCAGTTACCGAAAGCTCAGAAAGATTGTCAGCAATGCCCGTCACCTGGATATCATCCACACAGGCTCCATAACCATACTTGGCATTGCCTTCGAAGGCGATGCGAGTGGTGGCACTGCTTGCAGGGATACTCAAAGTGCGCTCGGTCCAATCTGGAAGACTACTGGTGTAGTGTTCCAATTCGGTCCAACTCGTGCCGCCGTTGGTACTGTAGAAAACTTTCAGTTCATCTTGATCCCCAAACCAATTCTCCTGTGCATGCCAGAAGTTAAGACTGATGTTGATGTGACCCGTGGTATCGAAGACGGGCGAGATCAGCCGTGTCGTATCATCAGTACCGCTTGTATCACTGAGTCGCGCATTCCTACTCCCACCATGAGCGGCGGCCGGGTGTCCATTCACTCCTCCATTATTGATGGTCCAGGTGGCCGTTCCTGCAGTCTGATTCTGTGTCCATCCATTGGGGATATTGGAGGACGACTCAAAATCCTCGCTCAAAAAGGTAGTTTGGCCGTCGGCCAGTCCACCAAAGTTCGTGATGGCCAGAAATGCGCCAAGCGCAAGAGGTCTGGAGGCGAGGATTTTGGATACAGTACGACTAGGATACGTCAGACAGGGGCTTTTCATGACTGGGGTTTTGGCATCCACGCAGCGAGGGGGGGCTTCGATGCATGGATGTGATCCCGAAACTCAAAAAATGATCCCGACCCATCAATTAAGATCATGGTTGACTTCTAATACCTATTTTAACTTAGTCGAGGTCAAGAACCGGCATGAAACCCTTTAGAGCACAAAGTACCAGCGACCAACTAGCCGACCACCTCCGCGAGGAAATACACAGCGGCCGGCTTACTGGTGCCATGCCCGGAATCCAGCAATTGGTGAAGTCGCTTGGGGTCAATTCTGTCGCGGTCAACAAGGCAGTCCAGCAATTGGAGCGCGAAGGTTTGGTGATCTCTCAAGGCAAACGGCGCCAGCGACTCATCGCTCCAGACCTAAAACTGGACAAAGACTCACTGCGTATCGGCTTCCTCCACTACGATGCCCATAATGAACTTCGCCACGATTCACTGCTGGTCAGGCAGGCTCTCGTGAATACTGGCCACACTCCGGTCATGGCACCCAAAACCATGTATGACCTGGGGATGAATCCAAGCCGTATCAAGCGCATGGTCGAATCCACTGAGGCAGATGCCTGGGTCGTCTATGCAGGCTCCAAGGACCTACTCGACTGGTTCTCTGAATACGAGAAGCCTGCCTTCGCAATCTACGGTCGACTCCGCAACAGCAAGCTACCCGGCATGGGCATCCGCAAGTTGCATGTCGATGAAATGCTCATCAAACGACTGGTGGAGCTCGGTCACCGACGCATTGTGGCCATCGTGCGGGAAGAGCGTCGCGTGCCCAGCTATGGCATCGCCGAGCAACTCTTCCTCAAGCACCTTGAATCCCACGGCATTCAGACCGGAACCTACAACATCCCAGATTGGGAGGAATCTCCTGCTGGACTAGCAGCGGGCATCGACAAACTGCTCAAGCACACCCCACCGACTGCCATCATGGTCTGCGATCCGGTGCTCTTCCATGCTGTTCAGGTTCACTTAAGTCATCGCGGTTACAAATCACCGGACGACATTTCCCTCTACTGCGATGATTACTCAGAACCCTTCGACTGGGCCACACCCAGTATCGCCCATTTGCAATGGGATCATCGCCCCATCATCCGGCGGGTTCTGCAATGGGCCGACAACATCAGTCAGGGACGCGAGGATACCAAACTCAGTTTCATTAAGGCCAAGTTCATCGACGGAGAGACCATAGGGCCGGCTCCAAAGTGAACGCTTGGAGATTGACATCTGGCACCGGAATTAACTTAGTTTCCACCTCTCGATGAAACCATTCCGACCCCTCTCCACCAGCGACCAGCTCGCGCAACACTTGCGCCAGGAGATCATGAGCGGCCGCTTGACCGGCGCCATGCCTGGCATCAAGCAACTGGTGCAGGCCCTCGGAGTCAACTCGGTGGCTGCGACCAAGGCCGTTCAGCAACTGGAGCGCGAAGGCCTCATCATCTCCCAGGGCAACCGTCGCAAGCGGCTAATCGCCGACCAATCCGACTCCCTCCCCCATACCATGCGGGTCGGCATCCTCTACTACGACCCTCACAATCTCTACCGTTCTGATGCACTGGAACTGAGGCAAGGCATGACCGATGCAGGCCACACTCCCATCCCAGCCCAAAAGACCATGTCAGAGCTTGGCATGGACCCAGATCGCATTATTCGCCACGCCAAGACGATGGATGTGGATGCCTGGATCATCTACGCCGGCTCCTACGAACTTCTAAAATGGTTTGCTGAGAGCGACATCCCCGCCTTCGCCATCTACGGTCGCCTCACCAGCGTCGACATCGCCGGCATGGCTATCCGCCGCATCCACCTGATGGAGGAGCTGATCAAGAAACTCGTCAACCTCAACCATCAACGCATCGTCCTCATGGTTCGCGAAGAGAGACGAAAACCCGACTACGGCTTACCCGAACGGCACTTCCTCGAGCAGTTGCAATCCCATGGAATCCAGACGGGGCCCTACAACATTCCCGATTGGGACGAGAGCCCCGAAGGTTTGGAGAACTGCCTCGACAAACTCTTTGAGCACACACCGCCGACGGCGATGTTCATTGGTGATGCAGTACTCTTCCACGCCATCCAGAACCATCTCTCGCGCCGAGGCATCAACAGCCCTGAAGACCTGTCCCTGATCTGCAGCGACTACACCGAAAGCTTCGACTGGACCCGCCCCAGTATTGCCCACATCGACTGGGATTATCGCCCGACCATTCGCCGGGTCATGCAGTGGTTGAAGAACGTTTCCCAGGGCCGCGAAGACAGAAAGCGCAGCTTCACCAAGGCCACCTTTGTCGATGGCGACACCATCGGCCCGGCCCCGAAGTAAGCCGGATCACACCTCGGCCCACTTCGGTTTCAACTTGAGGATCTTCTTGTAGACCGGGCAATCCTCGCGGTGCGCTCCCGGCAAAAAACCAATACTCATCAGAAACTCACCCGTGATCTCTCCTCCGGTGAATTTGAAGGTCTTCTTGAAGAGCTTCACCCACTCTTCCTTACTCAAGGGATGATGATGGCAAAGCCACTTGTAGAAGGAACCATGCTCCTTCTGCAGACCCACGATGACCTTGGCGTTGTGAATGGCTGCATCCACCTTAAGCCGGTTGCGGATAATACCGGCATCGTTGAGCAGGCGCTGCCGCTGCTTTTCTCCGTATCTGGCCACCTTCACCACCTCAAAGCCGCTGTAGGCCTTCCTGAAGGACTCCTGTTTTTTGAGGATGGTCAACCAAGACAGCCCTGCTTGGTTGATTTCAAGAATCAGCCGGCCAAAGAGGTCGTCATCATTCTTCAGCGGAAAGCCGTATTCCTTGTCGTGATAGGGCCCGTGAAACTCATGGCCTGGGGCGAAGTCACAATAGCTACTCATCAGATCAAAACAGTTCGCCCTGTGGGTCATCCTTACGAGCCTCTTTTTTCAGCGGACTCTCGCAGGGAGTGATGGTCAGAGGCCCGTCGTAAGGCTTGGACGACAACTCGGCACCATTGAGAAAGGCCATCCCCTGCTCCAAACCAACGATGGCCAGCATGCGATCATGGATCGGCTCCATCATCGCCGAAGGTTCAGTGGTCAGCGTAGCGTAGCAGCCTCCATGATTGTCGGAGGGCTCCCACAAGCCCGCCACCCACAGCCATTCATCCTCATCGGGATGACGAAAGGCGTGGGGCTGTTTTTTGTCGAAGGGCAGCGGCTGCCATTCGTAGAACTCGGAAATGGGCACCAGACAGCGTCTTTGCTCGTAGGCTTCCTCCCAGACCTTGGATTTGAGATTGTCCGTGCGGGCATTATTGATGGAGTCCGAAAACCCACGCTCGAAACCCCAGCGCATCTCATCCACCACTGCTTTACCGTCTTGCTGGCGCAGCACCGGCCCCCTGCCCGACCGTCGGATCAACTTTGAGGCCAACTGGCGAATGCGTTCATTCACCGCCTCCTCCACATCGGCGACAATCTTCTTCTCCTTGAGGCGGTAGACGTTGCACATATCAGATCAAAAGATCTTTCACCACATGGCCATGCACGTCAGTCAGGCGGTAGTTGCGCCCCTGATGCTTGAAGGTCAGGCGCTCGTGATCGAGGCCCAGCTGATGCAGCACCGTGGCGTGCAGATCGTGGACGGGCACCTCTCCCTCGGTGATGCCGTAGCAGAAATCGTCCGTTTTCCCGTGAATGAGACCCGGCTTAAAGCCGCCCCCGGCTGCCAGCATGGTGAAACAACCGGCGTGATGGTCGCGGCCGTAGCTTTCGCGCACTTTGCCGTCCTGACTGAAGGTGGTGCGGCCGAATTCCCCGCCCCACAGCACGATAGTGTCGTCCAGCATGCCTCTCTGCTTGAGATCCTTCACCAGGGCCGCTGAGGCCTGATCCACCTCCTTACAGCGTTTGGGCAGGTGAGCCGGCAGATTGAAGTGGTGATCCCAGCCGGAATGGTAGAGCTGCACATAACGAACATCGCGTTCGGCCAGGCGGCGAGCCATCAGGCAGTTGTAGGCGAAGGTTCCCGGTTTGCGGGCGTCTTCGCCATAGAGCTTGTAGGTGGATTCAGGCTCGTCTGAAAGTTCAGCCAAATCCGGCACAGAGCTCTGCAGCCGGTAGGCCATTTCATACTGCGCGATGCGGGTCTCCACTTCCGGGTCGTGACTCCGCTCCAACTCCTGAGCGTTGATCTCGTTGATGACATCGAGAATTTTGCGACGGTCGGTGATGGGCTTTTGGCTGGGGTCCTTGAGAAACAGTACCGGATCGTTACCCGAGCGCATGCGCACCCCAGCATACTTGCCCGGCAAGAAACCCGTTCCCCACAAGCGATTGTTGAGTGGCTGCATATTGGGCAGATCGCCTGACGAAACCAGCACCGCAAAATCCGGTAGGTTCCGGTTCATCGTGCCCAGCCCGTAACTCAGCCAGGAGCCCAGCGAAGGGCGCCCCGGCAGGTTGTGGCCGGTATGCATGAAGGTCAGGGCCGGGTCGTGGTTGATGGGTGTGGTGCTGACGCTCTTGATGGTCGTCCACTCGTCGCTCATGGCCGCCATGTGCGGCAGCAGCTCGCTGTAAGTCCCACCATTTTGCCCATACTGCTTGAATTCGTATTGGGTATTGATGATGGGATGAGTCTTGTGGGTGTTATTGAAGCCCGTCAGACGCCCCTGTTGCTCGATCAGCGAGAAGATGTCCTTGCCGTGATACTTGGCGAGCTCGGGTTTGTGATCGAAGAGATCGACCTGAGCGGGACCACCAGCCTGAAAGAGGTAGATGACACGCTTGGCTTTGGGCGGGTGGTGGGTCCCTTGGGCTTGATGATGAGGACCCTTGAGCTTCTTCTTGGACTCTTCCGCATGGGTCATCCCCGACAAAGCCATGCCACCGAGTCCAGCCGCACCGAGCTGCAGGAAGCGGCGGCGATCCATCGAGTGAATGAGGCGGTTGAGGTCGTCCATACTATTTACGGGTCAAAGTTTCACTGAGATTGAAGACCGCGAGGGCCACATCGGCCAAAGCAGCCACTTGAGCGGCATCGAGAGAAGGATTCGCAGCAGATTCACCCACAGCCATGAGTTTGGCGGCCGCTGAGGGATCCTTCTGGTACGTCGCCAGACGATCGGCATGCAACTGCTGCAGCAGCGCACCCTCCTCGGCGTAGGGCTCACGGGACAGGACCATGCGCATCAAGAGCGCAATCTGTACCGTGCTCTCGGGCTGTTGCTTGATCACTCTCTCCGCCAACTTACGGGAAGCTTCGACGTAGGTGCGATCGTGAAGCGTCGCCAGCGCTTGCAGTGGCGTATTGGTCGTCTCGCGCTTCACCGAGCAAACATCGCGGCTGGGCGCATCGAAGATCTGCATCGCCGGATGAGTCGCCGCGCGGCGCCAATAGGTATAGAGACTCTTTCGGTAGAGATCCTCACCCTTGGACTCCACGTAGTGCTCCACATGACTCTTCGGCGCATTGAGATCCTCCCACACGCCCTTGGGCTGGTAAGGGAAGACCGAGGGACCGCCCTGCTTCTTACTCAACAAGCCACTCGCAAAGAGCGCCTGATCCCGAATCATCTCCGCCGGCAGCCGGAAGGAAGGACCGCGCGCCAGCAAGCGGTTGTCGGGATCCTCCAACTCGGGGCGATGGGTGGAGTCCTGACGATAGGTCGCCGAAAGCACCACCTGCTTGATGAAGGCATGAAGGTCCCAGCCCTGCTCACGGAAGTCGGAGGCCAGGTAATCGAGCAACTCCGGATGGCTTGGCACCTCCGACTGCAGCCCCAGGTTGTCCACGGACTTGAACAGACCCACACCGAAGAACTGCTGCCAGAGACGATTGACCGTCACCCGGGCCATCAGCGGGTTCTCTTCGGCCAACAGCCATTGCGAGAGCCCCAGGCGATTGCGTGGACGGTCTCCGAAGCCCGGTAGGACATCTGGCACGTCCGGCTGCACCTCCTCACCAATCTGATCAAATTGACCGTTCTCAAGAATGAAGGTCTTGCGAGGCTTCTCCTGCATGATCATCACCTGACCCTTCCGCTCTCCTACCTTGCGTTCGATGAAGGGCGCAATAGGCTTATGCTTGGCACCCTTGCCTGGATCAGCCGAGGTATTGAAGAACGCGTAGAGCTCGTAGTACTCGTCGATCGTGATGGGATCGTACTTGTGATCGTGGCAGCGGGTGCACTCCAGCGTCAGTCCCATGAAGAGCGTTCCCATGGTGGTGGTGCGGTCGTTGACGTTGGTAACGCGGTATTCTTCCTCAATCACTCCGCCCTCAATCGTAGTGGGATGGTTGCGGTTGAAACCCGTGGCGATCTTTTGGTCCTCGGTCGCGTCGGGCAGAAGGTCCCCGGCCAACTGCTCGGTCACGAACTGATCATAGGGCATATTCTGGCGGTAGGCTTCGATCACCCAATCGCGCCACGGCCACATCTCACGGCGATTGTCGAACTGGAAGCCATTGCTGTCCGCATAGCGCGCATTGTCCAACCAGATGGAGGTCATGTGCTCAGCGTAGTCGTCACTCTTGAGCAGAGCATCGACGACCTTATCGTAGGCCTCTGCTGACTTGTCCGCCACAAAGGCATCCACCGCTTCGATGGTCGGCGGCAGACCCGTGAGGTCCTGAGTCACCCGACGCAACCAAGTCACTTTAGACGCCTCCTTCGACGGCTTGACCCCCTGTTCCTTCAGCTTGGCATGAACGAAACGGTCGATGGTATTGCGCGACCATTGGTCAGTCTTGTCTACAGGAGGCTCTGGTTTCTCAATCGGCAGGAACGCCCAATGCGGCTCATAATTCGCTCCTTCATCGATCCAGCGTATCAGGATCGCCTTCTCCTCCTCAGTGAGTGGATTCTTCACCTTAGCGGGCGGCATCACCTCGTCCGCCTCCTCACTGTGGATGAGGAAGATCATTTCGCTGTTCTTCGAGTCACCCGGAACGGCAGCATAGGCGTGGGCACCCTCGTAGCCTTTCCCGTCTTCCGCCACATCGAGTCGCAGGTCCGCTTCGCGGGCTCCACGATCGGGTCCATGGCAGGCAAAGCACTTGTCAGAAAGAATAGGCCGAACGTCGCGATTGTAGGAGAGAGGAGGCGCAGGCACCGGTTCACTTTCAGGCTGCGCCACCTCGGCCTGTGAACCTTCATCAGCAGACTCCCGGCACATGGTCAACGAGCCCACCACCAGCAAGGAGGCGGCTGTGATTCCAAGCTGTCGAGACCTCTTCATCAGCAATATACAACTCAGGCTTACGAGTTAATCCGACTAAGTTTTCATCTGAGCCCGTTTTGACAAGGATTATGAAGTTTTCAGGCGATCCAGACAGAGGCATACTGATGGAGATGATCCGCTTCCTCCAAGGCCGACTCAGGAGCTTCGGTTATGCCTTCAAGGGCATCGGCCTGATGTTTGGTGCCGGAGCCAACATGCGGATCCACTTCTGCGCGGCTTTCGCTGCCATTGTTGCCGGGTTTTACTTTAAAATAAGCCCGGTCGAATGGTGTCTCATCACCCTCTGCTGTGTCATGGTCATCGCCACCGAGGGCCTGAACACGGCCTTGGAGCGCCTCTCCGATCGCGTCCACCCAGACCGCCATCCCGAAATTGGGAGGGCGAAGGATATGGCGGCTGGCGCCACTCTGATCGTAGCGATTGGCGCTGCCATTGTAGGCCTGATCATCTTCGGGCGATATATCCTGTATTAGTGATCGGTATCAGTTCGGAATCCTCTTTTGCCTTCCGGGCACTCGAGTCTCTCGATATTCACTGATCACTTGAATGCAAAACTCCAACGTCTGACCGTGCCCATCATTGCGGCTGTCGTGCTCCTGACCATGGTTGGTGCCGCCTGGCCCGTGCTATTCTGGGATGGCAGCGCTCTCGCTAAAAACCTAGAGAAACGCCTCTGGGTCGATGCTGTGGATGATCGTGCAGTGGCCGCCACCATGGAGGCGGAGCTCTTCGGAGAAGAACCTGTCACCGAGGAGATCTCCACCTACGATCCGAAGCCCTTGATTGAGCGAGTGCGGATCGCCGATAAAGGCTCGGCGATCTTATGCATCCTGCTCGCTGCAGCCCTTCCCTTCCTTACCCGCTGGAAAGTAAAAACCGCTTGGCTCTATCTTCTGCCAGCATGCTGGCTATTGCTGAACGCCTACGCCGTAGCCAGCAATGGAGGTAAAGCGCATGCCCATCTCGCGATTCCAGCTCATGCCACACGCTGGATGTTACCGATCGCATTGGCCCTGCTTATTGTCGCCTCCAAACGGTGCAAGCCTGCAGTCAATTGGCTACTACGCATCGCCTGTGCTTGCACCTTTGCCATTCACGGCTGGGAGGCTTTTCAGCTTCACCCAGCCTTCCAGGACCTGATCTTTGTCAGCGCCGGCCTGGTTGGCATCGAACCCTCCACCGAGGTCATCCATACCCTACTGCGCTGCATCGGAATCATGGACGGCCTACTGGCTCTCAGTGTCCTCCTCATCCACAGCCCCAAAACCCTCTATTGGATGACCTTCTGGGGCCTAATCACCGCCCTGAGTCGCCCCTTGAGCATGGGATTGGACTCCTGGCCCGAAGTGGCCATCCGTCTCGCCAATGGTGCCGCTCCCTGGCTCTTGATCGCCCTCGGCATCCCCGCTCTCATCCAACTCAAGAAGCCCAATCCTCAATCGAGCGAAAGCTCGCCCGACACCTCACCCGTATCCTAAGACCCATGACCCGTATATTCTCTTCTCTGTCTCTCGCGGCACTCTTGGCCAGCCCCCTTCTGATGGCAGCCACCCCGGCCAAAATTGCCGACGCCGACATCCCCAAAGTTAGCGGCAAGGACCTCGTAGCCCACATGACCAAGCTGGAAGGCACCACGCCGGCCCAGTGGCGCGTGATTTGGACCGGAGATGCCAGCACCGAAGCCACCATCTCATGGTCCACCGCCCAGGAAGGCAGCAAGCACCGCGTCCTCTACGGCATCGATCACAAGCGACTCGACAAGTCTCAGGCCGCCCAAGTCAACGGCGCCTACAGTGTTGGTAAACACGAACCCGTCTACTACCACCACGCCAAACTCACAGGCCTCAAACCGAATACCTACTATCACTTCGTGATGGAGAGCGACGGCACTGCCTCCCGCCAGCTCTACTTCAAAACTGCACCGGCCAGTGGCACCGGCTTCTCCTTCATTCATGGCGGTGATTCCCGTAGTGGCCACACCGATCGCTGTCGCATCAACCTGCGCATCGCGGCCATCGCCCGAGACGACCGCAAGGTCATCGCATTCGCCCACGGGGGTGATTACATCAACTCAGGTAAGGACTGGAGACAGTGGCGCCTCTGGCTGAGCCAACACGAACTCACCACCGCTGAAGATGGCCGCGTGCTGCCCATCATCCCCACCTGGGGCAACCACGATGGCGGCATCCTCTATTTCGAGATCTTCAACCTCGATCAGAAAACCGAGCGTTGGCACACCACCCAACTCGGCAAAGATGTCGCCTTGGTCACCCTCGACACCAACTCTCCCGCTGGTGGCGAGCAGGCCGAGTGGCTCGAAAAACAACTCAAGGAATTACGCCCCAAAAACAAGTGGCTCATCGTCCAATACCACCGCCCCATGTATCCGGCGGTGAAGGGCCCAGCACGCCACGCTCCCGTGTTCTGCCCACTCTTCGACAAATTCAATGTCGACATCGCTCTCGAATCCGATGGCCACTGCATGAAGCGCACCGTGCCCATCCGCGACGGAAAAGCCGATCCCACTGGCCTCATCTACGTCGGTGAAGGCGGCCTCGGTGTCGGTCAGCGCAAAACCGATCCCAACCGCTGGTATTTCAAGGACGGCGGCAAGACGGGTTCCGCCCACCATGTCATGCGCATTGATCTGGCCGACGACAAACTGCGCAACCGGTTCATTCTATTGGACGGCTCGACTTGGGATGATGTGAGTATTAAGTCGCGTAGGTAGGGCTTGCATTCATTTTCTGGCGCTTGCATTCGCTTCGCTCATCCGCGGGACGACTTCGTCGCCGCACCGTCGTCCGCAGGTAGACGCTTGCATATATTTTAGAGGGCGTGCACTCCCTTCGGTCGTCCACAGCTTATCCGCGGGTTGGCCTCTAAAACCACTTCAACCATTTGAAGATCAGTATTTGGACGGCCGCAATACTCGCTAGAATACCACCAAATACCCAGAAGGCAGTTGCGCTGTCAGCACCTGGAATGCCACCCACATTGATTCCAAGCAGCCCTGTCAGAAAACCCAGAGGCAGGAAAATGGCCGCAATCACCGAGAGCATATACATGTTCTTGTTCAGTCGATCTGAGAGAATATTCGCCAATTCATCTTTGACGATTTGCGAGCGCTCTCTCACGGCATCCAGATCCTCAACGTAGCGGGTTACCTGGTTGTAGTTTTCTTGGAGCTGCCTGCGGTGCTTATCTGTAAGCCATGTCAAATCAGACATGCGCATACGCTCTATCGCCTCTCGTTGCGGAATCATGTATCGGCGGAACATGATGGCCTTCTTGCGCACATCAACGATTGATTCACGAAGTGAACTATCTGTGGTCACCAGCAGCGATTCCTCGATGTCATCCGTCGTCTCATCGAGGTTGCTCAGTATAGGCTCAATACGCTTGAAGAGGCAGTCCATGATGAAGCAAACGAGTTCCCCACCATCCTTCGGAGCCTTACCGGACTTGATTCGACTCTGGAGGTCTTCAATCGCTTTCAATTTCCTCCTCCGAAGGGTGATGACGAGCTTATCCTCAACCCAGATGCGTATTGAAACCATATCCTCTGGATCCGCATTCTCATTGAGATTCGCACCCCTCAGAATCAGCAGTGCCGCATCTTGAAATTGAGTCATTCGTGGCCGCGTCTCATCTACAACCAGAGCATCAATCAAATAGGAATCAAGATGGCTGAAATTCGATCGAAGCCATTCTGGAGTATCTGGATGAGTGGCATCCAGATGGACCCATGTCAAATGGCTGTCAGATCCCAGTTGCGGATGGGATGCCAGGTCAATGACCTCACCTGATCCATGCTCGTCACATCTGTAGGCGGCCAGGATATGATCACTCATGACTTCGTTTTGGGTTCAATCAGATGCACATCCCGCTGCGGGAATGGAATCTGGATTCCATAGACCTGGAATTTATCCCAGATGGAGAAGAGCACCTCGCTCTTGGGAAGTAGGCGGCCCTCAATGATGTTGTCGACCCAGAATTGCAGCCTGAAATCAATCGAGCTGTCGCCATAATTCATCAGGAAGCACTCCGCCGGCGGGTCGATGCTGCATCGCGGGTGCTCAGTGGCTGCCTCCATCAACAAGGCCTGAACTTTCTTGAGGTCGGAGCCATAGGCGACACCAATATGGATTTCGATGCGGCCTCTGTTGTTGCTGAAAGTCCAGTTGGTGACCTTGCTCGTGATGAATTCCTCATTGGGCACCATGACCTCTCTCCCCTCAAAAGTCTCAATCAGCGTATAGCGGGCGCCTGTCGTCTTCACAAAACCGGCCAGACCCGCATCCAGCTCAACCAAATCACCCTCTTCGATGGATTTCTCAAACAGTAGAATTAGCCCGCTGATGAAGTTGGAGGTAATCTTCTGCAGACCAAAGCCAACACCGATACCGATGGCTCCGCTGAAAATCGCGAGACCTGTGAAGTCGATACCGAGCGACTGCAGAAGAATCAGAAAGGCGATGAAATACACGCTTACTTGGAAGAACTTACTGACCAGCGATCGCGTATTGGCATTGATCTTCTGCACGGAGCGGATGCGCTTACTTCCAAAATCACAGACGATATTGGCCAACCAAAGCACCACCAGCACCAAGACCAGCGCCCTGAGAATAATGAATGCAGAAAAACGGGCACCGCCCAAAGAAAAGGACATGGCATCGGAATCCAGGAAGTCTTCGACAGGCTGAAGAAATTCAAATGCAGCCAGAAGCCAAGAGCCGAGCACCATCAACAGGACCAGACCTGCAGCGAGCCATGCCTTAGGCTTGAGGAGTAATCGAAAGATTGATTTCACTTTGATAGATTAGGAAGGGTTTGCAAATAAACCATCTAATTTTGGGCGCACACACCCCCCTCATTTCGGGCGCTTCCTGGGCGTCATCCAGTGATCGACCGCACTGTCTACCAAGAAGTCTTCACTGAGGGTCGTGCGTCCAAGCAGGAGGCGGTGAATCATATTCTTGCGGCAGACCAGACTGACCAAGATCTTCTTTTCGACTTCCGCCAACTTCATGACGGTTTCGATGAAGATTCGGTCATGGCCCTGGCCGATACTACTTTTGACATGGGTGCGCTTGGCAATGGGCGCCTCCAGCGTAATGAGTCTCTTTTCCTTGCGATCCAGCCGGACCGTGAAACGCACCTGCTCATTGGACAATTCTGTGATTTCCGCACAATCGATGGCCGAACTTTTGGCGCCCGTATCTGCTTTGGCGCGCATGCGGATACCCCATTCAGGAAACTCCACCCACTCTCGCCACCCGATGACGTGTTTCTCACTCATGGATCTTCTTCCATTACGGTGACTACGATGTTGGTCGCCAGATGTTCGCGCAACTGGGTTTCAATGGCATCGTCATCCAACTTATCAATGCTCTTCTCAAGTTTCTGATGCTGGTGATCCGTCGCAGGCACTCCAATGTGCGCCACAGGATCACCGGGACTGACCGCTGGCATGGTCGTCATACCCAAAAGCACACCCTGAACCGAGCTGCGAATGATTTCCTTTTCAGTACCGAGCAAGGTGGAATTAGTGGCCAGCGCCTCATCCTCCGCAACGGTATCTCCAGGAGCTACATGAAACTGCAGGAAGCCTTCGGCTTCAGCACGAATCCAAGCCGTTTCCTTGACGATGAGTTGGTGTGGTGGCGGTTCCGCCTTTGCATCGGTCATCCCCAATTCAGCCAAAACATTGTCTATACCTCGGATCGTAAGCTCTTGGACAGATGGCTCCGTCTTCCACACCTCGCCAGCCTCTAGAATAATGGTTGGGCATCCTGCATCCACCGCTTCCTTGCGCAAGGATCCAACCGGACCGGTATTATCCACGATAATTTCACAGCCGAAGGCGCGTGCCATCCGCAGACAATCTTCATTGGAGCAATCCGCCCGTACATTTGGGAAGTTCGTGCGACGGACTGCCGCAGTATGAAGATCGATGAGAAAATCACTACGCTCGATCACTTCTTTAAAAACGAGATCTGCCATCCGAGCGCTCAGACTACCTTTTGGACTTCCGGGAAAACTTCGATTGAGATCCCGACGGTCAGGCATATAGCGGCTGTGACGCTCGAAACCCAGAACATTGATCACAGGAACGAGAATCAACGAACCTCGCTTCAGATCGATGGATTTTTCCTGGATAAGACGACGAACAACGCCTGTGCCGTTGATCTCATCGCCATGCACAGCAGCAGTAACAGCCACCACCGGCCCTGGCTCAGGTGAGCGCCACACCATCAGCGGCAGATGAATGTGCGCACCGCTGAAACTGCGGCCGATATCAAGGCGCAATCGTTTGCGTGATCCGGGCTTGATGCTGTGTTCGCCCCAGGTGCCGATGTCGGGTTTCATGCGTCTTGTGAGGCATCTTCCACACTATCTGGAAGTTTGCGAAGTTTTCTACGCTTTTTGGGCAGGTTTGGAATGAAGGCACGCATGGTGTCGGTCTTGCCGTAACACAGCAGGCTGTCGCCAGCACCTAGCACTCGAGAACTTTTTGGATTGGAGACCACCTTTCCATCCTGGCGGAGAGTCAGCACGAGCACGTCCTGCTCACGCAATCCTGTGTCAGCAATGCTTTGACCTGCAAAGGAACTGTCCTCGAGAATGTGAATATCCGCCACCGAATAACCACGTGAAACCGTCAGGCGTTGGCGAATGTCAATCTCAGGAAACTTCACCTGACTAGCGATGTAGTCCACGACTTCTCCAGCTATATCGAGACCGGTGGCACCTTCAATCCCTTCGAGGCCTGGAGAAGAATTCACCTCCATGATTTGGGGGCCCTTGGCACCTTCGAGCATATCCACCCCGCACACCTTCAGGCCCATGATTTGCGCCGCCCTGACTGCGGCTTCCTCATAATCAGGATCAAGCTTGATCGCCTCCGCAACACCTCCTCGGTGAACATTCGAGCGAAACTCTTGTCCCTGCGCGGTTCGGCGAATGGCAGCGACCACACGATCACCGATCACAAAAGCCCGAACATCCTTGCCTTTGGACTCTGCCACAAACTTCTGCAACAATACCGTTTGCTTGGTGCTGTGAATCGTCTCAACGATGGCCTTCGCGATTTCGATTTTATCAGCCAGAATCACTCCCACTCCCTGCGTACCCTCAAGTAACTTAATGATTACCGGAGCTCCACCAACTCGCTTGAGCGCGTCTTCAACATCCCGCTTATCATCCACATATGCCGTTTGAGGAATCCCCACGTCATGCCTGGAAAGAATCTGCAGCGACCGCAACTTATCCCGTGAGTTGCTGATACCCGCAGCGGTGTTCGGTGTAAAAACATCCAACTGCTCAAACTGACGCACCACTGCTGTTCCATAGCGCGTGATGGAAGTTCCGATACGAGGCAAGACCGCATCAGGTAGATCAGTTTCCTCACCTTTGTAGTAAAGTTCTGGATCTCCGTGATCCAGACCGATGGTGCAGCGTAGAGTGTTCAGCACCTTCACTTTGTGTCCACGTTGCTTGGCTGCCTCAACCAGCCGGCGGCTGGAATAGCATTTGGGCGAGCGCGAGAGGATGGCTAGAGTGATGGGATCCATAAGGGTATGGCATGATCTGAGGCCGGAACGCCCACAAGTCAACCACCAGCGTCAGCCCGTCTAAGACACCAAGCACAAAAAAGCCCGCCTTGATCAGGCGGGCTTTTTGATTTGAAAGTGGTGGCTCAACCCGGGATCGAACCAGGGACACGCGGATTTTCAATCCGCTGCTCTACCAACTGAGCTATTGAGCCTTATGCTTGCAACCGCTTCAGAGCGAGGCCCTTCGGCGGCGGGCGGTAAGTAAGAATGGAGGGCTGATTTTTGACAACCGGAAAATCACGGATTTCCGTATTTTTCCCCAGTAGACCTCCAATCCGAGGCCTCAGGAGCTCACTTCATATACACTTCGCGGGGTCTGGCGCCGTCGGCCGGGCCCACAATCCCCCGCTGCTCCATGATGTCGATCATTCGGGCGGCCCGGGTGTAACCGAGGCGAAGGCGGCGTTGGAGGAGCGACGTGCTAGCCTTCTGCTCCTGTTTCACCACCTCGATGCACTTCTGGATCATTTCTTCGTCAGCATCAGAAACTTCCTCTTCATCGTCGTCGCCACCTTCCATGATGGCCTTCTCGATGTCCTGCTCGAACTTGGGTTCACCTTGGGCGGCACAGTGGTCGATGATGCGCTCAACCTCTTCATCGGTGACAAAGGCGCCTTGAGCGCGCTCGAGCTTGGCGGAGCCCGGAGGCAGGTAGAGCATATCACCCTTGCCGACCAGTTTCTCTGCCCCCTTGGTGTCGAGGATGACCCGGGAGTCGAGCTGCGAGCTGACCTGGAAGGCGATACGACTGGGGATGTTGGCCTTGATGATGCCAGTCACCACGTCGGCACGCGGCGTCTGGGTGGCGATAATGAGGTGAATGCCCGCCGCACGGGCTTTCTGGGCAATGCGCGCGATGCACATCTCCACATCAGCGGGCGCCGTTTGCATGAGGTCGGCGAGCTCGTCGATGAGGACCACGATGTAGGGAAAGCGATCGGGAATCTCCTCTTCTTCGTCCATCTCGAGGCCGAGCTCATTTTCGTCCACTTCGGGGGTGAGGTCACCCTCTTCGAGTGCGGTGGCTAGGGACTCGACAGTCTCCTTGTCGTGATCGATGTCTTCGTCGGCCCATGGCGGGGCTTGATGACTCGAAGGGACTCCGTTCTCACCGACTGAATCGGGAGCCGCGGCATTCTCAGCGACAACTTCAGGAGTTTCTTCTTCGACTTCGGGCGCAGGAGCCTCCTCAACGGGATTACCCTTGGCGTCCTTGCGAGGGCGGTTGTTGAAGCCATCAAAGTTACGCACGCCCTCCTTGGCGAAGATGCGGTAGCGCTTCTCCATCTCGTTCACCACCCACTTCAGGGCCGAGACGGTCTTCTTGGGATCCGTCACCACCGGCACCACCAAGTGCGGCAGGCGATTGTACATCTGCATCTCCACCACCTTGGGGTCGACCATGATGAAGCGCAGTTCATCCGGTCCGAACTTGAAGAGCATGGAGGCAATGATGGAGTTGATGCAGACCGACTTACCGGAGCCCGTGGCACCAGCCACCAGGCAGTGAGGCATGGCGGCGAGATCGCCAATGACCGCACGGCCGTAGACATCCTTGCCGAGAGCCAGCGGGATCTTTTTCTTCGCGGAACGGAACTCGGCATCGTGTACCAGTTCGCTCAGTGGCACAGCAATCTTGTCCGCAGTGGCGATTTCGATACCCACGGTGTCTTTACCAGGAATGGGTGCGAGGATGTTGATGCGTTCGGCACGGGTGGCGCGGGCGAGATCGGGCTCGAGCTGGGAAATACGCGACACGCGGAGACCCGTGGACGGGTAAATCTCGTAGCGGGTGATGGTCGGGCCACGTGTAATGTCGCCCGGCGTCACGTCGATGCCGAAGGCCTTGAGCGTATCGACAATCAGGGTCTGGGTCTCAATGAGTTGATCTTTGTTGGCCTCAGGCGCATCTGAGCCATCCATTTCATCGAGCAGATCAAAGCCGGGCAGTTCATAATCCTCGAAGTCCGAAACAGAGAGGAACTGATGCGTGGGCTTTTTGCGTTCGAAGGGCTTGGCCCCGGGCGCCACATCCGCCTCGGTGCGGCGTTGCGAGGAATCGATGATTTGCGGTGCGGGAGTTTCCTTGAGCGGCAGCATGGTCTGGCCGCCATCCTTGGCCTCTTCTTCGGCCTGCTTCTTCTCCTCGGCCTTTTTCTCGGCTTCGCGCTCCCGTTTGCGTTTCTTGCGCTCCTTATCCTTTTCAGCCAGCAACTCCTTCTCGCGTCGTTCAATTTTACCGGTCTCGCCACGTTCCGCCCACCAAGTGGTGATTTTGTTCCAAATCCAGGCGAGGCAGGCCTTGGTGAAGGCGATGGGCTTCTGGCCGGTCACCAAAATCATAGCCACGGCGTATGCGGTAAGAGTGACAATGATGGTGCCCGCCTGACCCAGCAATTTGACCATCACCAAACCACCAATGGCATGACCGAGCACGCCACCAGGACTATTGATGCTACAGCGACCAGCCCAGTTCTTGAAAAAGAAGTCGGCAGCTTCGAGGAAGGCCGCACCGGAAAGTAGCAACACGGCGAAGCCAATGGTGCAGCGCGGCCAGATGCGACCATCGAAGGCCAGCTTGATCACGCCAAACCAGATCAGCATGACGGGCACCAAAAACGCAGCAGCACCGAAGAGGAGAATTTGAATGAAGCCCAATACCCCACCGACAGGGCCGATGAGGTTCTGACCTTCTTCGCCAGATTTACCGGAGAAGGCCTCGAGAAATCCCCAACGTGGTAGATCAGCTGGACTGTAACGCACCAGAGACAGCAGCAGCAAAAGGCCGCCAGCCATCCACAGAACACCCGTCACTTCGTTGCTCCACCGTGACGGGGTTTCGGGCTCTCCCTTGCGCTTGTTTCCACTGCGTGCCATGCGACCCGCACAGCATCCCGTTTCCCCGGCTCTGGGGCAAGATTGTTTTCGGGGTCCGAAAATTCAGGAAATCCTAAGAATCGGGCGTGTTTTGTCTGATTTCAGAACGCGTCCAGCTCCTTGGTAGGTCTTGAGTTGCGGGCTTTTTGAACCACAGATTACACGGATTTGAACTGATTTCACAGATTACCTGAATGGATGCCGGGAAGTGAAATGGCGAACGAATATCGAAGGAGATGATTATTCGTAAGTCAAAATGGCCGAGGCCGTGCAGTCCTTGTCAGCCGTGAAGCGGATCCAGTAGGCGGAGAAGGCATCCGGGAACTTGTGTTTGAAGCTGTCATCCGCTTTCAGTTCGACAGACTTATAGATGTTCCAATTGCCATCCCCCGTCAGGTCCACTTCGATCTTCACACTACAAGATTCGGAAGTTCTCAATGACAGGGATTTCTTGTCATAGGCAGTCATCAGGTAGGGATCGGACGCCGCACCCGCTTTCACCTGAGTCATACGCCATGGCCCACCCTCTCCAACTGGTTTACCCAGCTTCCAAGCATCATCGATCGCACCAACCCAGAGCGCCGCCTTACCGTCATCCGAGCGGATGATGTGCTCACCCTTGGCATCGGCTTTTACTCCGGAGAGCACCCACAGGCCTCGATAGGAGCAAAAATCTTCAACAATTTTCCCATGGGTGGCCACAGGGCGAAGTTTGGCGAAGTCACCTGCATTCCGAGCAGGCAACTCATAAAAAGTACCGCCGAGATTGCAGAAGTCTCGCTCGGTAGCCACCTCACGAGCGACTCGATATGTGCCTAGTGCCCGATCATAAGCGCCATCCAGAGGAAGCGGCAAACGCCAACGTTTACCTGAATCATCCACGAAAATCACTGATGCCGCATCCTCTTCATACACATCCACCGGAATAGATGTGCGCTCCTTCATATCATTGTGCATTACTGGATCAGCCTTCCTTATCAGCTTCAGACCTTCATCAAGCTCGTAGTACCCGTAATCCTTAACACCATCTGTGGCCGCAAAACCCAGCACCCGCTTGTTGTCGCCATGAGCACGAATCAACCCAAAGCAAGCATCACCACCATCATCCGCTAATCCTGCAAAAATATCCGTCTTCGGAACCTTCCATTCGTTGCGTGAAGTGAAAGCCGCTGTCGCATCACCCAACTCCACCGAGCTCGTCAGACGAATCCATACACCCTCATCCTCGGACTTGAAGCTGATGAACTGGTAGCCTTCGGCCTCAACCTCTCTGACCTTCTTCCAAGCTCCATTACCTTTCTCATCCACTTCCATCGTAATGATCGTCTTCTTATCGGTAGCGAGATGTAGGCCGCGATGATCATAACCACCGAAGAGATAGGGATCCGATGGCACACCCGCTTTCACTGGTTCTTTATGCCATACCGCTCCCCTACCAATAGCGGGGCCGAGTTGGTCAATCTTCTCCGGCTCCACGAACCAAAGATTGGACTGAGACTGAGGTGCCGCGATATGCCCCTTGGCCTTGCGCTTATTGAGGAACTCGGAGCCCGCAGTGTCGTCGCAGCCAAACACAATCCGATCACCCCACTTGGCAAAGTCACCAATGACTTTCAGATAATTCGAACGCGGAACAATGCCGGCTGAGCTCTGAGGCGTGAAGTTCTTGGGAAAGCGCCAGAAGGTGCCGTGCATGGTCATCAGATAATCCTCCTCACCAATCTCACGGATGCGCGGCCATTCGGTGTTCCAGCCATGGGCGCCATCGTAGCTATGCGAGCCCTTAGGCAGTCGGTAGAAGGTCCAACCGGGAGTCGGCGAGCTATCGGGCATGCGGACCCCCAGAATCAGAGAGCGAAAATCCCAGCCCACAGACCAGATCGGATCGGTGGCAGGATTCGCATTGCCGTGAATTCCACCGGGACCGGTGACTTCAGTGAATTGGTTCTGACGAATTTCGGTCCACTTCTCGGCTTTTCCATCCCATTCAGCCAGCACCCCAGACGTAATGGTTGGGTCGCGAGGAGCGCCATGCATACCATTGTTGGCATACACGTAAACCCCCTGCCCTGAGTAAAAGCCCTTGCCGTGATAACCGTGGAGATTCGCCATCCGGCCTTCTCTCCGCTCACCTGCATAGGATTTTTTCCATTTCTTCCCAAAGTGCTCGTCCTGCCAGAGCTCCTTCACTTCCAAAGTCTTCAGGTCGACCTCGTAAATCCCCTCCTCCATCGTGGCGTAGAGAATCTTTTTCTCGGGGTCAGTCAGGTGGCGCGCATTGCCGGTGTGACGCCCAAACATTTCCGAATAAGGAATGGTGCGGACCTGGCGCTTGGCGTCAATCACGTGTGGACCAATGATGAGTTGCTGACTTTCCTTGTGGATCATGCGGTTGGCGGGTGTTCCACCAATGGATTCTGGCCGAATGATCTGCTTTAGATCTGGGGTGATCTCATAGAGTTTGTCACTCGAACCCTTGGGCCAATGAGGCGCATAGGTGATGACCCACAGACGATCCGCCCACGGCACCACGGCTCCTGTGCCGCATTCCTTCTCGTTGTTGAACATGGCCAGCGAGGGATAGATGCCCGAAATCTGGATGGGCTCGTCAGCGGGAAGTTGGGTCGGCAGGACACAGCAGGCCGCCGTGATCAGAAACAGTCGAAGGGTCATCATGGAATGAATCAGATGGTTGGATTGTTGATTTAGTGTCCTTGATCGACAGGAGTAACACATGAATTTGAGAAAAATCCGCTTTTCCCTGAAAAATCCCGATATTGATGTGCTATTTCCTAGGGCTCACGACACTGATCCATGATGCCCAATGATTCCAAAGGCCTGAACCCCAGCGAGGACGACCTCCTCTCCAAAGCCCGCATGGGCGACTTGGAGGCTTTCTCGGGCATCGTTCGGCTCCACCAGCAGTGGGTGCGGGCCTACTTCCGGTCGCGGCTGAGTGATTGGAGCGTTGCCGACGACCTCTCCCAAGACGTCTTCATCGCCGCTCATCGAAAAATCCGCCAATTCCGTGGGAATTCCAACCTGCAAACTTGGTTGGGAGGCATCGCCCACAACCACTTGCGTAATTTCATCCGCAAGCATCGCGAACTCGCTCTGGGCGGCAGCGAGGAACTGCAGCCACTCCTTGATCAGCAACAGCTCGAGCAATCGGGAAGCTCTGAGACCTCAGATCAACTGGAGGCCTTGCGCAGCTGTGTGACCAAACTACCCGAGAACTCCCGCAGCCTGATTGATCAACGCTATACCCAGGGGCTGAACCTCAGGGACATCGCCAAGGAATCCGGCAGAGGCTACTCGGCGCTGACTATGCAATTCCACCGCGTGCGCGAGGCCTTGGCCGAATGCATTCAACTCGAACTCCAGCGCAGCGAATCATGAGCGAAGTGGAACATCTGATCACCCAAGCCTTGGAAGGCACGCTCGACGCCAATGAGCGCGAGGATCTGATGCAGCGCGCCAAGTCCGACCCGGCCCTTCTCGCCAAGCTGAACGAGCACAGCCAGCTGCATGCCCTACTTAGCCTCATGGATGAAGATCCGGCTGAGGCTGACGCATGGACCCGCAAGATCGTATCGGCAGTTGAGAACCAGGACGAGGATCTCTTTGTCGAGGGCGTGAGAAGCAAGATCATCCGCCACCGCTTCTGGAAAGCGTCGAGTTTGGCAGCCGCCTGCCTGGCCATTGCCGTCACTTGGTTGGTCCTCACCCCCCAACAAGTAGCCACGGTCACCTCCGTCGACGGCACTGAGAGTGGCCCAGACATCCAAGCCGGCATGACTCTCAAGAAGGGAGACGACATCACCTTTGCATCCGGCCTCATCGAGCTGCAGCTCGGCAATCAGGGCAGCATGATTGTGGAAGGCCCGGCCAAGATGACCTTCACCGGCAAAAGTAGCCTATCACTGGACTACGGTCGCATTCACATGCGTGTCACTCCCGAGGGGCACGGCTATCGCGTAAACACCACTGAAGGCAACATCATCGACCTCGGCACGGAATTTGGAGTGCTCGTCGACAAGGACAGCGGAGAAGTCGAAACCCACGTCCTCAAAGGCGAAGTCAAAACCGTGTCCGGCAATGACGGCGAGATCGTCCACCTCAAGACCAACGAAGCATTGCGCCAGCACAAAGGAACTCGCACTCGCCTGCCTGCCGACCCCGGCAACTTCTACGCCTCCCTCCCCCCCAGTCACAGCGGCGCCGTCAATGTTCAGCATTGGCCTTTGGATGGTAGCGCTGATAAGCCATCGAGACTTCAGCTGTACCCAGAGGGCGCAGACCACTTTGTCGAAGGAATTTTCGGCAATGCCATGCGTTTTGACGGCGAAGAAAGCTACGCTGAGAGCGACTTTCCCGGCATCGGCGGCTCCAAGCCGCGCACCGTTGCCTTTTGGGTTCGGGTTCCCTCCGACTTCAATCCAAAGCAGGGCTTCGCCATGGTGTCTTGGGGGCAATTCAAACCCAAGACACGCGGTAGTGTGTGGCAGATCTCCATCAACCCCATCGATGAGGACGGACCCATTGGTCGGCTTCGCGTAGGCGTCCACGGCGGTAAGGCCATCGGCAGCCGCGACCTGCGTGACGACCAATGGCACCACGTGGCGGTGGTCCTCTACCCTGCCCACAAGCCCAACCTAGGCCAGCATGTGATGCTTTTCATTGATGGTGAAATGGAGCCCATCTCACGACGAGTCATGGGAAAGATCGACACCAACATCGAAGGCGCCAAACACGGCATCTGGCTGGGTAGGAACATCACATCCACCTCCGAACATCCGAGCAACTACCCTCTATTCCGCGGTGAACTCGATGAGGTCTACGTCATGGACGCCGCGCTCAGCCACAACGAGATCAGCAAGCTGATGCAGCGCAATCAGCCGCCGGAGTAGGTTGGTCAGCAATCACGGGATTTCTCCTTCGCGAGTTCGGACTATCGAGCCACTCCAGGACCAACAGGCTTCACGCCTTGCGGCTTCTTGATCTCAGCTTCATCCGGAGGGAACCATAAATGGACATCATTCTTGGACATCTCCCTCAACACCGATATCCCGGAGTTCATATCGGTGCCCTCGGATGCAAACAGTAGAACACGGGCATCATATCCAGCTGCATCGCACCCCTGAGAGTAAAATACAAGAGACTCACCCAAAGCCTTCATATCAATCGGCGTCATCTCAGCACCCATCAGGACAGACTTCCTCTTGAGGGAAATGACCATGGGATCAATCTCAGAGAATTTTCCGATATTCACCATAATGGCTTCAGCTCCATTTCGAACTTCAATTCGGGTAGAATCTCCGTTGATCAGTGACTCAACCCGCTCCATCAGTTCATGAAAATCCTCGAATTCCTGAGCATTCAATGGCTTATGGTCAGCGATCGGCCTCCCCTTATTCATGAGTTCACGCTTCCGCTGAAGCCCCTCTGACATCTGGTGCTCATCACTGGGCAATGCCTCAAAGGTCACTGACCGGGCACCCTCATCCTTAATCGTGAGCAAAATTTCATACACCGGTTCCCAAGGTGTATCTGAATCATAGAAGATGCAGAGCGCTGGCGCTTCAGAAGCTTCCTCCGCACTTTGAATCACCTTTCTGACCGCCTGCTTCATTTCGGTCATCGATCTTGAATCATGATCCAATTTGGAATCCCGCACGGAATACCATGACTCATCCATGCAGTAACCTCCCATGCATGGGAAAATGGTGAGAGGAAACATCGGCGCCTCGATGCATCCGAAGATGCGATTGATCGCCATGATCTTCACGTGCTCATCCCCATCAGGAACCGAAAGCCAAAGAGCACCCGGTGCTCCTGCCTGACCAAAGGCCGCCTCGAGAAAATCGTGCGCACTCTCATAAGAATCTGGAGTAATCTCCAGAACCGGAATCTGATACGTTTGCTCTTCGCTGGCATCTTCTTGCCTCTCACAGGCAACAAGCAGAGCGCACGCATAGAGTGCTAAAACCCACAGATTGCGCATCCGCATAGTTTAGCGACCTAAGCATAAAGACCAAGAACGAAGCACCAAGCATGAGGCACGACGCACAGCCCCGATTCGTCGGGGCTACCACCTTTGCCACTCGGGCTTACCGTCGTAGACCCAGCGGTAGTAGTGAGCCCGCTCGAGTTTCTCGGCGGCAGCATCGTCCATGCAGACCTTCACCGAAGGATGCATCTGCAGGATGCTCGCCGGATTATTGGCGGTGATGGGACCTTCCACCATGCCGGCCACGGCGTTCGACTTATTGGATCCGAAGGCCAGAAGGAGATTGGTGCGGGCCTCCATGATGGTGCCGATGCCCATGGTGATCACGTGGCGCGGCACCTCCTCGGCACTATCGAAGAAACGGGCGTTATCCTGCACCGTGCGCTCGGTGAGTGTCTTGATGCGGGTGCGGGAAGCCAGCGAGCTACTCGGCTCGTTGAAACCGATGTGACCGTCCGAACCGATACCAAGCACCTGAAGGTCGATACCGCCGGCAGCGACAATGGCGGCTTCATATTCGGCGCAGTGGCTGGGGACATCTGCGGCATTCCCATCGGGAATGTGCACCTTGGAGGCATCGATGTTGATGTGATTGAAGAGATTGTCCCACATGAAGCTGTGGTAGGTCTGCGGATGCTCCTTGGGCAGACCGATATACTCATCGAGGTTGAAGGTGGTCACCTGACTCCAATCGAGCTCCATCTCGATGAGCTTCTGATACATGGAGACGGGAGTGCTGCCGGTGGCCAGACCGATCACCGAATCGGGCTTCTCCTTGATCTGGCGAGCGATGATGCGGGCGCCGATTTCGGCAGCCTGAGCGGATTTCTTCTGGATGATGATTTCCATAGCGTATCAGGAGAGGCGGTTTTGCAGCTTTGAGCGCACATCCTCTTCGAAGCGCTGCACAAAGCCGAGAACGTATTCCACGATGTCGAGTGAGTCATCGGCAATCAGCGGCGTGAGATCGATGCCGAAGATCACCTGGTTGGAATCATCGGTGGAATGGGAGTCGAAGAAGGTCGCATTGGCACTGCGGCGGCCGATGACTGCGAGATCGTAGCGCTTGCCACCGGCAATCTGAGAATCGAAGCAGGCGTTGAGCTTGGCTGCGAATTCGTCGTGACCGCTCACATCCATGACCACCTTCTCGTCGTCGGCCAACCAATCGAGATCGCGCCAGACTTCGCAGCCGATCACCTGCTTGGGGCGCTGCTCGGCGGGAAGTTCGCGCAGAGCCTGCAACATGGCCACGGTCACCCCAATATGGGTGTCGTGCTTGTCGCAAGGGTTGTGGGTGTAGACCACTTCGGGCTGGGTCGCCTGAAGAATTGCGAGCAGATCCTCCTTCAGAGTCATGTCATCCGGGCTCTTGATGCTGGAACTGGGATGATCGAGGTGGAACATCGCACCGTATTCGCCGATGGAGGCCGCCTTGTCCTGTTCCTCGCGACGCACGCCCTGCATCTGTTCGTCAGTGTAGTCGGCGTAGGCACCGGAACGGGCACTGCCAGATCCGTTGGTGCAAGTGACACCACCGAACCACTTGGCATCGTTTTGGTAGCATTCGACGATGCCGTGAAATGCCATGAACTCGAGATCGTCTTGGTGGGCGCCAACCCCGAGATGAGTAATCCGAGAAAGCGCATCGCTCTCGGGCTTGTCATCCGGAACAAAGAGTCCCGCTTTGGCTTGATGGAGGTTCATCACTTTTTGGAGGACTCAGGGAGGCTTGCCGCAGCAACGGCCTGACCGACTCGGCGGGACTTCTCATCAGGCACATGCAGAGTCACCTGCTTCGCAATCTTGGGGAATTCTTTTTTGAGCACCTCGCGCGCCTTCTTCAGCACAATGTCACCACCCTTGCCCGTGGTCACGCGGCCGAGGATCAACATATGCTCATACTCGTCGAAGTCGCAGTAATGCGTAATGGTGTAGCCAAGGTAAACGCCGATGGTCTCGTAGAGTTTGACGCAACGCTTGTCGCCTTTCTCCATCAACTTCTGCACTTCGACCAGGCGCTCAGGCAAACCCATCTTGGCGGGCAATTTGATCTTCGCAGCGCCAA
>CAZIPY010000103.1:0-12018 GCA_964541125.1 uncultured Luteolibacter sp. | reverse complement strand
CTTGGGGATGTAGGGGCTCATGGTCTTGAACTCGGGCACACCGGCGCCGAGCTGCGAGAAGGACCAGGTGGGGTGCAGCATCATCTGGATGACGTTGCGCAGGTTCATCTGCGGCGGGATGGAGAGGCCGTTGCGGATCTCCTTGGGCCGATAGGCGAAGGTGGGAGTGTCGGCGAGAATGACGAGCACCTTGGTGCCTGCTGCTGCGGCACGCTCAAGGAGCTTGTCGCGAAGTTCGTCTTCGGCGGGGTGGTAGAGTTGGAACCACAGCTTGCCTTCGGTGAGTTCCGCGACGGTTTCGATGGAGGCCGTGCCGACGGTGCTGAGGATGAAGGGAATGTTGTGGGCGTGCGCGGCCTTGGCGAGCATCTCACAAGACTTGGGCCACATGAGGCCCTGCAGGCCGATGGGCGCGATGCCGAAGGGCGCGTCGTAGGTTTCTCCGAAGAGTTCAGTCTTCAGGTTCGATCCCTTGTAGTCGCGGATGTAGTAGGGACGCAGCTGAACCTCGCGGATGTCGGCGGTGTTGCGGTGGAGATTGATCTCGGAGTTGCAGCCACCCTCGAGGTATTCGAAGGCAAATTTCGGCATGCGCTGGCGTGCCTTTTCGCGGAGGTGCTCGATGGAGGGGAGTTCGGAGTTGAAGTACTCGTTCATGGCGGGGCTGCCGCAGGCTAGAGCATTACGAGGGGTGGGCAAGCCGGGAAAGGTCTCCAGAGCCATTACAAAGCTCAAATCCGATCATAATGGAGGAGAATCCAAGGATTTGCTTCACTCTCCTCAATTCAGAGACGGCGAAGCCGTCGGGAATCTGAGAACAACCGAAACCTCTCAAGACCATGTCAAGACCCCCAACATACAAGCGCATGTGCAATCCCGCAGGGATTCCGGATGCCAAGTTTTTTGCCGAGCGCAAGCGCCGGAGGAAAAAGGTCGAACGGTCTGAGCCCCTGCCTGGAACCAAGCAGACGCTTTCGAGCGAAGATGATGGTGTGCTTGAGCAAATGTTCACGGCTCACGACTCCACGGCCATTCCCAAACCGCAGGGTGGCAGGAAACTCGTACATGGAGAAATGGACGGTGAACTAAAGGACATCGTCGTTTCTCAGACCCGGAAATCGGGAACGGGATCCTCGTTCAAAACAATGAACTGGCTGTTGCTTGGGCTCGTGCTGTTCGCTGCATTTGTGGCCTACTGCCTGATGGGTGGGCTGTTTTAGCCAATTGCCTCTGGTCATTGGGATCCTTTCCAATCTCTGATCCTCATGTCGAAGTCACCCACACAGCGCAGCTGGTCTCATCCGGGTCGATTGAAGGATGCCAAATATTCCGGTGATCGCAAAAGGCGCCTGAAGCGCACTCGTACGGAGCCCCTGCCTAGCACTAAGACACTCTTGCCCAGTACGAATGATGGATTGCTAAAGGAGTTGGTCATCGCCAAGAGCAGAAAGTCGGAGCCGAGTCCAACTGCGAAGGCTCTGGGTTGGGTGGCGATTGGCTTTGCCGGGCTCTTGCTGTTGTTGAGTTACACGGCCATCTTCGTTGAATTGCCCGAGATAGCGACTCTCGTCTATTATGTTGTATTCGTGATGATGCATTTTTGCGTGCTGTCCTCGCAGCTCATGTCCGAGGGAAAAAATGGCCTGGGACTGCTTGCGTTGGCGATCTACTACCCTGGATTGATTCTCTGGTTCATGATCGTGACTTACGTCTCCGTTGCGTGATGAGAGGGTTTTACGAATTCAGTCCATGACAGAGACGAAAAACGGTGCTTTTGTCGCTATAAGCATGATGACGTTTTTCAGACATGGTGCCCTCTGCGGCCTTTCGCTCGTTCTGAGCGTGACGGCCCTCAATGCCCAGCCGGTGGCCAAACCTGTCGCTGAACCAGTAGCCGAGCCAGTCGCCGAACCCGTGCTGGAGAAAAAGGCCACCGACCTTGCCGATTTGCTGAAGCTCGAGGCACGGGTCAAGAGGATCGCCAAGGAAGTGCTGCCTTCCACCGTGGCCTTGATGAGCAGCAGCAGCGGGGCGTCTGGCTCCGGTGTGGTGGTTTCCAAGGAAGGTCTCATCCTCACCGCCGCCCACGTGATTCAGGGCGCGGACGAGATGATGGTCATCTTTCCCGACGGCGAGCAGGTGAAGGGTAAGGTTCTCGGTGCCAATTACTCCAAAGACATCGCCATGGTGCAGTTGCCCAAGACGCAGGAATGGCCGGCGCTCGATCTCGGCGAATCCAAGCCGCTCAAGGCAGGGGACTGGGTAATTTCGCTTGGCCACTCAACCGGCTTCGATGCCAACCGTCCGCCGCCGGTGCGCTTCGGCCGGGTGGTCTCCAAGGGACCCGGGAATTTCCTCACCACTGACTGCACCCTGATCGGGGGCGACTCGGGTGGTCCGCTTTTCGATCTGCAGGGCCGCGTGGTCGGGATCCATTCCTCCATTGGTCGCTCGCTTAGCAACAACAACCACGCTGGCATCGATGGCTTCCAAGACGACTGGAAACGCCTACTCGATGGCGAAGCTTGGGGCAAACTTTCGCTCAATCCTTTTGCCAATCCCGAAATGCCCGTGCTCGGCATTGGGATGGGTCAGGCTCGTCGTAAAGAAGGCGTGATCGTTGATAGCGTGGTGCAAGATTCGCCCGCCGCCGCAGCCGGTGTGCGCCAAGGTGATCTCATTCAGAGCCTCGACGGCAGCCGCATTCGTGAAGGCCGAGAACTGCTGCAGCTGCTCGCCAAGCGAGAGGCCGGTGATACGATCAAACTGGGTATTCAGCGCGGTAAGGAAAGCAAGGAAGTCAGCGTGGAGCTGATGAAACGAAGCGATTTGTTCAAAGAGTGATGAAGACGACTTTCATAACAGCCCTACTGGGCATGGTCGCGACCGCCCCGGTGTTCGCCCAGGAAGGCGTGCCTCTCTTGCGCCCCGAGGAGAAGAAGGTGTTGCGCGAGCAGGCCGATGAGTTCAACGAGGCACTCACACCCGTGCTGGCCAATGCCGCCAAGTCGACGGTGCGTATCTGGGAGCGCAAGAGTCTCAAGGCTGGCAACTTTCTCGCCTATGGCACCGTCGTCGGTGACGGCCGTCAGGTGCTTTCCAAGTGGAGCGAAATCTACAAGGATGGCTCCCGCTCCCTGCTGGTCCAGTCGGCTGAGGGTGATGCTCTGCCTGCAAAGGTCGCTAGCGTCTTCCCCGAACAGGATCTTGCCCTGCTGGAGTTTGAAGGCGAAGCGCTGACTCCCGCAAAATTTTCCAAGCGTGAGTTGGAACTCGGCAGCTTCATGGCAGCACCCCGCCCGGATGGCCAGTTGGCTGGCTTCGGTGTGATGAGTGTGCGCGAGCGAAGCCTCCGCGATTCGGACAAGGCCTTCCTCGGTGTGGTCAGTGATCTCCGTTTCGAGGGTCCCGGTGTTCAGGTTCGTCAGGTCAGCAAGGAAAGTGGTGCTGCCAAGGCTGGCATCAAGAGCGGAGACATCATCCTGCAGCTCGAAAAGCGTGAAATCTCCGGCCTGATGGAGTTGCGCAACGCTCTGCTACCGGTGAAGCCCGGTGATACCATCACCCTCAAGGTGAAGCGCGATGGCAAGGTCGAGGACATTGATGTGCTGCTGGGGAATCGCCCGGAGATGCCCAACATTCAGGGCGCACGCCTACGTCAGATGGAGCAGATGGGAACCGAAATCAGCTCGGTCCGCGATTCCTTTGCCAATGCCATTCAGACCGACATGAGCCTGCAGCCCAATCAGGTGGGTGGGCCGGTGGTGAATCTGAAAGGAGAGGTGATCGGAGTGACGCTTGCGCGTGCCGATCGCACCCGTTCCTTTGTGATGTCCGCGCCCGCTGTAGCTTCCCTGTTGGAGGGTGAAGGCAAAGATCCGCTCGTGGTGATCGAGGAACAGCGTCAGAAGATGTTGGCGGCTCGAGAGGCCACCCAGAACCGCATGCGCGGAGTGCGCCCGCCGCGAAATCAGGTTTCACCGGAACAACTGGAGAGACATCTTAAGCAGATGCGCCGCCTGATGCGCCTGATGGATCAGGAATTGGAAGCCTTGGAGGAACCCTGAAAGATCGCTAAGTGAGCATGCGCATCATTCTGGCTTCAGCTTCACCTCGCCGAAGCGAGCTGCTTAAAGAGGCGGGTCTCGAGTTTGAGGTCATTCCGTCCTCAGCCGAGGAGGTGCACGATGAAACCATGCCGCTCGATGAGCTTTGCGAGCTGAATGCATCGCTCAAAGCAGAGGCGGTGGCTGAGGGCTATCCGGAAGCCTTGGTGATCGGTTCGGATACCTTGGTTTACATCGACCAGACTCCTCTCGGAAAACCTTCCGACTTGGAGGAAGCCCGTGCCATGCTGCGCCGTCTTTCCGGACGCAGTCACCGGGTCTGCACGGCTGTCTGCATCATGCGGCATGGATGCGAGAAGAAGGTCTTCCACGACACCACCGAAGTGACCTTCAAGGAGCTCGCAGACGCGGACATTGAGGCCTACATCCAGAAGGCCAATACTCTCGACAAGGCCGGTGCTTACGGGATCCAGGAGCATGGGGATCTGATCGTCGAGGGCATCGAAGGCCGCTTTGACACGGTGATGGGGCTGCCGGTAGAGCCAGTGATGGAGGTTCTGTCTGCTTGGGTTCGATGAAGGATTGCGCGAAGGGCTCTGCCGTGGATGATTTCATCATGGCTCGGCGTTACCCCGTCATCTTCAATCCCAAGGCTCGCAGTCAGCGGGGAGGGAAGGTTGCGCGCTTTCTTCTGAAGAACGCTGGGCGCTTTGCGCTCTACGCCACCAATCATGCCGGGGAGGCCCGCGAACTGGCTGCCCGCTTCGCCAAGGAAGGTGAGCCGGTAGTGATTGCCGCCGGTGGCGATGGTACCCTCAATGAAGTGGTGCAGGGACTGGGCGGTTCTGACTCCGTGCTGGGCGTACTGCCGGCTGGAACCATGAATGTTTTCGCCCGCGAGATGGGCATTCCTTTCGACTCTCTAGACAAGGCCTTGGAGGTGATCGATCAGGGCTTGATCCGTGAGGTTGATCTGTTCGAGGCCAATGGTTCTCCGTTTATGCAGATGGCCGGCATCGGCTTTGATGCGCAAGTCATCGAGGAAACGACTTGGGAATCGAAGAAGGCCCTGGGTCCATTGGCCTATCTCCTGGCTGCGGTGAAGGTGCTTGGCGAGAGGCCTCCCCAGTTGGAAATCACCACTTCGGATGGCCGCAAGGAGACGGGTGTGGCGGTGCTGGCCGGAAACGGCGCGCTCTACGGTGGGCAGTTCAAGGTCTTCCGCAATGCCGACAACCAAGACTCCATGCTCGACGTGCTGGTCTACAAGGAGGCCGGTTACAAACTGGTCTTGGACTCCCTGCGGGGCCTCACCTTCGGTGGTGGTATCGACATGATGGCATCCACCGCCTACTTCCAGGCCGAAGAATTTATGGTGAAGTCAGATCGCGAAGTGCCTCTCGAGGTCGATGGGGAGCTGGCGGGACGTCATGCTGAAATCGAATTCAAGGAGACCGAAAATCGCCTGCGCGTCTTTGCCCCCGAATCCACCCAAGGCGGCAATTTTGCCGAAACTCTGAAGTCCTTCTTCCAATGGCCGAAACGCCCGAACGAGATCCAAGCGTCGAGTCAGAGCAAGTGAGTCCTGAGGACTCGGAGCGTAAAGGGTCCAAAGATTCCAAAGATCCTAAACGGCCGCACTTGGTCATTCTCTGGATCCCCTCGTGGCCGAAGTGGCTGAACGTCACTCTCGTTTCCATTGTCACGACCCTGCTAGTCGCCGGCTTGATCGGTGTCAGTATCGTGGCTTACGCCAACATCGCGCCGGTGTGGGTTTCGCGTGGTTTGATTTACGAGACCACGGATGAGGCTCCGCATTTCAAGGTGGCTTTGGTCTTTGGGACCACGCCCAAGATCGGAAACCGCGAGAACCTCTACTTTCGTTACCGCATTGATGCCGCGGAGAAGCTGTGGAAGGCGGGCAAGGTGGAGACCATTATTGTTTCGGGAGATAATCGAACCATCTACTACAACGAGCCCCTCATGATGCGTCAGGCTCTGATCGAACGCGGTATTCCCGATGATCGCATCGTCAGCGATTACGCCGGCCTGCGCACCCTCGATTCGGTGGTACGTTCCAAGAAGATCTTTGGCACCGACAAGGTGCTCTTAGTCAGCCAGTCTTTCCACATTCGCCGCGCGATCTACTTGGCCAAGGCCAACGGCATCGAGGCGCATGGTTTTGCAGCCCAGGATGTCGACAGCAAGGCCGGGTTTAAGACGCGGGTGCGCGAGGTCGGAGCGAGGGTGAAGATGTGGCTGGATGTGCACTACCTCGACACTCAGCCACGCTATCTCGGAGACCCCGAAGAAATGCCTGACTAGCGAGCGGAGTGCTTCTGTCCGGTTCGATCAACGTGGCTGGTAGATGAGTTCGAATGAGCCTACTTTATCTGGCGCGAGGAAGAGTAGAGTATCCTCGCTCATGTCGGGCCAACTGCCATCGCTTTTCCGGATTACATTGGTGGGATAGCTTGCGCTCTCAAGCTGGCCATGAATGAGAGTTCCGAATGCACGAATCAGTTGACCGTTAGGCAGCTTGATTGAAAAGTCACCGGGGGTGAGCACAAGGCGTTTTATCGATTGTGGGATGTTAGTTTCTGGTGACGATTTCGCTTTCACGATCAGGATGGATCCTGAGGTGCTTCCCAGCTCGTGTTTGAGTTCAATTCTAGGGGTGTAGGAAATGAGTTGCTTCAGTTCTAGGGAGTCGACCTGTTCGCTGCTCATGATCTTGGTTGCAATCTTGGTGGGGGTGAGCTCTTCGTCTACTGGAGTGGGTGAAGGGGTGGACAGCTTGTGCTCCTTCTGCGAGCCGGACTCAGTAACCTTCATGCTTAGCTCTTTAGCATGTTGAGGAACGATGAAGACATAGTCTCCAATTGCTGAGGAACTGGTGCTGTCCTCTCCACCTGGGTGTGAAACTCGAATTTTGAAGGAGCTGCCACTGACAAAAACGCCTCGATCATTGAGGTAGGCACATGGAGGGCATTCCATGGCTCCGCCTTTGCTTGTGTAGCTCAGATTGATATCGGCGTAGAGAGTGTCATCCGCTTTGTTGCCCCACGAGGCAGTCGCCTTCACTCGTAGGATCTCAAGATTGAAGCCTTTTGGTGCTGTAACCTTACGGCTCATGTTGAGGGCTCGAAGTTGGTTGTCTGCTGCCATCGTGACGCTTTCCAGGCGATGTCTGCCGATGATTTCAAAGTTTGCAGATGGCTTGTCTGATGCGCCGGCGGCATGTGAAGAGACGGTGTAGATAAGTGCTGCCAAGGTGAGCAGTTTGAGAGTTAGTTGATTCATAAGGATTGAGAGTCTGTCGGCTGCTTGGGTTCTCCATACAATGGGCATAAAATCAATCACAGATGCAGTAGGGAGATGCCGGTGCTGTAAAACCTCAGTAAAGCGGGCGGCGTACTGTTGACGGCCTCTGACATCGTGGCCACCATGGAAGCCTATGAAGATCCTGCGACTCTTTTTGCTCTCATTGGCCTGCATGAGCTTTGCTGCTGGCGAAGAGGAGAAACCGGTGAAGCCGCCCATCAAGCCTGAGATGGTGAAAGCGGAGGTGTTCAAGAAGCGCTACGCACGGGTGGGCATGGCGGAGACCGTGCACTCAACCAAATTTGTCGGTGTGCAGGACGGCGTGGCGATTCTCAAGGTGGGTGACATGAATCTACTGACCAAGGGCTGGCGTGAAAAGTGGATCGGCGTGAAACTGGCGGACCTCGACGTGCCATTCCGCCTTGAGGTGGAGCAAGCCGCTGCTGAAATCGAAGCGAATGCACAACTGGATCCTGCAGAGCGGGCAGCAAAGGAAAAGCAGCAGGCGGAGAAGGCAGCGGCAAAGGCCGAAGGGGATCTTCAGAACTTGATCGAAGGTGCCGCCCGAAAGTGATCGGGTTCGACATCATCGGTGAGGCAGCCTAGCCTTGATCCGTATCGATGTCCGACTGTTGTTCTGAACCGCCCCCCGAGGACAAGGATCGAGGGTCCGAGCGTAAGAGCGTGCTCCAACTGAGCGGGCAGTCGGATTCTAGTGACTTCGGGCTGCCGGACCTCAAGCCCAAGTCATCCTCATCCGGATGTTGCGGCAGTGATTCCATCGAAGACGATTGCTGTGGGAGTGCCGCCAAGTTCGACTGGCTCCTGTGGGGGTCTCTCAGCGTGTTTCTGCTGGCCAGCATGGTCCATCTGACCTGGAACGGGGCGCCATCAGCCCTTGATGACTTCGGTCATGCTTGCTGGATGCTGGCGAGTAAGGCTTGGTGGGGTTTGGCGGCGGGGATTCTGGCCTTCGCCATCCTCAGTCGGTTCCCACGGGAGTTGGTAGCAGCTATTCTTGGTCGCGGTGACACCACTTCGGGCCTGTTCAGGGCCGTCGGTGCGGGGGTGCTGCTCGATCTCTGCAACCATGGCATTCTGATGGTGGGCATGGGCCTCTACAAACGGGGTATTTCACTCGGTCAGACCATGGCCTTCCTGATTGCCAGTCCGTGGAATTCCTTTTCACTAACCCTCATTCTCGCCGCCCTCATCGGCTGGAAGTGGATGGGCATTTTCGTCCTGCTTTCCATGGGCGTGGCTCTGATCACAGGCTGGTTGGTGAATCGGCTAGTCGCAGCGGGTAAGTTGCCGTCCAATCCCAATGAGGTTGATCTTCCCAAGGATTACCGCATGGGACCCGAGATCAGGCAGGTCGTTCGTTCTCTCAAGCCGGGCGTGAAGAACTGGGGCAATCTGCTGGGTGAGGGGATCAAGGGCTCGACCATGATCCTGCGCTGGATCTTCTTTGGCTTTGTGCTGACCGCGGCCATTCAGGCCTTTGTGGATGATGAATGGTTCCGGAATTGGTTCGGGCCCACCGTCGCTGGCCTCTTCTTGACCCTGGTGGCGACGACCATCATTGAAGTCTGCTCGGAGGGATCCTCACCGATTGCCGCCCACCTTCTCAATGAGGCACACGCTCCGGGCAATGCCTTCGTCTTTCTGATGGCCGGAGTGGCCACCGACTACACCGAGATCATGGCGCTGAAGGAGACGACTCGCTCATGGAAGGCAACTTTTGCACTACCATTGATCACGGTGCCACAGGTGCTGATGATCGGTTGGCTGATCCAGACCGCGGGCGGGTGACTTCAGCCGCCCTCGCGAATGATGATCTCTTTTGCGTAAACGATTTCGCAGGCTCCGTCACCGGTGTCATCCCGTGTCAGCGAGCTTTCCCAGCTGAAACCATCGGCGCTGTGGCATATGACGAGATAACCATCGATGATGACGATCTGACCTGCTCTCACCGACTTCAGTACCTTTTCCACTTCATCGTTGGCGGGGATGATGTGCATGTTGGCGCTGTGGGTCTGAATCTCACGCTTGGGGATGGGCAGTTCCTTGCAGCTCCAACGATACCAGCGCCCAGATTGACTGATGCTGATGTGCTCTAGCACCCGCTCGTCTGACATCGCCCCCCATCCCAGCGCCAGATCGACTGGGCACAAGTCGGTTCCTTTGCCAAACCAGTAGCGTTTGCGACTGAGGACCTTCGCCTTGATTTGAAATTCAGCCAGCGGCAATAACGAATATTTGCCGATGCGGATCGGGGTTGGTCGATCCAGCTCGGTCTGGACAGGGTTGATGGGCGCTTTGACCCCGGGGCCGAGTTTGATCGTGCGGTTGGTCCACAGATGCGAGCCGATGAGCAACACGATGGCGCTTACGATTCCCCAGGTGATGAGCTTCTGTTTCATCTCAGCTTCTTGGCAACGATGGAAACGGCGTCGCGGACTTCAGCCACCCGCAATAGATGACAGACGGCCAGGTAGACGACTCCGGCCGATCCGGAAACCAGGGCAAGACTTCCGATGCGCTGCGGTGCGTTGAGGGAGGATAGATCGGGCATCAGCCATTGGTTGCCATAGTGACAAACGGCGACCAATGCCGCGCCGGAGACCAGCAGTTTGGCCAAAAGGACCAGCAAAGAGGGAATGCCGAAGTCGCCCGCGATGATTCGCATGGCCGTGAGTAAGGCCAGAAAGTTGATGATGGCGATCACGCTGGTGGTGAGAGCCAAGGCCTCGTGGCCCCAACCGAGGTTGAAGACGAAATGGTAGTTGAGACCGAAGTTGATGCCGATGCTGGCCAGGCTGACCATCATCGGAATCCAGCGCCGATCGATGGCATAGAAGGAAGGTTGGATGACCTTGATCGCGGCATAAAACAGCAGACCGTAGCCGTAGGCGCGTAGCGCAGCGGCAGTCATCAGGCGGTCGTGTTGGTCGAACTTGCCGTATTCGTAGAGCACGCTGACGACAGGTTCGGCCAGCATCACCAGCACCAGGGTGGAGGGCAGCACCAGGAAGGCGACCAATCCGAGGCCGTTGTTGAGGGTCTTTTTGAATTCGTCGTTGATGCCGGAGGTGGCGGCGCGTGAGAGAGCAGGGAGAGTGACGGTGGCCACAGCGACCCCGAAGACGCCGATGGGCAATTGCATGAGGCGGAATGCGTAGTTGAGCCAACTCACTGCGCCCTCGCCAACTCCGAAGGCGAAGATGGAGTTCACCACTACGTTGACCTGAACCACTGAAGCAGCGATGACTGCCGGAACCATGAGTTTGAGGATCTTGTGGACACCCGAATCGCGCCACTGGAAGTCGGCGTGCCAGCGGTAGCCGACGCCACGCAGAGAGGGGAATTGGCAGCTCATCTGGGCCAGGCCCCCGATCAGCACGCCGATGGAGAAGCCAATCAGGCTGTTCGGGCCCCATTCCGGATCGATCCAGTAACCCAGACCCACGCCACCGATGATGCAGCCGAGGTTGAAGAAGCAGGAGGCCAGAGCGGGCACGCCGAAGACGTTCTTGGCATTGAGCATGCCCATCACCAATGCCGAGAGCGACACCAGCATGATGAACGGGAACATGATGCGCACCATGGTGATGATCAGCGCGATTTCCTCTGGATTGTATTCCCGAGTGGATTTCGGGTTGTGTGCGAGGAAGGTCAGACCCTCGACAATCCAAGGAGCGGCAATCATGCCGGCCACGCAGATGGTGCTCATGAAGACTGCGGCGAGGGTCAGCATTTTGCTGGCGAGCTGCCAGGCGGATTCGTCTCCATCGGTCTTGAGGCGCTTGGTGAAGGTGGTGACGAAGGCATGGGATAGGGCACCTTCGGCAAAAAGGTCGCGCAGTAAATTTGGCACCTTGAAAGCCAGATAGAAGCAATCCATCCAGCGGCTGCCGCCGAAGAGGGCAGCGAAGGTCATCTCGCGCACCAAACCAAGCACCCGGCTCGCCATGACGGCGAAACTGACTTTCCAGGTGGCTTTGCGGGAGATGGCCATGTGCTAGGGCGTTATCTCACATCTTAAACGCATCACCGAGGTAATGCTTGCGGGCCATGGGATCGTTGACGAGCTCTTCGGAATCGCCCTCGAGGATTACCCGGCCGTCGTGAATGAGGAAGGCGCGGTCGGTGATGGTGAGGGTTTCGCGGACCGAGTGGTCGGTGATCAGAATGGCCAGATCATCGGTGTCGCGCAGTTCTCGGACGATGCGCTGAATGTCCTCCACAGCAATGGGGTCGATGCCGGCGAAGGGTTCATCGAGCATCAGAAGCTTGGGGTTGGAGCAAAGCGAGCGGGCGATGGCGAGGCGTCGTTTCTCACCACCGGAGAGGGTGATGGCCAAGGACTTGGCGAGTTTGGTGATGCCGAAGCGCTCCATGAGTTCATCGGCGCGCTCATTGCGCTCCACACGGTTGAGCCCTTGCTGCGTTTCGAGGATGGCGAGCAGGTTGTCGCGCACGGAGAGTTTGCGGAACACGGATTCTTCCTGAGGTAGGTAGCCGAGACCGAGGCGAGCGCGACGGTGCATGGGCATGTTGGAGATATCGTGGCCGAGGAAAGTGACTGATCCAGCATCGGCGGGCACTAGACCAGCGATCATGTAGA
>CAZIPY010000102.1:0-3057 GCA_964541125.1 uncultured Luteolibacter sp. | reverse complement strand
GTTCCCGAGAGCTTTTAGTTCGTACAGGGTCAGATTCATGGGAGAATCGCCAGGGACGGAAAGAAAGAACTCGAGTTGGGTAGTGTATTCATCAGTTCCACTCGAGGCAGTCGCATCGAGACTGACTTGAGCCGGAGCTGGTTGGGAATTGGTGGGGTCGGGATTAGTTCCAGGCGGCGCCACATGATCGTGGCTTCCCGGAAGGGTGCCTTCGGTGTCCACAGGAGAACTCGCCATGGTGGATACAAAAGAGAGGAAATATAAAGTTATTTGGACTCGATAACCTGTTGGAATCGATATTCGTTTGATAAGCTTTGGGCTTTGGGACAATTGCTAGAATCACTGCAACAGACAACTCGAGGAGGTGTTACACTTTTTATTCTAAAACAATTATGAGAGAGAACGACGCCTTCGAAAAGCGTCGTTAGAGATCTTCATCTCTCGAACAGTCATAGATACGCGCGCCTCTGCGCCCTCAGTCCCGGTCACTATTTCAGTCCCGGGTGTGGACGCTGGCGCGCTACCATGGTTTCCAACATCCTCCCTCGCTTTGCGCGGCGTTACTCCATCTTGGGAGATGTCGCTCTTGCGCGAAAGTGCAGAACTGGAAACCTTGTAGTGTCCCATGTTTCGTCGAGCATGGCGTCCATGCAATATCCAACTAAGCCCTTTCGTCAGATCATCAGTGGGGTTAATTACCCCTGGCAGGTGATGCACGATTACTGGCTTCATTTGCCGCCATTCTTGGATAGCAAAGTGTTGGATCGCCACATGGCGAACGCGTGGAGTGGCTCGACGTTCATTGATTACCTTCATAGCCGCTTCATTGTCGATGAGAAGTGGCGTAGGTCCTGGTTTGAGGACCCCGAGTTCTTGTAGTACCGATCTTAGATAGATGGCTAACTTGGCGCAGCACACAGCTGCTAGGAATTCCGCCTCAGTGGAGCTAGTCGATACCGTGGGTTGCAGTTGACTTTTCCAGGCGATAGCGGCACCAGCATAGTAGAGGGCTAGACCGGTTACCGATCGTCGCGTCTTGAGATCGGTAGCATGAGAGGCGTCTAGAATTCCAACCAACTGGTCTAGGTCGAATTCCGGAAACGGTGGCAGAGACGGATCTTCGTCCAGGAACTCAAAATCACCATCCGGAAGACCATCTAGAGGTTCTCGCCGTCGGTAGATGATGCCCCAATCTTTGGTACTGCGTAGATATTTTGCCACGTTTCGCAGAGCCGCAAAATGATCGTTGTGGGGCTTGGTCGCAAATCGAGACAAGAAACATATTGCAAAACCGATGTCGATGCGGCAGATGACGTAGGCATAGATCAGTTCGCCGAGCAAGTTACGATAAGAGAAACCATGTTTTCGCACAAGTGCTTTGGCTTCATCGCTCTTCTCTTCAGGACCTTCGACCTTCATTAACCCGTCGACAATAGACGGTGAGATGGGGACGAGATTGTGGGGGTCACTGTGAGTCGGTGCATTCCAACCGTGAGTCTCAAGCACGCGATCGATGTAGGATTCACAGCCGATCTTGACGCATTGCTTGGTCTGGAAGACATCAATGCCGTTAAACCGTTGATACAAGCCTTGTTCTGTTTCCAGTCCCATTCCGGCATATTCAGCCTCGACGTGTTTCCGAACGACGGTGATGAATAGTTCTGCCCCTTCCTTGGTCTTTGAGGCAGACGCGAAGTCGTCGACTTGTCGACACACCAAGATATCATGACCATCGATCGTCCCGGTGTAGAGATTTCGTTCATGGGTTGTGCATCTAAAACCCATCTTGTTGATAATGATATCCATGATCATTCGTTCCCACAGAGCCCCCGCTTCAGGGTGCCCTTGCAAAGCCTTGTAGAGTGGGATAACATGTGTAGCTCGATTCGGACGTTCGTTGAATTTATGCATGTGCCAATCTTCGATGGTATCATCAATCTCTAGGAAACAATCGACACTTGGTGGTGGAGACTGTTGATGCGCGTTTTCAACATCTCCAAAACAGATGCAGTACCCCATCTGTGCACTAATGGCCAAGAAAGCTCTTAGACAGGGTAGTTCGATGCAACTGGCATACGTTTGCACCAGTTGCCGCAGCCATGGGGCTGCTCTCTTTGATCCATCTAGGCAGGCACGTGACTTTCGGACTCCTGTTGCTTTTACCAGCCTAGCCCATACCAGTCGGAACACCTGACTCCGGCGACCCGGGACTGAGACCGGTCGCGGAACGGCTTTACCGATTGCTCCGGCAGCATAATGCGAATCCAATTGCTTGTAGTCGGCCTGTTGCCATTCGGGCCAGTTGGATAGCGTCTGGAGGTTCTTACGCGTGAAAGAAGGCAAACGACGTTCTTCCTCTGTCATGTGTTCATTTTGAAGCTTACGCATCTCGAGCAAGGTGACAGGAGAGAGGATTTCGGCGAGATCGTCAGGGTCTGGAGGAGTTGCATCCGGAAGAGGCATGGCGGTCAGACGACGGAGAGCCGAGCGAGATTTGGAATCTTGGGCATCCTCCCCTGCTGTGAGGTTCAAGGCGGCAATGCGACGGATGTCGAAAGGACGCAAACTCAAAGGAGGGGGTCGTTTGTCTTGAAGGTGAGCACGGAGATCCGTGGCCAATTCGAACTGGATCTTAGCCGGAGGGGGCGAAGATACACGACAATGTGCGATGGCGGCGTTGACATCGGCAACACTGTAGGTAGGTATGTCGCCAACACGAAGAATGTATCCCCCTTCGTAGGCATGACGAGCGGCCTTGACTGATTTTCTGGTGCCAATGGCAGCAGACACTCGTTGAATGAAAGCCCGTTGAAAACGATTGCATTCAACAACTTGGAAGGGAACCGCAACATCCTTGTCAGGCCGGAAACGCACATCAATGGTTTCTGTCTTGACGAAAGGAGAAGTGGAAACGTCGATGTCGCATTCAGTACCAGTGAGATCGATTTCTTATGGGGACATGTCACCACGAAGGAATTTGACGCATGGAGGCTGCTCATCTGGAGGCAGATCGGAGAAACCTTCATCGAAGACAACCTGCAGCGATTTCTTGACGGT
>CAZIPY010000101.1:0-13638 GCA_964541125.1 uncultured Luteolibacter sp. | reverse complement strand
GAGGCGCCTTCCACTAGACCGGCGATGTCGACGAATTCAATCGCTGTAGGGATGACCTTCTGGGACTTCGACATCTCCGAGAGTTTGTCCAGACGTGGATCTGGCACGGAAACCATGCCGACGTTGGGGTCGATGGTGCAGAAGGGGTAGTTGGCGGACTCTGCCTTGCGAGTGCGGGTGACCGCATTGAACAGGGTGGATTTTCCGACGTTGGGGAGACCTACGATTCCGGCTTTGAGCATGGCGGCGGGAGATTGCTGGCCTAGGGCGGGGTGGGCGAGCAAAAACTGAGAAATGAAGGGCTTAACGCCCGTATTCTCAGGACTTCCGGGAAATCCACTTGGATTGCCCCGAGTTTGTCCCCGATGATTCACGCCATGAGCCACAAAGCCCTGTTCTCTTCTCTGTGTACGATTGCCACAATCTTCATGACACCATGTCTGAGGGCTGAAATTCCAACGGTAGGTGAATCTGCAGAAGCGGCCTTGGCAGTATCAAAGCTGATCAAAGATGAAATTGCCAAGGAGTCCGTCTCTCAGCAGATCGATCCCGATGGCTTCAAGGTGGAGAAAGGTTTTCACATGATGTTCAACGGCAAGGATCTCACCGGCTGGCAGACCACCGGTAACTGGGTGGTCAAAGAAGGTAATATTGTGACTCTCGAGCCTCGCGAAGGAGAACACGGTTGGACTCGCTACAACGACTACATCACCACCAAGAGGAAGTATAAGGATTTCGAGCTGAAGCTAGACTTCAAATTCAACAAGCGCGGCAACTCTGGGGTGTTCATGCGCGTGGGCGATCTCAAGGACCACGTCAATAGTGGCTTCGAGGTGCAGATCCTCGACACCCACGGCAAGGAGAAGTTTGGTCATCACGATTGTGGCGGCGTCATCCGCACGGTCGGTCCCACCAAAATGATGGTGAAGCCTGCTGGTGAATGGAATAGCTACCACATCACCGTGAAGGGCTCTCAATTGACCGTGATTCTCAATGGCGAGCAGATCGTGGACATCGACCTCAGCAAGACGGACATGAAAGATCGACCCATGGAGGGCTACATCAGCTTCCAAGATGAGGGCAAACCCATCTGGTATCGCAACGTCCGCATCAAAGAGCTGCCATGAGAACGATGCTTCTACTGCTGGCGCTGACGGGACTGGCTCCAGCTGAGATCGAGCGCCCCAACGTCCTCTTCCTGTTCACGGACGACCAGCGCTACGACACAATTGCTGCTCTTGGTAACGATCGGATCAAGACTCCGCATTTGGATTCTCTAGTCAAGAAGGGGACAAGTTTTCGCCAGGCCCACATCATGGGTGGTACCTGCATGGCGGTCTGCACACCTTCCCGGGCCAGTTTGTTCAGTGGCCGCACACTCTGGAACCTGGAAAGCCAAGGCGACTGGGATTTCGCGATTCCCGAGAAGTATGTGACCATGGCCGAAGCCTTCCGCAAGGCGGGTTATGTGACCTTCGCTGCTGGCAAGAACGATCCCGGTTTTGGAAAAGCGGGTGATCACTTCATGCGTTCCTTTTCCGAAGGTGACAATCTCTACTACCGGGGTGGTCATCGCGGTAACAATCGCACCCCGATGTATCAGTATCCGAAGGATGGAAAGCTGTTGAAGGCCAATATGAAACCCGTTGATGGTCGTTTCAATGCCGATCACTTTGCTGATGCTGCGGTGGGATTCATCCAGGATTTCGCAAAAAGGCCTCCAGTTACTAAGCCGAGAAGGCCGTTTTTCGCTTATGTCTCCTTCATGACGCCGCATGACCCCTTCAACGCGCCGGAGGAGTATCTGGCGATGTATGAGGGGAAGGACATGGAGTTGCCAGCGAACTATTTACCGGAACATCCCTTCGACGCCGGAGTGCACCATATTCGGGATGAAAAGCTGATGAAGCGTCCGCTCACTGAAGAGGCGATCAAGACCACATTGGCTCGATACTATGCGCTCATCACCCATACCGATGCTCAGATCGGACGCATCCTCAAAGCCTTGGAAGAAAGTGGCGAAGCGGACAACACCATCATCGTCTTCAGTTCGGATAATGGCCTGGCGCTCGGCAGTCATGGTCTCACCGGTAAGCAGAACGTGTATCAGCACGGGGTAAAGGTTCCGCTGATCATGGCTGGGCCTGGGGTGCCCAAAGGAGAAACTCGCGACCAGCTCTGCTACCTCTACGACATTTATCCGACTCTATGTGAACTCGCTGGAGTGAAGGTTCCAGATACCGTCGAGTTCAAGAGCTTGAAGCCTGTGTTGGATGACGCAGGAAAACAGCTCTGGAGTCATTTGTATTTCTCCTTCATGAAGTGGCAGCGCGGGATGAGGAACGACCGCTACAAACTCATTGAGTTCTGCGTGGATGGCAAACGCACGACCCGGTTGTTTGATCTTCAACAGGACCCTAACGAAACCAAGGACCTCTCAGGGGATCCCGATAAGAAGATACAAGCGATCCTGCAGATGATGCGCATCGAACTGCAGGCAACTGCGCAAATGTACAATGATGGTGATTCAGCGGCTCCCCACATCAAAGCCATGTCCGAAGAGTTCTGGACGACCTACCGCAAAAACTCAAAATCCACTTCCTGTCATCCGCCTTCGCCGAAGGCTCCGGCGGGTAAGTCCATCGAAGACAAACCAAAGAATCCATGAAACGACGTCACCTTCTCGCCGCACTCATCGCACCCATGCTTATCTCTGCCGCGCATGCGGAAGAGGGGAAGCATCTCTTCATTCTCTCTGGTCAGTCCAATATGGCCGGTCTCAACCCGAATGTTTCCTTTACGCCTGCCGTGGAGAAGGAATTCGGTAAGGAGAACGTAATCGTCGTCAAGAGTGCTCAAGGAGGGCAGCCGATCCGTCGTTGGTATAAGGAATGGAAACCAGCAGAAGGGCGTGCTGTGGCCGGGAAGTTTACTCCGGGAGATCTCTACGATAAGATGATGAGTCTGGTGAATCCTGCCATCAAAGATCAGAAGCTCGCCTCGGTGACCTTTGTCTGGATGCAGGGCGAGCGTGATGCCAAGGAACTACATGGCGAGGTCTATGGTGCGAGCTTCGCTGGCCTGATCAAGCAGCTTGAAGCCGATATGAAGCGTGACGACATCAACTTCGTCATCGGCCGGCTCAGTGACATGGACATGGAAAACAAGCGCTACAAGCACTGGGTCAAAGTGCGTGAGGAACAAGTCAAGGTAGCCGAAGCATCCAAGAAAGGTGCCTGGATCGACACTGATGACTTGCCGATGAAGAAGGATAACCTCCACTACAGCGCAGAAGGCTTCAAGACCATGGGTCAGCGCTTCGCCGACAAGGCGATTGAGCTAATCAAGAAGTAATCATATCAGCGGTAGATGTTCTGCTGATCGATGTAGGTGGCCACCTTCGCATCGAGCCAAGGGTGTTCCTTACTGCCACCCGCAAGCTCGTTGCGGATGTCGGTGGCATTGGCTGGGTGGATGGCTGGCAGACTGTGCAGCACGTAGCCTTCACGTGGCTGGGGTTCTACGCCTCGATGGAAGACGATGAACTCGACACAGGCCGCGAGGCGATCCGGCTGGGCCCATTGATCCAGAGCTTCCCACTGGTCGCTGCCCATGATCCAAAACAGCTGGCTGTCCGGAAAATGAGCCTTCATGGTCTCCGCTGTCTTCCATGAGTAGGATGGGCCTTCGGTGTGGGTTTCAAAATCGTCGACCATGGCCCACTCATGATCCATCGTGGCAAGCTTCAGCATCTTGATCCGATGTTCTGCGGAGGTGGGCTCTGAGTCCTGCTTGTGCGGAGAGATCTGGCAGGGGATGAAGCGGACCTGCTCGAGTTCAAGGGAATCAAGGGCGGTTTGGGCCATCGCAAGGTGACCAAGGTGAACGGGGTCGAAGGTTCCCCCGAACAGGGCGATGCGATGACTTTCATCCATAGAACATACAAAAGCTCACCTTTCCAAAGGGTCAAGGACACGATCACGTAGGTTTCCAGGTCGTAAATGCGACCTGGCGCTGTTGGTTTGACGGAATTCGCCTGAGGTGTAGATTTTTTAAAAGTTTAAGTCTCTTATAAGCAGTGGATTGTGAGAAAAGCGCAATCCGATGAAGACAGGAGGCGAGCAATCCGTTAAACAAAAGCGAAATGTCGGCTGATCAAGAACAACCAGACAAGGAGAAGGAGGAGTCCGACAAAGAGCGGGATGACAACCTCAAGCATGCCTATGCCAAGACCCGTAAGAGCCTGATCGCCAGGCTCGAGAACTGGGAGGATCAACGCACCTGGGACGAATTTTATCAGACATACTGGCGTTTGATCTACGCCGTGGCCATCAAGGCAGGACTTCGGCAGGACGAGGCTTTCGACTGTGTTCAGGAGACAATTCTGTCGATTGCCAAACAGAGTAAAAAGAATCTCTACGATCCAAAACAGGGATCCTTCAAGACCTGGCTAATGAACATGACACGCTGGCGCATCAATGACCAGTTCCGCAAGCGCAAGAAGGATACCGCGATGCTCGGAGGTGATTGGGATAACGATCGCAAAACAGCAGTGATCGACCGCGTTGAAGATCCCGATGGGGATATTCTTTCGCGCCTATGGAACGTTGAGTGGAAAAAGAACATCGCAGACGCTGCGCTCGCGCGGGTAAAGGCGCAGGTCTCTCCGAAACAGTATCAGATTTTCGATTGCTACGTCGTCAAGCAATGGGAGGCGAAGCAGGTGCAGAAGAAGCTCAACGTGAGCATGGCACAGGTCTATTTGGCGAAGCACCGTGTGGGTGCGGTTTTGAAGAAGGAGTTGGCCAAGCTCGAGAAGGATAATGACGACTCCTAATGGCGAATCCTAATGTCAGGCCCAGTCCGGCGATTCCCGACCACGAGGTCCTGCGCAAGATTGGCGGAGGCGCCTATGGCGAGGTCTGGCTTGCACGGGGTGTGACCGGTGCGCTACGTGCCGTCAAGGTGGTGTGGCGCGAGGACTTTGAGGACGATCGCACCTTCGAGCGCGAGTTTGACGGCATTCTTAAATTCGAGCCGATTTCCCGGGATCACCCGGGCTTGGTGAACATTCTTCACGTCGGGCGCAGCAGAGGGGAGGAACCCTTCTACTATTACGTGATGGAGCTCGGTGATGATGTCCATACCGGCGATGATATAAACCCCGTCGAATATGAGGCCCTGACCTTGCGTGGCGACCATCACGAGGGACTCGCCGATCAGTGGCCGGTACATGACTGTGTGGATATCGGTCTACGTCTGTCCGAAGCACTTCAGCACCTCCATGATAACGGTTTGGCTCATCGCGATGTGAAGCCATCGAATGTCATTTTTGTGGGTGGTAAAGCTAAGCTAGCCGATATTGGTCTGGTGGCAGCCCGCGGCCAGCGGACCTTTGTGGGTACGGAAGGATTCGTGCCGCCGGAGGGCCCCGGTTCCGCCAAGGCAGACATCTACAGCTTGGGCAAAGTGCTCTACGAAATCACCACCGGCATGGACCGGATGAACTTCCCCGAGCTACCCGAGAAAATGCCCGGCGGCAGGGATCGCAAGCTCTGGTTAGAGTTAAACCGAATCATCTGTGAGGTTTGCGAGCCCCGCATCACCAAGCGCAAGATTTCAAGTGCAGCAGAACTTGCCAATTCTCTCCGCCGTCTCAAGCGCGGGAAACGTCGCCGCCCACGCGGCATTTCACTTGCGATCACCTCTTTGTTTCTCGCCACCGTCACTGGCTGGGGTGGTTGGGAAATGGCAAAAGATACGGAATGGGTGAAAAGCTTCCAAGCCCCTGATCCGATGGCGCCTCCGGAACGGGTTGAGGGTCTCTATCGTATTTTCAGCACGCCCGAAGGTGCGGATGTAGTTGATCAATTTGGTGATGTTATCGGCACCACACCCACACAGGCCATGAGTGGTATGGTCGGAGATCAGATCAAGGTGACTTTGCGCAAGGAAGGGTATCGTCCACTGCGCCTCGGAGATGCCCTTCGAATGTCTTCGCGCGAGGAACCGATGATTCTGCATGGTGAGATGCAGGTCTTCTCACCACCAGAAATCGGCGAGCCTTGGTCGGATCAGTTCGACCAGCTTTACCAACCTGACGGTGAGGCACACCTGAGTTCCGATTTTGTCAGTCGCCAATTGTGGGATCTGGCCGCCAAGGATATCCGTGCCAACCCGAAGGTGTTCGACTATTTCAAGACCACGGAAGACGGACAGCCTGTCGAAATTGTTCTGACCAATCAGGAAATGGTGAACCGTTTCAGCATGTGGATGAGGAATCAGGGATTGGAGGCAGGCTTCCTCACGGAAGATCACGAGGTGCGGGGTATTCTCGATCAGTCTTATGCCAATGCCGCGATGAGCGAGAAGGCCAAGAAGGCCAAGCTCAAGCCATTCCGCCTGCGGGTGAGTCGCATCGATTACGGCAGCCTTTACATCACAAGCACTCCTTCCGGAGCTGAATTGTTCATCAACAAAGTATCCGAGGGGCTGACTCACGGTGAAATGGTGGTGCCTGGAATTAAACCCGGAAAAATTGAGCTGCTGTTGGTGCTTGAGGGCTACAAGCCCTTCGCTAAGACCTATAACCTCAGGGATGGTGAGATGCTGGAACTGCACATCGAAATGCAGGAGAACCAGGGTGTGGTCTTCGGTAAGCCATGGGAAAACGGCCTGGGTATGAAGTTTGTGCCAGCGGATGTGGATCTGATGGCCGCAGTTTGGGAAACCAGAGTCAGGGATTATCAGCAATTCCTCAAGGAGACGAAGGGTGAACCGCTCAAGTTGCCTGCCTTTGAACAGACAGATCTGCATCCCGTGGTGAACGTCACTCGGGCCGAAGCCGAGGCCTTTTGTGAATGGTTGACCAATCGAGAGCGAGCCAAGGAACGGATTTCGCCCAATCACACCTACCGACTTCCGACCGATATCGAGTGGAGCCGCCTGGTGGGCCTCATCGATGAAGATCCAAATGCGAGCCCCGGCACCCGTGACGCTCGTAAGAAGGAGAAGTTTCCCTGGGGAGAGGTCTGGGCCGAAGCCAATGTGCCTGGCAATTTTTCGGATATGACTGCCGCGTTGAGTCCGGACGTGGATGTGGATCGGACCATTCCCGGGTATGATGACGGCTACGCTCATACTTCGCCGGTGGGAACCTATGACCCCAACGAGCTGGGTATTCATGATCTCAGCGGTAATGTTCAGGAGTGGGTGGGGGACCCCTACTCCAAGCAGGCGCCTGAAGGTCTTGGAGTGATGCGGGGTGGAGGCTGGAACACCTACCAGAAGGAAAATCTCTACAGTGGCTCACGAAACGCGGTGATGCCTGGCTTTGCCGACGATATGTATGGATTTCGGGTAGTGCTGGTGAGGAAACCGGTGGATGTCCCGGAAGATGAGCCTGATGACGAGGAAGAGTGATGCTTTCACTCGTTTAAGCTCTGTAAGTCCTTGTTTTTTCGTTGTTTTTGGGGCGAATCGGAACCCGTTCACCATTGACAAAAAACGGCGGGTGTAGGATGCACGCGCGTTCTTTTACCCCCCTCTTTGCATGAGCGACGTCCGCATCCTTCTCACTACCACCTCTTATCAGGATATTCCGGGCCCCCATCACGACCTCTTGGAATCCACCGGCATTGAGATTGTCAGGGAGCGAGGACCGCTGAGTGAGGAGCAAATGCTGGATCTGGTCGGTGATTTCGATGCCATTCTCTGTGGTGATGATGCGATCACCAAGGCCGTGCTGGATAAGGCTTCACCACGCCTGAAAATCCTTAGCAAGTATGGCATCGGCGTGGATAAGATCGACGTTGATGCTGCCACGGCAATGGGTATCCCACTTTCCTTTTGCCCTGGGGTCAACCACACCACCGTGGCTGAGCACACATTCGCTCTTCTCCTGTCACTCAGTCGTCAACTGGTGGAACTCGTCAATCACACCCGTGCCGGAGAATGGAAGCGCCTGACCGGCCACGAAATCATGGGTAAGACCATTGGTGTGGTCGGACTCGGCCGGATTGGCAAGGAAGTCGTCGTTCGAGCCAAGGCATTCGGTATGGACGTCATCGGTTACGATGTCTGGTGGGATGCGGAATTCACCGAGCAGCACAACGTGAAGCGTGCCGAAGACGTGACCGAGCTCTTCGCCAAGTCCGATGTGATTTCACTTCACACCAACCTCACCGAGGAAACCCGAGATCTCATCCGAGAAGAGACCATTGCCGGTATGAAGGATGGAGTGATTATCCTCAACTGTAGCCGTGGGGAAGTGGTTAAAACCGATGACCTCGTTGCATCCCTGAACAGCGGTAAGGTCGGTGGCTACGGCGCCGATGTGGTTGATGTTGAACCTCCACCGGCCGATCATCCTCTACTCAACGCACCGAATTGCCTGATTACTCCGCACATTGGTTCGCGTACCTACGAAAGCGTGCAGCGCCAGGCGATGATGGCGGCCACCAATTTGCTCAATATGCTCAAGGGAGACAAACCCTTGGCTCAGGTCAACGATGCCGAGATCCCGAGCGCGCTCCTTTAAGTTTATTCCGCCATGTCTGAAACTTTCTACGTCGTTCCTCAAGAGACCCACGATGCCCTCGTGGCAGCGGTCTATCGCAAACGCGGATATAGCCCCGCTGAAGCTCGTGACGGTGCCCGCTTCTGTGCGGAGGCCGCCCGCCATGGCATTCGAACCCACAATGCGATTAAGGCCCTTCACCTAGACCATCTCTTTGGATCTGAAACTGGTGGCTGCGTGCCTAAGGCTAAGATCGAAAAAGTGAAGAACCGTTTCCGTGGTGCTCAAGTCTGGGATGCCAACAAGAAGCTCGGCCAAGCGACCGCCTATGCTGCCATTGAGGCCGCGATCAAGATGGCTGACAAATATGGGGTTGGAATGGTCTCCGTTGACAATGCTTTCCACTACCTCTGGGGTGGTGGCTATGTGATGGACGCTGCCCGCCGCGGCTACATCGCCTACACCAACTGCACTGCGGCACTTGCCGAAGTGGTGCCTTTCGGTGGCAAATATCCCACACTCGGCACCAATCCCCACAGCTGGGGTTTCCCCACCACCGATGCCGTTGGTTACCCCATCGTTATTGACTGGGCCACTTCTGTGGTTGCCATGGGCCGCGTTCAGCAGTTCGCCCGTGAAGGCAAGGAATTGCCTCCCGGCGCCGCCGTAGACGAAAACGGTGAAATGACCACGGATCCCACCAAAGCCAAGTCGCTGGTGCCCTTCGGCGCGCACAAGGGATACGGTCTGGCCCTGATGAACGAGATTATCGGTGGTTTCATCGGTGGCTCTCTGCCGACCATTCGCAATCGCTGGGATCAGGTGGGAGACGACAAGGGCACCTGCTGCTTCTACTTTCAGGTCTGGCATCCTGAAGCCCTCAGTTCTGGGGCTTTTGCCAAGGGCCGCAGCCAGAGTGAGAACATTAAGGCGGTCCTCGACGACGTGCTCGGTCACGGCAACGAGAACTGCATCCTTCCCGGTCAGTTCGAAGCCCAAGCCGCTGCTCGCGCCGAGAAGAATGGCGGACTCCTTTTCTCTGAAGCTGAAATCGACGCCTTCAACGACCTCGCGAAAGAGGCCCGCAAGCGCCGCTGGAAACTGGCCGACTTCAAGGTCGCCGAATAAACCGAATCAAAATCATGCCCCTGAACATCAAATCCAAAGAAGAATGCGCCTTCGACCAGATTTCGCTCGGCGAAGTCATGCTACGGCTCGATCCCGGTGAAGGCCGCATCCGTACCGCGCGCCAGTTCCAAGCCTGGGAGGGCGGGGGAGAATACAACACTTCCCGTGGCCTGAGGAAATGCTTCGGTCTGAAGACTGCCGTTGTCACCGCATTCGTGGACAACGAAGTGGGTCACCTCATTGAAGACTTCATCATGCAGGGCGGAGTCGCCACCGACTTCATTGTCTGGCGTGAGGATGATGGGATTGGTCGATCGGTTCGCAACGGCCTGAACTTCACCGAGCGCGGCTACGGCATCCGTGGCGCGGTTGGCAACCCGGATCGAGGCAACACTGCTGCCTCCCAGCTTAAGCCTGGTGATATCGATTGGGAGCACATCTTCGGCACGCTTGGTGTCCGCTGGTTCCACACCGGTGGCATCTACGCCGCTCTCTCGGAATCCGCAGCTGAAGTCACTCTCGAAGCCGTCAAGGCTGCCAATAAATACGGCACGATCGTTTCCTACGACCTCAACTACCGTCCCTCACTGTGGAAGACCATCGGCGGGCTCGATAAGGCCCAGGCGGTCAACAAGGAGATCGCCAATTACGTGGATGTCATGATCGGCAACGAGGAGGATTTCACTGCTTCACTCGGCTTCGAAGTGGAGGGTGTGGACCACAACCTCACCAACATCGAACTCGATGCCTTCAAGGCCATGATCGAGACCGCGGTGAAGGCCTATCCCAATTTCAAGGTCGCCGCGACCACTCTGCGTGGCGTCAAGACTGCCACTATTAACGACTGGTCTGCCATTCTTTGGCACGACGGTCAGTTCCACGAATCCCGCAAGTATCCCGGTCTTGAGATTCTCGACCGTGTCGGTGGCGGCGATTCCTTTGCCTCCGGTGTGCAGTTCGGTTTCCTCGAACACAACGACCCCGCGCAAGCCGTTGAATACGGTGCCGCCCACGGCGCCCTCGCTTCCACGACTCCCGGCGATACAACCATGGTCACCCGCAAGGAAGTGGAGAAGGTCATGGGTGGCGGTGGCGCCCGAGTCGTCCGCTAATCAATCATTCCCCCAAACAGCCAATCATCATGTCAGAAGAACTTTCGGATATCGGACTCATCGGCCTTGCCGTCATGGGTCAGAACCTCGCACTCAATATCGCCGACCACGGCTTCAAAATTTCGGTCTACAACCGCACCACTTCCAAGATGGAGGAGTTCGTGGCTGAGAATCCCGATACTCCCGGTGGTTTGGTGGGTCAGGCAACTCTTGAGGAATTTGCTGCCAGCCTGAAGCGCCCACGTCGCGCGGTGATCATGGTGCAAGCCGGTGGTCCCACCGATGCAGTGATCAACGCACTCACCGAGGTTTTCGAGCCCGGCGATATCATCATCGATGGCGGCAACGCCAAATGGACCGACACCATCCGTCGCGAGAAGGAGCTTAAAGAGAAGGGTTTCCTCTTTATTGGTAGTGGGGTTTCCGGTGGTGAAGAAGGTGCCCGCTTCGGTCCGGCCCTCATGCCCGGTGGCGACAAGGATGCTTATTCCCACCTCGAGCCCGTGTGGAATGCGATCGCCGCCAAGGTTGATCCCGAGACTGGTAAAGAGCTCAAGGGTGCTGAGCCCGGTAAGCCCATCGAAGGTGGAGTGCCTTGTGCGACCTACATCGGTTCGGACGGCGCAGGCCACTATGTGAAGATGGTCCACAACGGCATCGAATACGGCGACATGCAGATGATCTGCGAAGCCTACGACCTGATGAGTCGCCTGCTCGGCATGTCTGCTCCGGAGATTGGTGAAGTCTTCAAGAAGTGGAACACCGGCATCCTCGACAGCTTCCTCATCGAGATCACCGGTGAAGTCCTTTGCCAGAAGGATCCCGCCACCGGCGCTGATCTGGTGGACATGATTCTCGACACCGCTGGCCAGAAGGGCACCGGCAAATGGACCAGTACCAGTGCGCTGGATATGGGTGTGCCCGCTCCCACCGTCGCCGAGGCCGTCTTCGCTCGCTGCATCTCCGCGGTGAAGGACGAGCGTGTGGCTGCCAGCAAGATCCTCAGTGGTCCTGACGCCGCCTACGATGGCGACAAGGAGGAGCTCATCGAAGCCATCCACGCCGCTCTCTACTGCTCCAAGATTTGCTCCTATGCGCAGGGCTTCCAGCTCATGCGCGAGGCACAGAACGAATACGATTGGACCCTCGACTTTGGCAGTATCGCCCAGATCTTCCGCGGTGGCTGCATCATCCGTGCGATCTTCCTGCAGAAGATCACCGAAGCCTTCGAGCGTGACGGTGAGCTTCCCAACCTGCTCATCGATCCCTACTTCCAAGGCGAGGTCGACAAGCTTCAGGCTCAATGGCGCAAGGTGGTGGCCACCGCCGCGATGAACGGCGTGCCTGCTCCGTGTATCGGCAGTGCGCTGACCTACTTCGATAGTTATCGGTCCGAGCGCTTGCCCGCCAACCTGCTTCAGGGCCAACGTGACTACTTCGGTGCCCACACCTACGAGCGTGTCGATCAGCCCCGCGGCAAGTTCTACCACGTCGACTGGCCGGAAGAGGGTCGTCCGCAGTTGGAGATGTAACCCACCTTCGCCAAGGATTCCTCCTACGCTAAAGCTTCGAAGGACGGGTCAGCGGACAAGCCCTGAATACAATAGGCCGGCCCATTATGGGTCGGCTTTCTTGTCTTTCTATTACAAGCGCCCTTTTAGCTTGCGGAGATACATGCGCAGATACCGAATCGAGTCGTTCAGGGTTCTGCGATGCTTGTAGGGAAATTCGAAACACTCTCTGATTCGACCGTTCCGAATCAACATGGAGATGAGTCCGTGTTCGGAGTAGGGATGAGTGTGAATATTGACACCTTCGAAGCCTCTAAGTTGTCGGGCACGGCGCAGGTCGATCTTGTTGAAGCGCGACACATGTAGATCGTAAGTGGTCTTTCCATTCCATTTCTTGAGGAGATTGCGCGAATCCATGAAGTGTTTTATCTCTTCAATGACTTGTGGATGCATCTCGATACGATTTTTTACCGTGGCTAACAGTTGATCGTCGCCTTGAAGGATGCCATCAGGATCTACACAGGTGTATCCACTAAAGATAACAGCGTGATCGGCCTTCAGGATGTGCCCATATAGCAGAGCGGGCAATCCTCCGCCTGAGGCACCAACGACGATCAAATTCTCATGCGGGTGTCTGTCCACGATCTCCTCGAGGGCATGAGTCAGATCATGAAAGTTCGGGTATTCTGGTGGCACACCTGCCAAGGTGCAGATCTTGTGCGGGTCGTTCACGTGAACGGTGCTGACGTCCTCAAATCCCGCTGATTTGAAGAAATTCTGATCGCGGTCACCCATTTTGCCGTTGGCTCCGGCAAAGGCGATGACCAGATGGTCAGATTCCTTGAGATCGAGGGTAATTGCCATGAGTTGGCTTCTTAGCGGTCCATCAGGGCGAATTTCAATTCAGCCTCTGAGACCACCTCGCCATTCACCACGCAACGACATTGGGTCTGACCGATGGAGCCGCGCATTTTGAGAATCTCGGTCTCGATCATCAGGGTGTCGCCAGGAAGGACCGGGCGGCGCCATTTGACGTTGTTGGCGCTCATGAAGTAGCCGATCTTGCCTTGATTCTCGGGCTTGCGGAGCATTAGCACCGAGGATACCTGGGCCATGGCTTCCAGCTGAAGGACGCCGGGCATGATGGGGTGGCCCGGGAAGTGGCCGGGGAAGAAGGGCTCGTTGGAAGTCACGTTCTTCATGCCAGTACACTTGGTCTCGCTGTTGAGGTCGACGATGCGGTGCACCATCAGGAATGGGTAGCGGTGGGGTAGGATGCTCTGGACCTCGTTGATGTCGAGGACGCTCTCGCCGTCGGGCAGCATGACGGCCGGCGGAATCATCGAGCGCATGCGCTGGTAGTCGGCCT
>CAZIPY010000100.1:0-69541 GCA_964541125.1 uncultured Luteolibacter sp. | reverse complement strand
GAACTCGAGGCTTACTGAACCACGCGCACCTTCACCAACCATTCTTCCGACATGAAACGCTTCATCGCATTCAGCTTTCTCGTAAGCTCTCTAACTCACGCGCAGAAAGAGCACGAGCTCGCCAAGTTTCCGCCACACCAGACGCCCGTGCCCTACATGGGGCAGCGCAACTATCACCTCACTCAGAACCTCGGTGCCACTGGCGCGCGTGGCTACGTGCAGGGCCACGATGGCCACAGCCACGACAGCCGCGAGATCATGATCAAGAGCATCGAGCCGGGTTCCCCTGCCCATGGCATCCTCCAGCCCTACGACATCATCGTCGGCGCCGCCGTACCGCCCAAAACACCTGCAAGCTCTTGGACTACGGCACCTCAACTCAAACCCTTCGACTCCGATGCCCGCCTGGCCTTCTCCCGCGCCCTGACTTGGGCCGAGAGCGACGCCGGCAAGGGTGAGCTCAAACTGCTGCGCGTGCGCAACGGTGAACAGGACACCATCACCATCAAGCTGCCAGTGATGGGCACCTACAGCGATACCGCTCCCTTCGACTGCCCCAAGTCCGCCAAGATCGTCGAGAATGCTGCTGCTTTCCTCGCGGAGAAGATGCCTGCCGATGGCTATAGTCCCGGTGTGGGCCGCCCACACAATGCTGGCCTGCTGCTGGCCACTCACGATCCCAAGTATCTCGATCACGTTCGCCGCTCTGCCATGCGCATGAGCCTCGGCCACACCATCTCCGATGCCGGTCACGAAACCTGGCGCTGGGGCAACACCAACACCTTTCTCACTGAATACTATCTCGCCACTGGCGACAAACGGGTGCTGCCCACCATTGAGGAATTCGCCAAGGTCCTCACCGACGGCCAATGCAATCCCGGCACCTGGGGGCACCGGGGCGTGCCGGACTTCATTCCACCCGGTTACGGCTCGGTCAATTCCACCGGCATCGTCTGCTTTTACTCCCTGATTCTCGGCAAGCAGGCCGGCGTCACCTACTCCGACAAGGCCATCGCCAACAGCGCGGGCTTCTATGGCAAGTATGCCGGCCGCGGCAACATCCCTTACGGCGACCACACCCCCTACTACTCCACCAGCAATGGTGGCAAAGCGGGCAAAGCCGCCCTTTGCTTCCACATGCTGGATGCCTATCCGGCTTCGCAGTGGTTTGCTCGTCTGAGCGCCAGCTCCAACCTCAAGGAGATTGAAGGTGGCCACACCGGCAACTACTTCAACCAAACCTGGACACCACTCGGCGTGCAGCTCGCCGGTCGCCAAAACACCATCAACTACTGGAAGCGCTTCCTTTCCTACCGCGACATGTGCCGCAGGCAGGATGGTTCCTTCATGACCCAACCCTGGCCTCAAACCCGTGAGGGTGATCTTGGCACGGGTTACGTGAGCAAAGGCCCGCTCTGGACCACTGGCAGCTTCGCCTTGAGCTACCTTTCGGGCACCCAACGCCTCGCCATGCTGGGCCGCCGTGACAGCTGCTTTGCCGTCGATGCGCCGGCTGAACTCAAACCCGCGCTCGACACGTTCCACCTCAAGGATTTTGTCCGGGCAGGTAAGATTGCCGACTCTCTCAAAAGCTCGAGTAATCCCCGAACTGTTGCCCTGGCCGCTCAACTCAAGGACGTCTGCGAACGCAATCTCGCCAGCATCCCCCTGACTCTCTCTTCCATGGAGAAAAACCTCTACGCCGGTGATCTCTTCCTGGTGAAGCATCAGTTGCAGGCCATCGACTCGGTTCTCGATTCCGACGATCCAGCCCTCACAAAATACTATGCCGCACTAGAAGCTGAAGGTATGGATGACCTCCTGGCTCAAGGCGCTCAATACCACCGCGCCCTCTCCGAAATGGCCTGGGATGGAGAGAAGGGCTTCAACATCATCCAGCCCGGCTACAACAACCGCACCCGTCGCTGGCTACAGGCCCTGGTCCGCAACAAGGACAGCTTCTACGGCAAGGCAGCCACTGCCCTCTTGGAAAAAGAGCCCAACCGCTCACTGCGGGCGGGCAAGGAACTCATCTCCATTAAGGCCGAGAGTTGGCACAAGCCAGACAAGATCCACACCGAAAACATCGAATTTGATGTGGAGAATGCCGATGCCATCCGCGACATCTACTTGAGCTATCAGTCTGCCAAGGCGATCAAAATGCATCTCAATGGCACCCTGATCATTGACCTCAAGATCGGTCGCCCAGACCCACGCCCCGTCACCCTGCTCCTCAAGCCCATCACCTCCGAACTGCTTGAAAACGGCAAGAATTCCATCACCGTGGATTTCACTCCGTCGGACAATGCCTTCAAGGCCTCCATCCGACTGCCGCAGTAGGCAGGGACGCATTTCCAAGGCGTCCGGAAGCCAACAGGGCATTCGTTCCGGACCGCTCGGAGAGCGGTCCCTGCCTAACACCGAAAAAAACAACCCTCTCAGAACGTTACAACACCCATGAAAACGCTCCTCATTTTCTCCACCCTCCTCGCCACCAGTCTCAGCGCCCTCGCCGAAGACTGGCAGACCCTGTTCAAGACGGGCGACGACCTGAAGCATTGGAAGACCTCTGAGAACGTCGAATCCGTGCGCCTTGAGGAAGGCAACATCGTCCTCAATGGCAAGCGCGCTCACCTCTTCTACATGGGCGAAGATGGCAAGGCCTCCTGGAAGAACTTTGAGGTCGAAGTTCAATTCAAGACCGCCAAGAACGCCAACGCTGGCCTTTTCTTCCACACCACCTGGCAAGAGAAAGGCTGGCCCCAACAGGGCTATGAGGCGCAGATGAACGCCACCCACAAGGATCCCCGCAAGACCGGCAGCATCTACTCCTTCAAGGACTGTGCTGAGCCCGGCCACAAGGACGACGAATGGGTCACCATGAACGTCAAGGTTGAGGGCAAAAAGGCCACCGTCACCGTCAACGGCAAGGTCACCAACGAATACACCGAGCCCGAGGACCACAAGCCCGAGACCAAGCGCTTTAACGAGGGCACCTTCGCCCTCCAGGCCCACGATCCCGGTAGTGTGGTGATTGTCAGGAGTTTCAAAGTAAAACGTCTCCCCTGAGGCCAGTGATAGATTGACGCCGCGACTCTCTTCGAAGAGAAACGGTGTCGATGATCCTGAAAAATCCAATTTTCTCTAGAGTCGTGGCCGCCGGTTTGGCCGCGATCTTCGTTTCTGCAGGCTCCGCTTCGGCCCAGCAGGGCTACTACAAGAAGGGCTACGCACCCATTTTCAACCCCTTTCCAAGGGACTCTGGACGGGGCAGCGGCAACTGGAACGTGCGCAACTTCGGGCCCGCCGGCATCGGCATCACGCTGACTCGCCCGGGCATGACCATGCAGATCAACAATGTCGAGGCAGGCTCCCCCGCCGAAAAGACCGGCAAGCTCAAGAAGGGTCAGATCATCGAGAGCATCAACGGAGTCGTCCTCAAGGACATCGACCCGCGCGAAATCCTCGGCGACATCATCACCGCCGCCGAAGCCAAGGACGGCAAGCTCAACATGAAGATCAAGGGCGAGGGTGTGGTCACCGTGCAGATCCCCATCATGGGCGCCTACAGCCCTACTTGGCCACTCAACTGTAAGAAGTCCGACATGATTGTGCGCAACCTCGCTGCGGTTCTGGCCAAGCAGGAGAAGCCGCGCTGGGGTTCGGTCCTCTTCCTCCTCTCCACCGGCAACGACCAGGATCTCGAAGTCGTGAAGCGCTGGATGAAGAACGCCGACAGCATCTACGGCAACATGAACTGGGCCACCGGCTACAACGGCCTTGGCCTCTGCGAATACTACCTGCGCACCGGAGACAAAACCGTATTGCCCGTTATCAAACGCCTCGCTGATCAACTCAAGGCCAACATGTACAGCGGTGGCTGGAGCGGTCGTGGCGCCCCTGCCGCCTTCACTTACTCCACTGGTTCCGGTCAGGTCCACGCTTCTGGCGTCAACTGCATGACCTTCCTTCTCATGGCCAAGCTCTGTGGCGTGGAGGTCGACAAATACACCTTCGATCAGTCCTTCGCCCAATTCTACCGCTTCGCTGGTCACGGCAACGTCGCCTACGGCAACACCGATCCGGAAGGCGGCTTCCGCGACAACGGCAAGTCCAGTGGCCTCGCCTGTGCCCTGGGTGCCGCAGCACTGGTCGATCCTCGGGGTGAAGACACCGTCTTCGCCAAGGCCCGCGACAACTCGGCCATGAAGGCCTTCTACGCCACCAACTGGTTCCACGCCGCCCATACCGGTGGTGGCATGGGTGAAATTTGGCACCACGCCGCCATGAAGAAAATGAGGGAGAAGCGTCCCAAGCAGTACCGCTCCTACTTCGACACCCGCCGCTGGGTGATGGAACTCTCCCGCCGTCACGACGGCAGCATCGGTATTGCCGGCATGGACGATCGCTATGACCGCTCCGCCACCGAACAAGAGCGCTCTTGGGGCACCTTCTTCGCCCTCACCTACACCCTTCCCCGTAAGCATCTGCAGCTCTTCGGCGCCCCACGCAGCAAGTTCGCCGTGCAGCAGCAGCTCAAGCGTCCCTGGGGCAACGCCGGTGACGACATCTTCCATTCCATCGAACCCATTCCCGGTGGTCCGCTGACCATGGAGTTCCTCCTCGACGAGAAGGTCGGCCGCGACGACTCCGCCGGCGTGGTCTTCAATCACTTATCCGGTCAGGACGTTACCGACGAAACCCTGCAGAAATACTTCCATCACCCCGAATACGGGATCCGCTGTGCCGCCATCCGCACAGCCAACAATCTTGGCCGCTCGCACCTGGTGCTGCCGCTACTCAAATCCAAGGACGCACGACTCCGTGAAGTTGGCCTTCTCGGTATGATCGGCATGTTCAAGGGCCGCTCACTTCCTCAGGATCAGCTCACACCCGAGATGTTCGCCGAGGTCAGCAAGATGGTGAACAATCCCGAAGAGGGCTGGTGGGTCGCCCATCAGGCGATCAAGGCGCTAGGCCGCGCGGACAAAAAGTTTATCGGCCAGCATCGCGACCGCCTCATTGAATTCATCAACTACTACGACAGCACCTACGTGAAGGCTGCCGCCTGCATCACCCTTTCCAAGATCGCCTGCGAGCCGGAGCACTACAAAAAGACCCTGCCCGTAGTACTCGAACAAGTCTCCAAGTTCCGCGTCAGCGGTGCCTCTTGGCAGACCTCAAACGCCATCGCCAATGCCATCAAGGGCGCCAGCCCCGAGGTGAAGAAATTCGCCTCCCCCATGATCGGCGTGGTCTACAAGAGCGTGCCTGCCGTGGTGAAAGAGCCTCACACCGGCGCGGTCTTCGGACGTGGCGGTCCGACCATCCGCAAGAACCTCGGCGCCATCGCCAAGTCGGTGCCCGGTGGTGAAGACTTCGTGCGCAAACTACCCAAGGAAACCCTCGCTTCCTACAAGAGCGGCAAAGAGTCCGACCAATTCCGCTTCAGCGGCACGCATCAGGCCAATCCCAAAGTCGAAGGCACCTGGGAATGGTGCATTTGGCCCGCCGCCAACAAGCCCGAGGAGGTCATGCCGCGCATTGAAGGCTGGGTAAAGAACCAGACCAAAGGCGGCAAAGCTCTGCCCAACAAGGTCGATCGGCCCAAGGACACCCTACAGATTCAGAAGGGTGGCGGTGTGCGCTCCAAGTTTTACGGCGGCTACTTCTACAGCGGTGACATGCTCATCGGCGTGGATGCCGGTCAGGCTGTAAAAATGCAGGTCGTCACCGTCAGTGGTCGCGACTTCCTCGTGGTTGAGCGCGGCGGCTTCAATGCCGAGCCCAAGACAGAGGAGGAAGCCACTGCCAAGGTTCCCGCCGACTACCACTGCGGCTTCCACATCTACATGAAAAGGAAGTGAAGCCCTTCCCTGAAGACCACGAGCTCATCTCTGCATTCGAGTCCGAGCCCGAGATTCTGGATCCTGACGTCCCGTGGTACTACAACGCGCTCACCTTCCGAGGTGAGCGAGAAGGCATTCGCTATCGAATCCAGATCAACCCCGCCAATGGAGAAATCGGGATCGAACTCTCCAATTCGTCACAGACGATCAGCACGCTTCAGATTGATGGAGTGACGGAAATGACAGCTCAGTACAACAAGGCGGAATCCCTGCTCATTGCATCATTTGACGAAGATGATCAGCGGAGGCTGTTGAAAATCCGCCTCAAGCCTCACATCGCCATCGAGTGGGCGGGCTGAATCAAGGAGCCGTTCTATCCTCGAAATGGTGGTAGGCGTGTTTGAGTTCAAAGAGGGAATTTTTCCCATTATCGGCCCCAGGAGCCGGTTCAGTCTGACCTAAGGGAATCACCGGGCGCAACCCGTTCTTTGGATCATAGAAGTAATGACGATTGCGCACGTAGCGAGAGTTCTTGTCCTGAACGTGCACCCACTTACGCGGCTTACCTTTTTCTCCCAATAGCTGTGGCGCAAAGCTGCGGCCATGGATTTGCTCTTTTGGAAGCTCAGCCCCGCTGAGTTCGCATAAGGTTGGCAGGAAGTCGGAGAAGTCGACGAGGTCATCACACTTCGATCCCGCCTTAATCTTTCCGGGCCAGCGCACGAAGAGAGGCACATGAGTCCCAAGGTCCGTCATTGAACCCTTGCCACCCTGAATCTCAATCCCCTCGCCCGGACCCCAGCCAGGACCCCAGCGATTAGAAAGCTGCTTCTGGGTCCCATTGTCGGCCACAAAGATGACGATGGTGTTATCCGCTAATCCTTCGTCATCAAGGAAGCTCATCAGACGCCCCAAGAGCTTGTCCATGTAAGCCACCATGTCCGGGAAGTAGCGTTTATCTCCGAGCATATTCTTGTGACTGAACTCATAGCTCTGATCCTTGCTGTCCGGAGTGGGCACCCAAGGAAAATGCGGCAGCAGGCAGGTGTAGTAGGCCATGAAGGGCTTCTTCTCGGCCTTACTCTCTTTCATGAAGTCCATCAGGAACTGCACGTTGAGATCTGGCCCATACTTATCCTGAATACCCTCCACGATCTTGCCGTCGCGATTGAAGTGCGGCTCCTGAAAACGGCGGGTACGGTTCATCTCCCCATCGAGAATCTGCCAGCAGAGATAGCGATCGAAGCCGAAATCCTTGATGTGGTTGTGGCGCTGCAGAAAGCCCAGCTGCCACTTGCCGGCAATGGCGGTGTTGTAACCCGCCGCCTTCAGCTGGCGCGCAAAGCTCGGCTGCTTGGGATCCATGAAGACATCCGCATGACCCACGGGATCGTAGAGCACCATGGGTATGCCGTGGCTGACCGGATAGCGGCCGGTCAGCAGAGTGGCACGAGAGGGAGAACAGTAGGGATTTGAGAAGCAGTAGCTGAACTGCATCCCCTGCTCTGCTAGTTTATCGATGTTCGGTGTCTTATGAGACAGCCCGCCATACTTCGACAGACATTCGATGCCGAGATCATCAATCAGAATGAAGAGGAAGTTGGGCTTATCCTTGGCGTGCAGAGAGGACCCAAGAACGAGAATAATCGCGAGGACAAGGCTCTTCATAAGCAGATCATCAACGCCGACGGCGCAGCACCAAGCCCAATCCACCCAGAGCGAACAACGCAAATGAAGATGGCTCGGGTACTGCATGGATCCAAACCGCTGACATCGGAGCTTGGTTGTTCAGGCCAGTCCAACCCAGGCTGCCACCACCTGTCGTGTTGGAAATCAGGGACGACCTACCTCTCACGCTATATTGGTTCTGTTCAGCCAAAGTTGTTGTCCGAGTGAGACCAATGGGGATTGAGCCAGAAGCGTTACTGTTGTTTGAAATGACATCCAGAACAAGCGAGCCCGCAGCGAGGGTCGGGACAGCGATGGAGACATCCGGTCCAGAGCCGTTGCTGCTGCCGGATGCATTGTTGGCAGCCGACAAGCCAGTGAGCGTTAAAAAGTTAGCATTTGAAATTTGCAATGCTGAAACATGGTAGCCACTACTACCACCAGTCGTCCCGGTGACGGTGATATTTTGGCCCGTTGTCGCCACCTCGTCGCCGAGATCAATCGCAAAAATATAGCTTTCTCTGGGTTGACTATTGACGATCGATGTAACAGCCGTGGACACGGATACACCATTGAAGGCAACGCTTGAGATCGTGCTTAGCTCACCGGCGATCGCTATCAAGAGCACGCTATCATTGGCTGAAACTGAATCGAATGCGAAATTCGTGGCAACATCAGCATTCGTACTACCCAAATTGCTGAACTGATTGACGACTACAGCGCCTTGACCACTAGTCACAGCGACAAGAAATATGACGGCGCAGAGGAATTTTTTGCTAATTTTGATCATGCGGGTTCAGCTGAACGCTGCAAATTAACGACGGCGACGCAGTAGCAACAGGCTTCCAAGCCCGCCGAGAAGAATTGAGGAGGGCTCGGGGATGACGGTACCACTGACGGCAAGGACACTGCCTCTTTGGACGGATGGAAAATCAAACGTGATCGATTCGAGGGTCTTCGCTTGATCCACTGCTGAGAGCGTGATGCCGTATTCGCGAGGGTTGAGGGTGATCACTGCGCCACTACTCGTCCGGATCGCATTAATTTCTTCGGCGTTGGATGAGGCTGCAAACGCATTATCCACGCTCGAGCCTTGCCAATCCGAGAAAGCAGGAGAGGAAAACAGCGTACTGGATGCGTCATCAAAGTTCAGCGTCACACTCACAGATCCACTCACCGTAAAGAAAAGGAACTGCAGATTTTCGTATTGGCCCGACGTAACAAGCGTCAAAGTACCATCGTCAAGCAAGGCGTTGTTGGCATCCGGATCAACAGCGAAAACGGTACCATTCTGGGTCGTGACGGTGTCGCCGACGATATTCAGCCCGGTGCCGCTCAGACTGCCCGAGCTAGCTCCGGTATAGCCAGCTTGGACAAGTGTCCATTCCTGACCTCCAATGACACCGCCTGTGGTGGTGGTTGAGTAACTGGCACTGCCGGCATCAACGATGATGTCTTCGTTTAAGCCGGTAACAGCGATCGTTGCTGCATGAGCACAGAAAGAGCCAGCAGCAAGGCCTGCAATAGTGACCAAAGAAGCGAGTGTGTGTTTCATATCCAACAATTTTCAATCGGGGCTTTTCGTGGGTGGGCCACAACCCGCCTTATGTTTATTCGTCAAATTTACCTTAAGGGGGGCACTCTACCCAGAACTCCCCTCAGTCTAACTAGTTCGTTATTTGGATAGTTTACCATTGCCTCTGCAAACCCCATAAGCTTCCATAGACATTGGTCATCAACCCATTGAACCAGCCCTATGGATCCACTCACCATTCAGACTGCCGTCGATCAAGTTACCCAACACCTAAGGGAGCAGATCCGAGGCGGCGTATGGACTCGGACCATTCCAGGAGGCGAAAAACTGTCCCGCAACCTGAGCGTGGGTCGAATGACCGTGGAGACGGCATTGAGGAACTTGGAAAAAGAAGGATTACTGCAAGCTCATGGACCCGGCCGCCAGCGCACGATCAATCAGGAAGCTTTAGCGGGCCAGACGACATCATCACTCAGAATCGGCCTACTTCCCTATGAGCCGCGAGATCTTGAAATGCCTCACACTGTCGAATTGCGATCCGCACTGCAAAAAGCAGGACACATCCTACAAATTGCACCCAATTCCTCCAGCAAGCTTGGCTATGTGACCGAACGGGTCAAACGGATGGTCAGAAAGATGGATGTGGATTGCTGGATCGTGTTCGCGGGCTCCAAAGAGCTCTTAGACTGGTTTTCCTCGCAGCCAATTCCCTCCTTCGCCTTTTTCGGTAGGCGCCATTCCTGCGAAATCGCCGGCGTGGGCCCGGATCTCCTCAAGCCCTACAAGAGCATCATCAACCGACTCACCGGACTCGGTCACCAGCGTATCGTATTGCTCGCCCGGAAAGAACGCCATTTACCAAGCCCCGGTTATATCGAGAGCCAATTCCTTACCGAATTGGAAAGCGTCGGTATTCCTATCGGGGCCTACAACTACCCCCTCTGGGAAGACCATCCCGAAGGCTTCCGTGATTGTCTGGAGAGCCTCTTCAAGTCCACGCCCCCTACTGCGCTGATATTCCAGGAAGAAGCCCTCTTCTTCGCGGCTCAACCCATCCTATCCCGAATGTCGCTCAAGATACCGGAAGACGTCTCACTGTGTTGCACCACAGACTCTCCCCTGTTTGCATGGCAGCAACCCTCAGTCGCCCATGTCACTTGGGATCACAAGGCCGCTTCACGGCGCGTGATTCGTTGGGTCGACAACGTGGCCAAAGGAAAACGTGACCTCCGACAAAACCTGACGAAGGCGGAGTTTGTGGATGGCGGAACGATCGGTCCCGCGAAGCCCCACCACGGTTGATCCCGAAATCCTCCCAGACCACTCGAGACCCCCATTTTTCGCTCTGGGGCTTGAAAGCCGCCAAATTGGAGATCTGTATATTTTAAATCGTTCAATCTCTGCAGAATCATGAAACGATCGTCCTAATTTCTGCATCAATCGTTCAAACCAATCATGAAACCCACCTCCCTCCTTTCCATCTCCTTGGCCTCAGCGACCCTGATGCTTGCCTGCGGCAGTATTGAAGCCCGCAAAAAGAAGGCTCCCGAACCCGTTGCGCTCACCGAAACCGGTGAAGCCCACCTCAAGGAATACACGGCCAAAAAAGAAGCTCTGAAGGCTGAACTCCTCAAGGCCTTGCCCAAGGTTTCAGAAGCCAAGATGGCGGCATACAGCCAAGCCCGCGAAGCGGAGGCGGCTGCCAAGACCGCTCTCGCCGCGGTTCAGAAGAACCAAGGTGAAATCAAGAAGGGCCACGGACTGGTGGGTCACGCCAAAGGTCACTGGATCGGTGGCGCCAAGAAAGCGATCGCCGCCGCTAAAGCCGAACTCAAAGCCGCCAAGACTGACGAAGCCAAAGCGGCAGCCGAGAAGAAACTCGCCGACGCGCAGAAAGGCCTCAAGGCCGGTGAAGCCGCTCTAGTCGAGCGCCAAGCCAAGCTCGATGCCGCGATCAAAAAGCACCCTAACATTACGGAGGACCTGAAGAAGGCCAATGAAGCCCTCGCTGAGGCAAAGGCCAACACCGTGAAGGCCGTCAAGGGACTAGGCCTGGGCGACGCCCTCACCAGCGACAAGCTCGATGCCAAACTCGCTGCTCACAAGGTCATGGCCCACGCCACTCCGCATGGCCTCGCTGCCTACACCCAACAAGGCTCTGCTCAGAAGCAACTCATTGACGACATGCTCAATGATGGCGGACTTCTCGTCGAAATGGCCGTGGCCGACGGAGCCCGTGGCGCCAACTACGGCAAAGCCATGGAAATTCTCGATGCCATTCTCAAAGTCAGCCCCAAGGCCGGCAATCACGACGTACTTGGAAAGCTTGCCGTCGCCATCGCTCTAGAGCACGCCCTCCCCCACAAGCAGCGCAATGCCGTTGGCGATACCGAGGCCCCGACCGTAGTCGATCCATTGAAGCGCTACGTCGCCTATGAGAAAGCCTTCCTCGGCAAAGAACTCGACCCCTGCTTCGACGACCTCACCACATGGGACATGCGCTTCGTGGTGAATGGCGAAGAGCCTGACCACATCGCCGCTTGGGGACGCCAGATGCTCGCGAACTACCGCCCGGACCAGATCTCCACCGCCGATGAGCGCTGGCGCTACGTGCAGATTGTGCGCTCCGACATCCGTTACGGCTCACAAGACAACAAGTTCGACCAAGAGGAACTCCAGTTCTTCCAAAACATTCTCAAGAACGGTGGCATCTGTGGTCGCCGCGCCTTCATCGGCCGCTTCATGCTGCGCTCCTTCGGCGTGCCCACCACCGCTCGTCCGCAACCCGGCCACGCCGCCCTTGCCCACTACACCTCTGATGGATGGGTCGTCTGCCTGGGTGCCGGTTGGGGTGCTGGCACCACGAAACTGGGTTACAGAAAGGACCTCGACTTCCTCGCCTCCACCCAAGCCCGCATGCTGGGAGACGTCTACAAGCAGGTCGCCCGCGCCCAGTGGATTGGCATGGTCCATGGCGAAGACCGCCATTACGGTTTCCTAAGCCACAAGGGAGAGATCCCCCTCTGGAACGCCATCGCTCTCTACACCCAGCGTCATCTCATCGACCAGTCCAAGACCAAGACCTTGGCTGCGGTTGGCGAAGACATTGGAGAAGCCAACGTCACCAAAGAGAAGGTCGACATCATCAAGGTGAAGCTGAGTGAAGATGACAAGACCGTGAAGGTCGCTGACAATGGCGTGATCACCATTCCCGCTGCCGCCACCAGCAAGCCCACCAAGAGCAGCGGCAAAATCATCTTCATGCCTAGCAATCAAGGTGGCCTGCAAATGCACTACAGCCGCAATGGGGGCAACCAGCCCTTCGAATACACCTTCGAAGCACCCAAGGCCGGCAAGTATGCCCTCACCGCCAAAGTCGTCACCCCAAGTTGGAAACAGAACCTGCTGATCAGCGCCAACGGCTCCGATCCCGTCAAGCTCGAGCTACCGCATACCGTCGGCATGTGGGAGACCACTGATTCCGTCACTGTCGAGCTCAAGGCCGGTAAGAATGTCCTGACCTTCAACCATCAGACCGATGGCTACGCCAAGGGATTCTCCATCCACCAGTTCGTGCTGACTCCGGCAAAGTAAAACTCTCCAAGCACATTGACCGGACAAGGTCCGGTCCCCTCAAAGGCTCGGCATCCGCCGGGCCTTTTACATTCGAGGCCTGAGGCGAAAACCTGACCCTAAAGATACTGCATGGAGCTCTCATTTCGCTTCATGGCTTGAAAAGCAAACTGAAGGGCTGTGGTATCCTCTGAATCGCAGTTACTGCGCATCCACCGAGCCCATCCACTCATGAAACCGACCTCCATTCTTAGCCTCGCGATGCCCATCGCCGCCTCCTTCCTGATCGCCGGCCCTGCCGACGCCCGCAAGAAGAAGGAAGAGCCGCCCGCACCCCTGACCGAAGCCGGTGAAGCTCACCTCAAGGAATACACGGCCAAGCTCAACAGCCTAAAGGCCGAGATCATCAAGGCCCTGCCCAAACTCGATGAAGACAAGGTCGCCACTTACCAAACAGCGCGTGCCCGTGAAGTTGCTGCCGTGGCCGAACACGATCGCGCCCGTAAAGCCAATCACCAGATCTCCGAATGGAAACGTCATATTGGTGACTTCAACACCAAGTGGATCCCCATGTCCGAGGACGCGCTCAAGAAGGCCAAGGAGGCTTTGAAGACCGCCGAGGACAAGGAAGCTGCGCAAGCTGCTGTCGAAAAGGCTGAGAAGGGCCTCGAAAAGACAAAGGCTGGTCTGCAGCAACGTCACGACAACCTCAAACGGGACACCGCAGCCAACCCCAATCACGAAGAGGACCTGAAGAAGGCCGAAGTTGAGCAACCCGACGCAGAAGCTGCTGCCCTCGCCGCCGCCAAGGACCTCGGCCTCGGCAAGACCCTCGCCAGCGACAAACTCGATCACCAACTCGCTGCCTGCCACATCATGGCACACGCCACTCCGCACGGCCTCGCCGCATACGCCCAAAAGGGTGCGGCACAAAAGAAGATCATCGACGACCTGCTTTCCAACGGCCCGCTCTGCGTTGAGATCGCCATTGCCGACGGCGCCAAGGATGGCAAATACGGTGAAGCCATGGAAATCCTCCAGGCCATCCACACCACCAGCGCCAAGTCCAAGTCGGACCCCACCCTCAAGAACCTGGCACTCGGCATCGCACTTGAACTCGCCGTGCCTCGCCCACTGCGCGTGGCCAAGGCCGAGGCAACTGAAGATCCTGTGTTCGTTGACCCGGTGAAACGCTATGTCGCCTATGAGAAAGCCTTCGCGAATAAGGAACTCGATCCCTGCTTCGACGACCTCTCCGTGTGGGAGATGAAAATGGTGGTCAACGGTGAAGAGCCCGACCACATCGCCGCCTGGGGCCGCAAGATGCTCTCCAATTTCCGCCCCGACCACGTCCTCACCGAAGACGAGCGTTGGCGCTACGTGCAGATCGTCCGCTCGGACATTCGCTACGGCTCACAAGACAACAAGTTCGACCAAGACGAACTGCAGTTCTTTCAGAACATCCTCAAGAACGGTGGCATCTGCGGTCGTCGCGCCTTCATCGGTCGCTTCATCCTGCGCGCTCATGGTGTTCCGGTCACCGGCCGTCCGCAACCCGGCCACGCTGCCCTCGCCCACTACACCTCCGAAGGTTGGGTCGTCTGCCTCGGTGCCGGCTGGGGCAAGGGAGGCACTCACACCCCCTACAAAAGCGACCTCGACTTCCTCGCCTCCACCCAAACTCGCGCTCTGGGGGAAGAATACCTGAACATCGCCCGTGCCCAATGGATTGGCAGTGCTCACGGCGAAACCCGCCACTATGGCTTCCGCAGCCACGGTAGTAAGGTGGAAATCCCCTTCTGGAACGCCATCGCCCTCTACAAGCAGCGCTACATCCTCTCCAAGACCGAAGCGAAGACCCTGGCTGCCGTCGGTGAGGACATCGGTGAAGCCAATGTGACCAAGGAAAAGGTCGACATCATCAAGGTCGAACTCGGCAAAGAAGATAAGATGGTGCAATTCACCGACAGCGCGATCATCATCCCTGCCGCCGCCACCAGCAACCTCAGCGAAAGCACCAAGAAGGTCATCTTCATGCCCAGCAACCAGGGTGGCCTACAACTGCACTACAGCCGCACCGGCGATCCACAGCCCTTGGAATACACCTTCGACGCACCCAAGGCCGGTAAGTATCAGCTCACCGCCAAACTCGTCACCCCGAGTTGGAAACAGCACCTACACATTAGCGCCAACGGCTCTGACAAGCCCGTTGATCTCGAACTGCCACACACCGTCGGCATGTGGGAAACCACCGAACCCGTCGTGATCGAACTCAAAGCCGGCAAGAACGTGCTGACCATGAACCACCACACCGATGGTTATGCCAAAGGTTTCTCCATCCACCACTTCAAGCTGACCCCAGCAAAATAGATCGACTCATCATCGAAACAGATGGATCGGACCGTATCCGATCCTCGAAAGGCCCGGCGCGAGCCGGGCCTTTCTACTTTCCAGCGCCTTTAAACTGAGCCTATACTGCCCGACATGAAGGCCATTAGTATGCTCATCACCATCCTTTTTGGAATGGCAGGGGCTATGCAAGCTGCAGTGGTCCTGTCTACGGGGACTTTGGTTGCCAGTTTCAATGGAGGAACCGCATCCGATACCGTGACCGGCACCTCTGGCCCCTCCGGCGACCATAATCAGGACGGCCTAGTGATCAACGGCATGCCTCCGGCCCAACAATGGGTCAACGTCACCTCATCTGGCACGGGTTCAGGCAGCGGAACTGACTCATCTTCCGGTAATGCGATTACCTTCAATTTCAACCTCAATAATGCAGACACAGGTGGCGAAAGTCCTGGTGGATTTAGCTCAGGCGACCTGCGCGATAACACTTGGCGCATGCTCGCTCCCAGCTTTGGCACGACCGGCGCATCAGGAGGTAACAGTTGGGCGACACACCCCGGATTCATCTCCTGGGAATTAACGGGCCTGCAGGCTAACACGGCATATGATCTCATTTTCTACGGAGGTGACCCCAACCGCCCCGCTGCCATCTCCATCACCAGCTTCACAGGAACGACCGACACCGAGGGCGACGTCAATTTTACAAGTGTCACCTCAAATGGAAGTGGTGTGATTTCTGGTCAGTGGCTTCAACCCACCACAGGTGGCGCCATCAGTAATTTTGGAGGTGTCCAGGTTGCACTCGTACCTGAGCCTTCCACTCTGGCATTACTCGGACTCAGCAGCCTTTTTCTTTTACGCCGCCGGCGTTGAGTCTTTAAAACAAACTCTCCTGCCCCTCGGCCTCGTCCGTCTCCTCTACTTTGGGAGCTGTCGCCGAACCGCTGGCATAGACATTGGACTGAAGCGCACGACGTGCTTCCTCTTGGATTTGCGGGTCGATATCTTCCATCGCCAGCTCGAGCAGATCGCAAGCCTCGCGATTGCCCATCTCACCGAGTTCACGCACGGCACGCAATCGATCCGAGTGACTGCCGATTTCGAGTGAGCGCTTGAGAGAGTCGAGCATGAGGTCAGGAGAGGAGGATGCCATGTGGAGTGCAAAAAGAAAAGCAGCGAAGCGTCATGAATGGGCCAAGGTTGAGGCAGGCTTGACCTTCTTCACGAGCTGTCTGCGCTCGGCCTTCAAGGCACGAAAATCACATTCCACCTGAATGCCATGCCAGAACTCCTCCGACTGACCAAAGAAGGCTCCAAAGCGAATGGACATTCGCGGCGTGATTGACCTCAAGCCCTTGACGATCTCATTGATCGCCCTGGGCGACACCCCGATGGCGCGCGCCATCGCATTTTGGGAAATCCCCATGGGAATGAGATACTCCTCGAGGAGAATTTCACCGGGTGTGATGGCTTGCTTCATTTCCATAACGTATAACGTTATACATTATAATCAATGATAATCGCAAATTCGCACCTCTTCAGGACCGTTCGGCGTCCAGCGAAAGACCAAGCGCCACTGCTGATTGATGCGAATCGAATGCTGGCCCAGCAGATCTCCCTTCAACGCTTCGAGCCGATTGCCAGGGGGCACGGCCAAGTCCTCCAGCCTTCTGGCCTGATTCATCTGGATGAGTTTCCGCAGCGCCACCCGCGAGATGCCGGCGAATTTTCGACTCTTCCCCTCCTCGAAGAAGCGTTCGGTGTCCTGGTCTGCAAATGACTGAATCACATCGCATGCTTGCCGCTGCCTAGGAACATGTCGATTTAAAAACTGTTCTTTTGAACATTACAGGGGCGGGAAGCCCCGTGATTCCTTGACCCTGCGCATCATGCTCGGTAGGAAATTGGATTGTCCCATGCTCATCAATTGTCCCCACTGCGGCACCGCTCTCGACATCGCTCCGGAATACTTTGGCCAGAATCTGGTCTGCCCGGCCTGCAAAGGAAAACTCAAAGTCGATGCCCCCGAACCCACCTCCAAGGAAGCCCAAGAGGAGGAAGGCGGTATCCCCCAACGGGAAGGCTGGCCTGAAGGCGATCACGCCAACCCCAACTTCGCTGCCAGCTTCATGATCGGCTTGGCCGTGACCGGCGCCATCCTTGGTGCGATGATCCCCATCGTCGACACCCGCATCGGCGAGCTCTTTCTCGAGCGTGGCTGGGTCAACTGGGCGGAGACCTTTCTCTTCTGTTGGGGCATCACCATCCTGATGATGAAGCTGCGGATGAACGCACGTCAGGAGCGCGCCACCGTGCTCAACCTCTTCCCGCAGAATCTCGGTCGCGAAATCAACCGCCACACCGTCTCAGGCTTCATCGACAACATCTACAGCATTCCGGTCACCCTGCGAGACAGCCTCATCGTCAACCGCATCCGTAAGGCCCTCGAGCTCTTCGAAGCCCGCCCCAAAAATAGTGAGGTCGCCACCTTTCTCAACACCCAGTCCGAACTCGATGCTAATCGCTCAGGCGGCTCCTATGCCCTCATCAAGGTGTTTCTCTGGGCCATCCCCATTCTCGGCTTCATTGGTACTGTCATGGGCCTTTCCACCGCTGTCGCTTCACTCGCCATGGGTGACATGAGCGATACGGACCAGCTTCGGGAATCCATGAACAATCTAACCAGTGGCCTGGGCACCGCCTTCGACACCACTCTCCTCGGACTGGTGCTCTCCATCTTGATGAGCTTCCCACTGGCCGCCGTGCAAAAGCGCGAGGAGGAAACCCTCACCATCATCGATGCCTTCTGCAACGAGAAGGTCCTGCCCAAACTCAACGACAGCAAGTATGCCAACGCCGACGACCTCATCGAGCAGGCTGAAAGTATGCCCGAATTGGTTGCGTCGCTCGCTCACGCCCACGAAACCTTCCTCAAGAACCTCAACGAGAACACCATCCAGCTGCGGATGAACTCCGAGAAGATGCGCAGCGTGCTCGACGAGCATCAGGAAAGCACGCAGCAGAGCATGGACAACGCAATCAAGAAGCTCAGCGATGCCACTGCCGCCATCTACAAGAGCAGCGATTCTGAGCTCACCAAGAGCCTCAAGGGATTCACCGAGGGCATCGAGCGCCTCAACCTCACCCTCACCAAACTCGACGCCAAGACTGTCATGGTGGGTGGCAAAAAGAGCACACCCAATCCGCCCAAGACGGGCGACTCCAAGGACAAAGACGAACCGAAGAAGAAGGGTCTGTTCGGCAAGAAGGATAAATAGCCCCACCCTCCTCCTAGGTTAGCCCCGCCACCCCCCAAGTAACCATTCTCAAGCATGGCCAGACGACGCAAAGTGGAAGACGCGGGAATTTCATTATTCCCCTTCCTCAGCATTCTTGCCTGCCTCATCGGCGTCCTCACCCTGATGATCAGTGTGATGACCCGGCTGAACTCACCCGACACCGCCGGTCAGACCGAAGAGGACATCAACCGTGCCAAGAAGCGCTCGCAACTAGTCTCTCTCGCTCAGGGTCTTGAAGTCGAAATCGATGACCTCGACAAGCGACTGAAGAAAGAACGCGCCTCCTCTCTTCAGCTCGCGAAGCTGCGCGAAGAACGCCAGCAACTTGAGGGCAAGTCAGCCGAACTCAAGAAGCAGCAAAACAAGTCACCCGATGAGATCAAGGCCACCGCCGAAAAGCTGCAGCAGGAGATCGCGAGCCTCATCGCCAAGAAGGGCCAGCTCGAGAAAGAGGCCAAAGAGATCAAAGACGAGATCACTGCCCGCAAGGCCGCCCCTGACCCGCCGAAATCCGTTCAAGTCCGCCCCGGTGGCAGTGGCAACAACCGCCCTTCTTCCGTCTTCTTTGTCGAATGCAGCGAGAAGGGCATCAACCTCTACAAACGTGGAGGCACCCAACCGCAGTTCATCAAGATGGACGACATCCCCAAGAGTGGGGCCTACCAGGACTACCTGAAAAAAATCAAGAGTGTCCGCGACCCCATGGTGCTCTACCTCATCCGCCGCACCGGCTACTCCACCTACCGCTGGGCCGCCCACGAAGCTCTTACCAAACACCAATTACGCACCGGCAAGCTACCGCTACCTAACGACGGAGAGCTCGATCTCTCTGCATTCGAGTAACCGCCCACCTAATGATCAAACCTTAACCGCATGCCTCGCAGACGCACCGTATCCGACGCCGGAGTCAGCATGGACTCCCTGATGGACGCCATGACCAATGTCGTGGCGGTGCTTATCCTCGTGCTGCTCTTGGTGCAGGTGGACGTCAAACAGACCGTGCAGAAATTCCTCGATGAATTGAAGCCGGCCACACCCGAGGAACTGGCCGAAGCGCAGGAGCGGCACGACTTCTTGGTCAGCAAGCGTGACAATCGTCTCAGCCTGATCAAATCCGAGGCACCGGACCCCTCCGTCCTCGAGAAGGAAAAGGAAGCCATCGTCCGCCTGAACGAGAGCATCGCCAAACAGGAAGCCACTCTTAAGGACCAGAAGGAAGCCGGAGCACTCGAAGCCCGCCTACGTAAGGAACGCGACATGCTCAAAGCGCGCACCGCCAGTCTCGGCACGGAAGTCGATAAACTCGGAGTCGACCTCGACAACACCCCCATCAAGAAGGCGCGGCCCGATATCGTAAACATCCCGGTCAGCCGCGACATTCCGAAAGGCGCCAACCTCTTCTACTGCTACATCTTCGAAGGCCGCATCCACCTCATCGACCCCATCACTCCGCTCAAACTCTTCGAGAATGAACTCCAACGCAACGAAAGCAAATTCACGATCCAGCGCGTCAAGAAGGGCAACAACGAAGTGCGCCGTTTCAATGCCGGCCAACTGCAAAACCACTTCAAGAACTTCGACTGGCGCAACAATCAGGCCGGCCAGTCCGTGCGCCTCATTTCGGCTCCACACTGGGGCCGCATCAAGATCCGCATCACTCCAGATCGCAAGACCGGCGGCATCTCAGCTGAGGAACTCAAGGAAGGCGACACCCCGTTCCACCAGGCCCTGCGCGGCCTATCACGCAACCGCAACAACTGCCTGATGTTCCGCGTCCACACCAGCGACTTCGACACCTACCTCGAGGCGCGCAAGGTGGCCGATGCCATGCGCGTCCCTTCCGGCTGGGAAGTCCACTGGGCCCGACACCACGAATTCAACGTCTACTCGATGGAGCTCAAACCCACCGAGAAAGCTCCGCCGCCAACCCCGACCAAGCCCGGCGACAAACCCAAGCCGCCCAGCCCGCCGAGCATCAAGCCGACCTTGGATTGATCGGTGCTGAGAAATCGCTCCATCTTCACTTGCGATCAGCCCGCTCCTGCCTAGAGTGGGCGCATATGAAAACACTTCCCCTCCTCATCGGTGCCGCCATGACCTTCGCCGGCCTTGCCGTGGCTGAGCCTGAAGCCGCCAAAAAAGCGGATGTCACCGTCGTCATTGAGGGCAACGACCAGATGCAATTCAACGTCAAGACCTTCGAAGCCGTCGAGGGTCAGACCGTCGAACTCACCTTCAAGAATGTCGGCCAGCTTCCCGTTCAGGCCATGGGCCACAACGTGGTCATCCTCAAGAAGGGCGTCGATAAGTTTGCCTTTGCAGGCAAGTGCATCACTCCCGAAGCCATCAAGAGCGGCTACCTTCCCACTGCCCAGGAAGATAAGGATCAGATCCTTGCCCACACCAAGATTCTTGGACCCGGTGAAAGCGACACCATCACCTTCACCGCACCCGCTGCTGGCGAGTATCACTACCTCTGCAGCTTCCCCGGCCACGTCGGCGTGATGAACGGCGTGATGACCGTGAAGGCCAAGTAAGCTGGCCGATTTCGATTCAAAATCGAACCTGACAGATGCCATTCCGCCTGACACGGTGCGGGATGGCATTTTTGCATTCAGTCTTCCGGGCGTCGGGAGTTCTACTTCTGGTCATTGGCGTTTCATTCAGCGTCCTTCAGGCCAAAACCATCACCCTCAAGCCGACCGACGACTGGTTCTCCGTACTCAACGGCGATGGCCTCAAGCCCGGCGACATGGTGGTGCTGCGCGCGGGCACCTACTCCGATCGGCGCATGCTCACTCTCAAACATCGTGGCACAGAGGGGAAGCCCATCGTCATTGGCGCTAGGGCCGGTGAAAGAGTTCTCTTCAAGCGTCCAGATGCCAAGCAGAACAGCTTTAATCTGGTCGGCGTCCAGCATCTCAAATTGATGAACTTCGAGATTACCGGAGGAAGTTCTGGCATTCGCATTTCGGCGGACGGCGACACCCAGCCCAAATACGTTACGCTCGAGGGCCTGCACATCCACCACATCGGCGGTGTAGCCGTTACCTGCAATCATAAGGGCAGCATCTATGAAGGCATGGTCTTCGTCGGTAACCACATCCATCACACCGGTGGCCACGGCGAAGCCTTCTACCTCGGCTGCAACAACGAGAAGGACGGCAGCACCCCCGGCTACATCTTCAAGTCGGTGATTGCCCACAACTACATCCACGATCTCAACGGCCCCAACATCAGCCAAGGCGACGGCATTGAGATCAAGGACGGCAGCTACGGCAACTTCATCCACGACAACGTCATCCACGATACCAAATACCCTGGCATCACCGTCTACGGCACCGATGGCAAACTGCCCAATCGCATCGAGCGCAACATCATCTGGAACACCGGGGACCACGGCATTCAGGCCGCTGCCGAAGCCATCATCGCCAAGAACATCGTCTACGATGCTGGTGGTGATGCCATCCACGTCCGCAGTCATCAGAGCGCAGACCCCCGCGATATGATCATTCGCAACAACACCCTAATTCAGCGTAAGGGTGGCAAGACTGGCCTACGCATTCAGAAGCCCGCCAAGGGCTTTGGTGGAATGATCACCGTCATCAATAACGCCATTTATGCTCCCATTGCGTTGCGCACCCCGGCCGACACATCCTTGTGGGTTCTCCGCAATGCTGGTTCCGGCAACAGCGAGGACAAAGCACTTGGCAAAGGCCGTTGGAATCCTGGCGGCGACCTTGCCAAGGATCTAGACCAGCACTTCTACCCTACCGCTAACTCTTTCCTCATTGGTAAGGGGATGGCCATGGGACCGGAAGACATCATCGAACCCACTGATTTCCTGGGTCGACCGATTCCAACCAAGAATGAAACCGATGCCGGCGCCTACCAATACGTCAAAGGCAAGCAAGGCTGGCCCATCACCAAGGGTTTCAAGCATCCGAAACCACAAGCCCACCCATGACCCGTCTCACCACACTACTACTTACCCTCGCCTTGGCAGGAACAGCTCTTGCGGACGATCCCAATCCGCCTAAGGCGGACGGCATGAACTCCCACCCCCTGCCCGACTCCGGCACGGACTACGGATACCTCTCCTACTTGCCGCCCAATTACGATGCCAAGTCGGGAAAACACCCTCTCGTCATCTTCCTCCATGGCAAAGGTGAGCTTGGAGACAGCAAGACCACCCTCAATGCCCTGACCAAGCACGGCCCCTTCAAGCTCATTAAGAAAGATCCCAAAATCTTCGCCGAAGCCAACGCCGTGGTGCTCGCGCCTCAAGGCCTTAAGTCCGACAACTGGTGGCGCTGGGAGAAGCTCGACGACTTCCTCAAACACGCCCTCAAGGAATACAAGGTCGACAAAGATCGCATCTACCTCACCGGCCTCAGCATGGGAGGCGGAGGCACCTGGATAATGGCCAGTCGCCATCCCAAGACTTTTGCTGCGATCGTGCCAATTTGTGGAGCAGCCCGCCCGGGCAAAGACATCGAGATCGGCAAGGCGCCTGTCTGGGCCTTCCATAGTCAGGATGACAAGGTTGTGAGCGTGTATCACACCGAGGACTGGCTCAATACTCTCGCCGACACCGAGAAGAAGGGTCGGCTGTTGAGCGAACACCCCCAGGCCGGCACCCAGAGCGCCAGCTTTGATGGTCGCAAATGGATCTGGACCGAAGGCCAGCACGCTCCCACGGGCCAACTCGGCGTCACTGTGTACCCGGATGCCAGCCACGACAGCTGGACGCGCGCGTATAAGGATCCCAAGTTCTGGGAGTGGCTTTTCGCCCAAAAACGCTGATCTGGCCCCGAAGAATCCCCATTTTTCGGTTCTTTTTGTCAAAATTGCAGTTGAGATCTATTCTCAATAAGATAATTTGCCGCCAATTCGCCCCAAAAATGAGACCTGCGAATCACCCAAAGCAATGAAAACGCTCCTCACCAGCATCTCCTCCGCCCTTGCTACCCTCTTCCTCCTGACCTCCTGCGGGTCGGATGAGGCTTCTACCGGTAAGACCCTCGAGTCGCCTTACACCATCGTCACCACCTGCACCATGGTCACCGACATGGTCGCCAATGTCGCTGGCGACAAGGCCAAGGTCGTCGGTCTGATGGGTGAAGGCGTGGACCCGCACCTCTACAAGCCCACCCGCGATGATCTCGCTACTCTCGCCGAAGCCGATGTGGTGTTCTACTCCGGCCTCATGCTCGAAGGTCGTATGGCCGACTCCTTCGCCAAAATGTCGCGCTCCCAGATCCCCTGCTACGCCGTTACCGAGCTGCTCGAAGAAGGCTTCCTGCTCGAGCCCGAAGAGTTCGACGGTCACTGGGATCCCCACGTCTGGAACGACGTTAGCTCCTGGATCAGCGCCACCAAAGCCGTCTCCAAGGCACTCAGCGAACTCGACCCTGCCAATGCCGACACCTACAAGGCCAACTCCGACGCCTACATCGCCGAGCTCAACAAGCTGCATGAGTATGCCAAGGCTCGCATCGCCACCATCCCTGAGAAAAGCCGCGTGCTGATCACTGCTCACGACGCCTTCAACTACTTTGCCCGTGCTTACGGCATCAAGGTGATGGCCGCCCAGGGTGTCACCACCGAATCCGAAGCCGCCGTCTCCGACATCAACGCGCTGGTGGACTTCGTGGTGAAGAACGATATCAAATCCATCTTCGTCGAAAACATCACTTCCGATCGCAACCTCCAAGCCGTACTCGAAGGCGCCAAGGCCAAGGGACACGAGCTCGTCATTGGTGGCGAACTCTTCTCCGATGCCACCGGCCCCAAGGGCACCTACGAAGGCACCTACATCGGCATGGTCGATCACAACATCACGCTCATCACCCGCAAGCTGGGTGGCGAGGCCCCCGAGAAGGGCCTCAACGGCAAGCTCACCCTCATGCACGAGGAGTAAGCACCTGCCTCACCTCTTATGTCCTCCGACTCGGTCAACTCCCTAGATATCGCTCACCTCACGGTGTGTTACGATCGCAAGCCTGCGGTCTGGGAGGCCGACTTATCCATTCCGCAGGGCAGTATGACTGGCATCGTTGGCCCCAACGGTGCCGGCAAGAGCACCCTCCTCAAATCCATCCTCGGACTGATCCCCATTGCAGCGGGTTCAGTCCGTTTTTTTGGCGAAGACTACCGCAAAGTGCGCCACCGCGTGGCCTACGTGCCGCAACGTGGCAGCGTCGATTGGGAATACCCCATTTCCGCCCGCGAAGTCGTCGCCATGGGCATGTATCGCCAGATGGGTTTGTTCCGCTGGGTCGGCAAGGCCCAGCGCATGGCCGCCGACGAAGCCCTTGATCGTGTTGGCATGCTCGACTTTGCCAACAGCCAAATCGGTTGTCTTTCCGGCGGCCAGCAACAGCGCGTGTTCATCGCCCGCGCTCTCGTCCAACAAGCCGATCTCTACCTGATGGACGAACCTTTCGCCGGCATTGATGCCACCACCGAGAAGGTCATCTTGGATCTCATGAAGGAGTTGCGCGAGTCCGGCTCCACTCTTGTCTGTGTGCATCACGACCTCCCCACTGTCGCTGACTACTTCGATCACCTCGCACTCCTCAACCTGCGAGTTGTCGCAGCAGGCAAGCTACAGGAAGTCTTCACCCGCGAGACCCTCACCCAATGCTATGGCGGTCGTTTGGAACTGCTCGCCAAGCTGACCGACTCGCTCGCCAAACTCGAAGAGCTCAAGGCCTGAGATGGACAACACCTCCATGCTGCTGTTGGCCTCCACCTGGCTGGAGCGTCTGAGCGAATCCTTCTTTTCGCCCTCTCACAATTTGCGCGTCATCTACTTGGGCGTGAGTGCTCTGGGTCTGGCTGCCGGCATCTGCGGCTGCTTCCTTCTCTTCCGCAAACGTTCGCTGCTCAGCGACACCGTCGGTCACTCCACCCTGCCCGGCGTCGCCTTCGCATTCTTGCTTATCGCCAGCTTCGGTGGCGGCGGCAAGTCCTTCATCCTGCTGATGCTTGGCGCACTCGTCACCGGTTGGTTGTCCGTGCGCACCGTGCAATGGATCCGCCACCAAACCCCCGTGCGCGAAGACGGCGCCTTGGCCATTCCCCTGACTGTCTTCTACGGATTGGGAGTGGTCTGCTTGTCCGTTGTCCAGGGCCTGCAGCTCAAGGACGCCTCCGGCCTCGAGTACTACCTCTACGGCATGGTCGCCTCCATGGTCCAAGCCGAGGCCCGACTGCTTGTCATCGTCGCACTCGCCGCCATCGCTGTGGTCTTTCTCTTTTTCAAGGAACTCAACAGCCTGTGCTTCGATGAAGGCTATGTTGCCGCTCAAGGCCTGCCCAACCGTTGGCTCGATGAGGTCCTCATGTTCATCTGTCTGGCCGTCACCATTGTCGGTCTGCAAGCGGTGGGCCTGCTCCTGATGATGGCCCTGTTCATCATTCCTCCCGCCACGGCTCGCCTATGGACGGACTCCATGCCCCTGACGCTCGTCATTGCCGGAGCAGTGGGTGCGCTTGGTGCCTTGATCGGAGCCATGGCCAGCTCCGTCGTTCCCCATCTACCCGCAGGCGCTTCCATCATTCTGGCCACCTCCACCTTCTTTGCCGTCAGCATGCTGGTGGGCAATCGCAAAGGCTGGCTGGTTCGCAAACTGAGTCTGTTCCGATTGGAGCGGCGCCTCGCCCGTCATCAATTCCTGCGCGGCATGTTCGATAAACTCGAATCTCAACAACAAGTGCGCCTGCTCGCCGGCTTGGATTTCTCACCCGAGCTCTGCTACGTGCCACTCGCCATGAACGACTTCCTCGGCAAGCGCGACTGGCCCAAATCCAAGCAGCAATCCGTCGCTCGCGATCTAAAACAACGCCGAATGCTCGAACTGGCCGACGACGATCAAGTGATTCTCACCGAGCGCGGCCTCAAACGCGCCCTCGAAGTCGCCCGCACTCACCGCCTCACTGAACTCTACCTCATCGAGCACGCCGAAATCGCCCCCGCCAAGGTGCATCAATACGTCGAACGCATTGAGGAGATCACCACGCCAGAAATCGCCAACGACCTGAAGAGCCTCTTCGCCGAGCGCCTCGCCAAGGAAGTCATTCCCATCGAACCCCACTCCCACGGATGAGCTGGAACATCCTAGATACCTGGATTGTCATCACCGCCTCCTTGGTGGCGATGGCCTGCGTCATTCCAGGCGTGTTCCTGCTGCTTAGCCGTCAGAGCATGGTTGCCCACGGCATTGCTCACGCCGTACTGCCGGGCATCGTCATCGGTCACCTACTTTCCGGTGGCGTGGAAACTCCGGCTCTGCTCACCGGCGCCGTCTTTGCCGGCGTGATGTGCGCCGTGCTCACCCGCTTCCTGCAAAACTTCAGTGGAGTTGAATCCGGCGCCGCCTTGGGCATCACCTTCACCACGCTCTTTGCCATCGGCCTGGTGCTACAACGCCTGCTAGCCGACCACGTCCACATCGAGCCTTCCCACGTGCTCTACGGCAACCTCGAGACCTCCATCTTCGGTGTCATCCTGGAAGGTAGCCGCTTCCCAGAAGCCGCCCAGCGCGGGCTGCTCGCATTGATGGTCAATCTCATCTTCATGGGCTTGTTCTACAAGGAGTTGATGATCACCACCTTCGACCCCGGCCATGGCGACACCGTCGGTGCACGGCCTCGCCTTACCTACTACCTGCTCATGGGTATCAGCGCGATGACCTGCGTCATCGCCTTCGAAGCGGTGGGTTCCATCCTCGTTGTCGCCATGATGATCATCCCGCCCGCCATCGCTTCGCTTTTCACTAGGGCGCTAAAACCCCTCATCCTGCTCTCGCTCCTGATCGCACTGGTCTGCGCGCTACTCGGCCATCTCGCCAGCCTCGGCACCTTCGGTTGGGTCATTGCTTCTCTCACCGGGCTCGAAGATCCCGGTTCCACCAATACTGCGGGTGGCATTGCTGTGGTCTGCGGCCTCCTCTTCGGTCTCTGTGCACTGGGCAAGCAGTTCCTGAAGCCGGCTCACAAAGCGCCCACCGCCGAACAACTCGGCGGCAGTTTCAAGTCCTGACAACAAAAACTACTGCGTGGTGGGAATGAACTCCGCCGTAGAGTCGCGGCCAACGGCCGGTGCCAGCAAGATATCATTGGGCAAGCAGTGGCGCAGGATGCCGTCAATGTAGGCCATGGCGCCCACGCGGTACTCCTCGACCATCTTCTTGTTCTTGCCGAAGTTGCAGCAAATGCCGTGAGACAGATAGAGCAACTGATTATCCGGATCCGAGGTATCATGACGCGTCACAATGCCACGCACCGAAATCTTCTGGCGGAGGTACTTTTCTCCCAAAGCTGGGAGTACTGCAGCTTCGAACTGACCCGCAGGCTCACTGAACTCCATCGTAAAGAGGTCGCAGCCCGTCAATGAAACCAGAGCCACCAGCAACAAGGACAGTTTGAGAAGTTTTTCCATTCCATCAGGATAGCGCGTTCCTTGATTTAGATCAATCTCCCCCTTTCGGGTTCTTCAAATCCACTACCAGCGCTTCTTTACCGGCCACGGCGATGGTCACTGTGTCCCCTTCTTGCTTCACTCCCGTGCGCCACAGGCGCCAGAAGTCTCCGATCGGGCCGACCTCCCGCGGGCCACGGGCTCTCGGCTTACTGATCTGATTGAAGGTCTTACTCATCACCTTACCCTCGGCCGAGTAGGCGATGATCGCCTCTCCCTTCTCCGTGGACTCCTCTTTCACATGCCTCCAGGCCACCCACAGCACGTGCGTGCCGTCGTTGGCCACAAAGATGTCATTGTGCCAAACCTCACGCTTGAAGGACCAGAGCTCTTTTGCCTCCCCCGGCTTGTCGGGATTGCCCTCGAACAGTTTGTGTTCGCCGGTCTTAGCATTGATCTTCAGGGCATACTTGCCGTTGGCCGACTTCACCTCGTGGTCTTCCGGCTGCACAAACTTAGTGGCAAAAGCCGGGGTCAGGAATCCGGCAACAAGGAGGCTGGTGAGCGATAAAAAGAGCGTTCTCATGATCATAGGACACCAAATTCTGGGCATTCTTAGAAATTCAGGGCATTTTTCTCTACCTCACTTGCCGTGCTCCTCCAGCCACTCCTTCACCGCCTTCTGCAACTCCTCCGGAGTCAGCACTTCATTCTCTTCCAACTCGATCAATTTCTTGTCCGTATTGTTGTATCGGATTGCCGGCAAGCCCTTGGCCACTAACCACTTGTTATCTCCAACGTCATTTTCGAGCGCTCGATGGAATCGGAGCGGTGATTTCGCCACGTCGTAGATCAGATTTTCGACCACCATGAATTCGCTCGAGCCCTGATCCATGAAGATCCCATTGGACTCCGCCCGCCCCGCATTGGTCGGAATGCCGTGGATGTGGTTTTCGTGGAGGAAGCTCATGGGCTGGCGGCCTAGGGTGTAGATTCCTCCCCCGTCCGAGAGCACCTGCATGACTTCGTGAATGTGATTCCGGAGAACGTGGTTGTTGTTGGCCGAACTGAGCTCGTCGTTCCAGCGCCAGCCTATGGAAATTCCCGTGTAGGGCAGGTTGCGGACTGAATTCTCAGAGATGATGGATCGATTGGCAATGCCCTGCCAGATCCCCACCGCACCAAAAAACTGCGCGCCGCATTCCTCCACGACGCAGCCATCCACGCTCACCCCCTCCGTAGTATCCTCTTTGTGGTCCGCCACATCCCCAATCATCAGTCCATTGCCACTGATGTCGCTGAAATCCACTTTTTCAATCCAGATCTCTTCGCAGCCACGGCGCATCCACAGCCCATTGCCTCCCAGCATGAAAAAGCGCCCACCCTTAAACCCACTGTCCTTCACGTAGTCCAAGGTCACCGCCGCGGGGATCATGATGCGCTTGCTCGGGTCGTCCTGGGTTCGCTGCTCGTGAATGGTCGCCTGACCCGAAGCGTAGCCACCTTCAGGGAGCTTCCAGGCACAATGCGCAAAGAACAGTCCTTGGAAGTAAATGTTCTTCAAGGGGTTCTCCTTGGTGCCTGCAATGGTCAGCAACTTGGTGAGGCGCGGCAGGGTCGGCGTGAAGTCTTCGATCTTCTGCTCGCGCCGCGGCATGTAGCGGATGCGCTTTTCACCACTGGAATCATCAATCGCCCACTCCCCCGGTTGATCGATGAGCGACGGGTGGCCCTCAATCGCATAGCGCGCCTGCTTCTCGAAGTGATCCATCGCATAGTGGGCCGCCACGCAACCGGCAGGATGCTTGAGCGTGAGGCGCCGCTCTTTGTCGTCCATCGCCTCAATCTCAATGCGTGACATCGACCAGTCGTGGAGGAAGATCAGCTCAGCACCGACCAGCTTCTTGCCGTTCAAGTGCCCCTTCCGACCGCCCTTCAAATCTGTCGTGTATTCGCCCCAGATGAAGTTCGTGCGTCGGTCTTCGCCCACCTTCTCTACTCGTAGCCATCCCTCGTTAGGAAAACGAGCGCGCTTCAAGCGCGTGATGCCATTAAACATCTCGCGTGGTTCGCCCACGCCTCTGGGAATCTTGGCCGTCCAAGTGCCATCCTCCTCCTTGCGCCAACCTCGCACCTCCACTCCACCACTGATCGCCACCTTGCATAGTGGATCATCCGGCTTTGCCTTGCGATAGATCACCTTGTGTTTGCCGGTTGGGTCGCAGTCGCGAGCGTCCATCTCCCAGGGTTTCTTCAGACGGTACATGCCCGTCTCCATGACCACGTGCAGATCTTCCTTGAGACCCTCGGCAATCTTGGCGCGCACCCGCTTTTGGATCTCCTCGATGCCCACCGCTGGATTCACCCGGATCTCCACCGCAGCCAGCGGCAAAACCGAGCAGCATACCAGAATCAATAGCCCTCTGAACATCCCTAATTCCTAGCCCCATGCACTTCTCGCTCAACCCGATTTTTTTCCCGAAACCCGCAGAAGCTTCTTTCATTTTTCGTCATGCTAGCCTAATATGTCTAGTTAACTGAAATGGGGCCTTCAGTATGAAGCTGGGGCTCCGCATGAACCCAAAACCACCCTTACACACACATGCAACTCCCACACTTCCTTGAGAAATCCCAACAATTCATTGATGACCACGAAAACCAAGCCTGGGCGATCGCACGCTGCCTCACAGGCATTCTCTCAGGCGTCATCGTCCTCATCCTAGGACTGATGGTTTACCTGGCCTTCTTCTCGGCCTGAACCCCTTCCCGGTCACACGTTTGCATCGATTTTAGTGCAATTCGGCCAACGTGTGACCGGCTCCCCCCACTTTCCAATGCTTGCTAACTGCAGATATTTTACCTCCAGCCTACGCGATCGCGTAGGTCGGCATCCATCCAATCGCTGAAACTAAAAGGCCTGCGGCGATCATTTTAAAATTCCCTGCCGTTTGTTGATGCTGTATATTGATTATTGGATTTTTATCTTCCACGAATCGCCATCTCTAACTAATTTATCCAGCCAGTTAGAAGGGCGCTGAACCATTCCTTCAACCACCAAGACCATGCAATTCCGACCTGTTATCGCCAAATCCCAGCAGTTCCTGAATCAGCACGAACGAGAAACCCTCATTGCCAGCCGTGTCATCATCGGCCTCTTGAGTGTTACTCTCCTCGCCTTTCTGGGCGCGCTGGCCTATCTGACCTTCTTTACTCTGTAAGGAAGCAGGCCTTCACGCTCCTTCAGGGATCACTTCTTCTTGAAGACAATCAGGTGCTGCGTCGGCAGCCCATCAAAGGTCTCCACCCACTCCAGTTCCGGGTGGACGGCCACTTCCTTCTTCACCTGGGCCTGGCTCATCTTGTGGCAGACCTTGATCATCACCGTCGGGTCCTCTTTGCGGTATTCTATGAACACCATGCGTCCACCCGGCTTTAGAGCCGTGATCATGTGACGCATCATCTCATAGGGAAATTCAAACTCATGGTAGACGTCCACCATGATGATCATGTCGCAGCTCTCGTCGGGTAGCTTGGGATTGTCCGGCTCACCCATATGGCCCTTCACATTGGTCGCCCCCACCCGCTTCATGTAGACATCGAGGAGATCGAGCATCTCCTGCTGGATCTCCACGCCGTAGATCAAACCCTCATCGCCTACCTTCTTGGCCATGCGGCTGGCATAATACCCGGTGCCACAGCCGATGTCGGCCACCACGTCGCCGGGTTTGAGCTTCAAGGCCTCCACCGCAATGTCGGTGCGCTCTTCCCGTTCCCTTTCCGGCCGCTCCAACCAACCGGCCGCCTGATGGCCCATGATCTGGGAGATCTCCCGGCCAAGAAACACCTTCCCAATGCCATCGTGATGTGGCTCGCAGGAAGTGTAGAGTGGATCGGGCTTGAGCGGATTGTCGGTGGGCTCCACCGCAGGTGTTGCCGGGGAATCACCCGTGAGATCAGCCTGGTCAGGTGGTGTGTCCTTGCAGGAAACAAGAAACGCAAAGAAGCCGAAGAGGAGGAAAAATCGCATGGTGTCACCCTGCGCAAAAAACGCTCCGGGTTCAAGGTCGCTGCGCTCCCCAATTAACCAGTTGCCATTCGCCCATCACGGGCGAGGGTTCATGCAGTTCTCACCCAATCATTCATCTCAGCCCACCCTCCCAGATGTCCACCTCTCCCAAGCTCCTCGAACCCACTGCTCTCCACGATCTCCAGCTCTCCAACCGCATGGTCATGGCGCCCCTCACCCGGGCCCGCGCCGGCGAGGCTCGCATTCCTAACGCCCTAATGGCCGAGTATTACTCTCAGCGTGCCAGCGCTGGGCTCATCCTCACCGAGGCCACCACCATTTCCGCCCAGGCCAACGGCTGGAACCACTCTGCCGGCATCTACAGCGACGAAATGGTCGAAGGCTGGAAGCTCACCACCGAGGCGGTTCACGCCAAGGGCGGCACCATCTTCCTCCAGCTCTGGCATTGCGGCCGCGCCTCCCACAGCAGCTTCCACGATGGCCAACCCGCCGTCGCACCCTCGGCCATCGCTATCAATGGTGACTACATCCACACCCCCAAGGGCAAGGAAGACTACGAAACACCCCGCGCCCTCGAGACCGATGAAATCCCCGGCCTCATCGAGGACTACCGCAAAGCAGCCGAGCGCGCCAAGGAAGCCGGCTTCGATGGCATCGAAGTCCACTCCGCCAACGGCTACCTGCTCGACGAGTTCATGCAGTCCAAGACCAATCACCGCACCGACGACTACGGCGGCAGCATCGAAAACCGCTTCCGCTTGCTGCGCGAAGTCCTCGAAGCCGTCACCACCGTCTGGCCCGCCAATCGCGTGGGCGTGCGCCTGTCTCCCAACGGTGTCTTCAACGACATGGGCTCACCCGACTACCGCGAGCAATTCACCTACGCCGCCGAGCAGCTCGATGCCTTCGGTCTCGCCTACCTTCACGTGATGGACGGCCTGGGCTTCGGCTTCCACGAGCTCGGCGAACCCATGACCCTCGCCGAATTCCGCAAGGTCTTCAACGGCCCCCTCATCGGCAACTGCGGCTACACCCAGGAAAGTGCCGAAGCCGCCATCGCTGCGGGAGACGCCGACTTCATCGCCTTCGGCCGCCCCTTCATCAGCAATCCGGACTTGGTTGAGCGCTTCGAGGCTGGTGCGGAGCTCAATCCCGAAGCCCCCGTCGAGCAGTGGTATACCCCCGCCGGCGCCGAAGGCTACACCGACTTCCCCACCTTGGCGGATTGAGGTGAGGCTTTATCAGTCAAGAAGTGGCCCAAGAGGCTTAAGAGACCCAACTCATCAATTCTGCTAGATTAGCTATCGATTCATCGCCGGTTTTATGATCTGATCGCCCGCAACGGTCCGCGGACCACCCCAAACTCAAGGGCATCTCCCCATGGAATTCTACCTGAACGAGGAAGGACAAAAAATCGGCCCCTTCGACCAAGAGCAGATCGCCGCCAAGATGGCTGCCGGCGAATTGGCCGACGACGACCTCGTGTGGCATGACGAGGCTGGCCGCTGGCAGGAGATCCAAGACGTCTTCAACATCGAGATCACCGAGGAAGAAGTTCTCGAGGCCCCAGAACCCGAAGCCTCTCCCACGGTAGCTTCTCCCAAGCAGGTGGCCGCCAACATGACCCGGGTACTCACCCAAACCGTGCCCGCTCGAGCCTCTCTCATACTCGTCATCGTGCTCTCAATGGTGGCCGGCTACTTCATCGGTCGTGCCCACATGAAGCATGAAATCCGATCGGCATTCGGAGAAGCCTTCAACGGCCTCGCGGATGACTCCAGCGAGTCGAATTCCACTTCCGATTCCAGTTCCAACTCCAATTCAAAGCCCAACTGGGCCATCGACTCAGCTGACGAAGACATCCCCCAGTTCATGATCGGTGAAACCTACACCACCGACGGCCTCACTCTCTCCCTGACGGCTGCCAAGGTCGGAGACATCAAACTCAAGGACTCCATCAGCGGCAATGAGGCCATCAGCAGCAAGCCCGCCCTCGCCCTTCAGTTCGCAGTCACCAACCCGCATGACCGCAAGATTCTGCGCTTCAGCGGTGGTAATCGCATCCTCGGCGGCAACTTCAAACTGGTCGACGACGTCGACAACTTCATCCGAGGCATCGACTACGGCATCATGACCGAGGTCAGTGGAGCCCTGACTGCCGCCGATGACATCGATCCGGGCTCCGAAGTCAGCCACGTCGAAGTCTTCATGGTGCCTCCGGCCAAGACCAAGCACCTCATCGTCACCATCGACCTCTCCTGCTTCGAAAAAGAAGGCAAAGTCTCCTTCAAGATCCCCGCCGAGTCCATCGAACCGATAAAGTGAGACTTCGACCTTTGCTTGGCCCAGCAATTGCCGAACTTAAAAAGCCGAACTTACTCACTCAAAATCTTGCGCTCGATATTGTGCGCCAGCCTTTGGCCAAGTGGCGGGAGGTTCTCCCATCCACCAAGGGCAACCTTGCCCCCCACCCCGATCTTGTTCTTGAACCAGCCACTGCACTCGCCAATGCCTTCGTTGTACATGTCGGCCACCTCAATGAGGTAACGGTTCTGCGCATACTCCGTGTAGTAATAGGACATCTTGTTCTGCTTCAACGATCTGGACAGGTTGTTGTGCGTGAATGACACACTGTCCAAGGAGTTGATGTACAACTTGTACAAATCCACATTGCTCGTCTTGATGTTGCTCTCTGCCTTCTTCGCCAACTGATCACTAAGCTCGATCAGGCCTTTCACCACTTTGTTGTCCTGATGCTTGTGGAGCGCATCACCCAAGGTCATGTGCCCGGCAAATCGCTGATCCCAATCCGCATAAATCCCATGGCCGGTAGGCGTCAGGTAGCTCAGCAAGATCATCACTTCGAGATTGTCCTTCATCTCCATCAGGGTCTTGCCCTGCTTCATGTAATTCATCAGCTTAAACTGCTTCCATTTTACGTCCTTGAGGACCGTTCCCCAGCCCGATCCACGGCCGGATGCCAGTTCCAAAGTCCGCGTATACAGGTCATTGGAAAGCTGCAGACCCAATGTGTTCAGGGCAATCACATTGAAGGTCTCGAGGTCGATCACCGCTCCCCCGCTGGAACCGCCCCGACTGTTGCAGCTGTATTGAATCGAGCCACCACGGATGGCCGTAATCACACCAGGCAAGACCTCGATCTTCTTCGACTGATCATTGGAGCCGTGATTGTCCCCCAGCAAGGCGACTTTCCTGCCGAGCTTCACCTCTGCAAAGTCCGGTGAGAGTGTCAGGGAATTCTCGCGCTTGTTCTTCAGGCGCAATCGCACTCCGTCACCTCCATCAAAACCTTCAAATTTGCCGAAGGGTCGGTCAAATGCCTCAATCCACAGCATGTCGCGGATCAGCTTCCCCTCATGGTCGAAGATTTGGATCTTCTTGGCCCGATCGATCACATGCGCGTTCGTGTAAACATACGAAGCATCCCCTTCGTTCATGATGAAGCCCGAACCCTCCGAGGTTTTGCCATTCAGGCCTTCCACCGTAAGCGTCACCGTCGCCTCCAGCGCCTTTTTGAGTCGTTCGGCATCAACTCGAATAGCGCCCTGAGGCCGCTGAACCTCCGGCCTAGGGCTCACTCTAAAAGGATCGTCTTGAGCCTGTAACCCGCCATCAGCCCAGAGCACCAGGCCAAGCAAGCCCACGCTCAAACCCCTGATGATGTTCCGGCCCATAGAGCAGAAGATAACCCCAAAGCCTCCAGTCACGAAAGATCAAAAGGCCTATCCCCCCCTCATTGCGGGACCTTGCCTGCTTCAAACTCCTTGATGCGAATGTTCCGGTAGAGGATTTCCGCCCATTCCGCCTGCAGGCCGATGCGGCCCTTCTCCAAAGGCACGCGCTCGCCCTTGTCATTGAGCTGCGTGAAGTTCGCTAGTTCCAGCACCACCTCACCGTTGAGGATGAAGGTCGCCTTGTCCGCTCCGTGCACGCGGATCTCCATCTCGTTCCAACCCTTCTCAGGGTCAGCAAAATTCTTCGGCACCTCCTTACCCAAGCGAGTCGGAGCATGCCGCCAATTGACCAGCTTGCCGCCTTCCGACTTAGGCTTCCAGTAATCGCGCATGTTTGCCTCGCCCTTTTCGCGATGCGTATCCACCCGCAGATCCTCACCCAGCACAAAGAGGTCTCCCGAATGAAAGCGCCCTTCGGGCGGCTTCCCATGCACCTTATCCCCCGGTGATTCCCCAATCTGCATCTCCAGGCACAGCGGCCAGATCTCCTTCAAGTCGCCATGCACGTGAAACAATAGCCCCGCATCCCGATCCCAGTTCGTCCGCGGCGCAAAGCGCTTCTCCAACCACTTGTATTCCATCTTCAGGACAAAGTGGCTGTATTCCTTCGTCGTGTTCAGGCAATCCGTCACCTGCTCCGAATTCGCCTTCTCGCCCTGGTAGACATGCATCACCCCAGCCTTCGCATCGACTTTGATGGGCGTCTTCTCACCCGCCAGCTCACGAGCCGACACCCAGCCATCCAAATTCTTGCCATTGAATAGCGGGACGAAGCCTTCTTCGGAAAAGCAAAGTGGCGCAAAAAGAAGAGAGAGGGTTACAAGGCGTATCATGAGATTCAATTAGGCAAAAAAACAGTTATAGGATCCATGCCTAAAACCACTCCTTCGGATCCACACCATAGTATCCCTTCAACTCCCGATACAGCTCCGGCCTTTTCTTAGCCATCTGTCTGGGTTTTTCGAAGAAGGTTTCGGTCGCGACGGCGAAGAACTCCGCGGGGTTGGTGGCGCCGTATTTGTCAATAAGGGTCTTCTTGCCCTTACTCAGCTTGGCATTGAAGTCGCCGTAGTTGACGCGGAAGATCCACGACCAGGATTTGTAGGCCGCGCGGCTGGGTAACGCGGGTGCGCCATCCGTGGGGCCGTCCTCGTGGTCGAGCTGATGGGCGAATTCGTGGAAGGTGACGTTGTGACCGTCGTAGACGTTCTTGGCGCCGTGGGCTACGCTGTCCCAGGCGAGAATGACAGTCCCGTTGTCCCAGCTTTCGCCCTGCAGGGCGCGGCCGCCCTCGGTAACCACACCGAGGTGATCGGTGGTGGGAATGGGCGAGATGAAGGCGGTGGGATAAATATACACGTTTTTCAACTTGGGATAGGGCTCGCCATCGCGGTGCAGCACCAGCATGCAGGCCTGGGCTGCGACGGTGATGATCATCTCGTTGGTCAGCTCAAGGCCATCGCAGCCTTCGAAGCGAGTGCTCTCAATGAAGCGTGCCGTGCGGAGATGCAGGCGGTGCTTAAGATCATCGGGCAGGCGGTCGTAGAGCGGCACGTTCTTCGCGAGCATGGCGCACCATTCGGTCTGGAAGGTGCGTTCGATCTCTTCGTCGGACTTAGTCTCAACGAAGAGGCTTTTGAGGTGATCCCAGATGGCCTTCATTTACTTCGCATGACAATGGCACCATTCCCGTCTCTGTCCATGCCTTCGAGTGCCTTCTGAATCTTGGCTTCATCACCATAAGCGAAGAGATCCTCCGCCTTGGCGCGGCCTTTGACGACCACGGGGCCGAGTGGGGTGGCTCCACTGGTCTGAGCGGCGGCGTTGACGGAATCGGAAAAGACGATGTCGCAGTCGAAGGCCTTGGTCAGGCCTTCCAACCGAGATGCAAGGTTCACTGCATCGCCAATGACTCCGAATTCGATGCGCTCGGGAGATCCCAGTTCTGCCGCCACCACTTCGCCTAGATGGATACCGATGCCGATCTGGAAGGGCTCCCTCCCCTGTTTGGCCCAGCGCTTATTGAGTTTATCCAACTCGGCCTGCATGTCTTGGGCCGCCGCCAGAGCAGCGCGGCAATGATCGCCATCAAGGCGTCCACCTTCATTTTCATCGAGCGATCCCCAATGCACCATCACGGCGTCGCCGATGAACTTATCGAGGGTTCCACCGTGCTTGAAAACGACAGCAACCATCTCGGTGAGGTACTCGTTGAGCTGGGTCACCAACTCGGAGGGCTCCGCGGTTTCGGAGCGGCTGGTGAAACCGCGGACGTCGGAGAACAGCACCACTACCTGGCGTTTGCGGCCCTCGGCGATGGCCTCCCATTCCTTTGGGTTGTCAACCAGCCGATCGGCCACATCACGGGACACAAAGCGACGGAAGGTGCCACGCAGACGATCCTTTTCCATGCGCTCGCGCACGAGTTGGTAGGCAATGACCGAGACCCACCCAATCACCGCGGTGATGACTCCTCCAGCCACTGGAATCATCACGTTCTGAAACTCAGCCATGATCCAGACCGTGAGCACAAACGCAACAAGCAGGCCGACAATGGCCAGAGCCGACCAGCGGGGCTTGTCGATCAGGCCCGCGATCAGGGTGGTTAGCAGACCCATGATCCCCATCATCACCAAGGGATGACCGGTGTGGGTGATGAAGGCGCTCTCCAGACCGCAGGCGGCTACTTGCAGATGGAGCTGAGGACCGCTGATGCGACCGACGGGAGTTTCGTGAAAGTCCTGGAAGCGCTCGGCTACGGGACCGATCAAGACCACCTTGTCCTTAAAGAAGGCGCCGTCATCAAAGTTGGTTTTCCAGAAGGTGTCCGAGAAGATGCGAGCGACGCTGCGCGGTCGATAGACATCGGCGCCGAAGCGTTTCTCAAGCTGATCGTTGCCACTATCATCCTTGAATTTCAAACTCTGGGCCGTGAAGCGGAGGACCTGATCCTCATCGGGAACTTCAAGCCCATAAGCATCCATGATTTGGCCGGCGATGGAGTAGTATTCGTATTCCCCCTTCAGCTCGAGATTGGATTCCTTGCCGACGGAGCTGCGGAATCGTGCCGAGCGGATAATGCTGTCTCGGATGTCGGGCCAGAAGTTGGCGAAGCCGATGCGCGGCTCCGGATCGCTCTCGAGAAACTGGACGTAGGGTTCGGTGAAGGTGAAGACTTGATGCCCATCTTCCTGCTGGCCGATGGGCGAGAAGAGGCCAGCGAGCACCACCTTCTCGGGATGACGGGCAATGGCCGCCGCGAGGGCATCGTCTTCCTCGGGCGTGCCGGGCTCAGCAAAGACCAAATCGAGAATCACCAGTTTGGCGCCAGCCTCGCAGAGCTTGTCGACGGTTTCAGCCCACACCCGGCGGTCCCAGGGAAAGCGGCTGTCCATCAGCTTCAAGGTCTTGCTGCCCTCGATCTCTTCTTCACTGAAGATATTGAGGGACAAACTGTCCTCATCGATACCTAGCAACACGAAGTCCTCGCGCTCCTCTGGGCCACCACCAGACTGGATGACGGCGTCCAAAAACTTGCGATCCAAGGTCTTCTGGAACTCGTATCCTTGGTGAAACAGCCCAAACACCACGAAAACGACAGCTACCGACCCTAGGGCGATCAGGAATCTTCTCCATGATTTGAACGGACGGCTTGTCATGATCTGCCCGATAGAATAATCAATTTGCTGCTGTTTAAAGAAACAATTGAGACCATGAAACGCCTCGGATCCCTGACCCTACTCGCCGCCGCCCTCCCCGTACTTTCCGCGCACGGCGACATCCTCAGCGACACCGCCCCCTTTGTGAGGTCGGCCAGTCCCGCCTACTCGCCGGAAGGCATGGAATCTTCTACCGGCTTGGTGGATCCGCAGTTTACGCCCTTCTCTCCCGGCGACTCAGATCTTGGCGTGCAGGAAATCCTGATCGAGCGCCCCGCGGTGGCCCCGCTGCATGTTTCGGTGGGTGTCGACCTCCACTACACCGACAACGCACCGTCCTCCCTCTTCAGCACCGGTGATAGCTCCTTCCTCTTTACCACCCGCCTCGGCATGGCTTGGAAGCCGCACCTCGGCAATGGCTGGTTCGCCGACATCGGCTTCGTGCAAGAATTCTACGAGTTCGATGACAGCTCCGCTTTGGATTTTGAGAACAGCATGCCCTACGTCGGCATCGTCAAGAACCTGGTCGATCTCGACGACACCATCTTCTACTTCCGCTATGAGTATCAGCGCCTGACCACTGGCTCCTTCAGCGAGAGCGCTTATCACGCCTCGCGCGTCCGCACCGGTCTGCAGAAGTCACTAATTTCCACTCCACGTCATCAGCTCTCCGCGGGCATCAGCATTGCCTACGATCTGCAAGCCGGCCCCGATGCCCTCGAACGCAACGAATACGCGGCCGAGTTGAGCTACAGCTACGCCATCACCGAGAAACTCAGCACCGTGGCTATCGCCCGCAGCGCGATTTGGGATTTCGATGACAACGGTCGCGAAGACAAGGTGCACACCGCCGGTGTCGAACTGATCTACAATTTTACCGACAACGCTTCGGTGTCCACCGGCCTTTACTACAACCAGAACAACTCGAATTCGCCCTTCGGCGCCAACGACTCCAAGTCCTGGCAGGGCGGCCTCACCGTGGGCCTCAACTACAGCTTCTAATTCAGTCCATTGGCCAGCCTCCCACCCACATCGGCCACCCTCCCACCCATTCACCTTCATCTTTTGGAAACCATGAAACTTCCACTCATCCTCACCTTCGTCCTTGCCACATCCGTCAGCGCCGAAAACCTGACCTCGGCCAAGATCACCCAAGCCGTCAAGGAAGTGACCGTCTATAAGGGAAAATCCGAGGGCCGCGCTGCGACCATCGGTGAAACCATCGACCAGTCCAGTTCAGTCACCACCGGCCGCCGTTCCCGTGCCGAGCTGACCTTCCAAGACAAGACCATCACCCGCCTCGGTCAGAATTCCATCTTCAGCTTCCGCAAGGGCGGCCGCGACGTGGAACTCAAGCGTGGCACCATCCTGCTGCAGGTACCCAAGGGAGCCGGTGGTGCGACCATCCGCACGGCCACCGTCACCGCAGCGATCACCGGCACCACCTCGATGATGGAATACAGCCCCGGCCAGTGGGTAAAGCTGATCACCCTCGAGGGCACCCAGAAGCTATTCATCAAGGGTCGCAAGAATCCCATTCCAGTGCCCGCCGGTCAGATGGCCGTGGTCAGTCTGCGCAATAACGACGATCCACAGCTCTACAATATCGACATCGCCAAGCTGCTGAAGACGTCCAAATTGGTGGACGAGAAGATCTTCGAGAAACTGCCCGTTGAAGCCAGCGGCGCCATCGCCGAAACCGTCGACGAGCAGGAAGAAGGCAAGCGCGAGGGCGACTACCTGCCCACCCGCAAGGTCTTTGCCGGGCCGGCCTTTGGCAGTGCCGACCGCGGCAATGAGGCTCGCATCATCGAAATGGGCAATTCCTACCGCTTTCCAGGCAACTTCGATCCCTTCCCCAACACCGATCAGTAAGGGTTTTTAGTCGATCAGCTTCAGCATGTTGTCGGCGAGGCTCTTGCCGACCATGAAGTAGCTATAGCCACTGTGGTTCCAGTGGTGGCCCATGGTGCTTACGGCGTTCTTTGGATCGCGACCGAAGGGTCGGGTGTCGGTTGAGAGCACGTTCGCGGGCTTCTCCACGCCAGAGACCCAGAGCTGAGCCTTTTCAACTTCGCTGTAACCAGCATAGGGCGGCTTTTCCTGGGAGCCTTCCTTGTTGCCCATGCCGGTGGTGGCGATGACGAAGGGCAGCTTGGGATTGCCGAATTCTTTGCGCAGGTCAGCAATGAGATCGGGCAGGTTGTCCTTGTACTCTGGACGGAGTTCTTTGCTCACCCGGTCGTTGAAGCCTTGATGCCAGCCGATGCCGACAATCTGGTAACCACTCCCTTTCCACTCGGGGAAGTGTTCGCCGAGATTGTCCAAGCATTCCGCAGTGTATTCGAGCATGGCCTTGTAAGAGGCACCGACTTCACCACCGCGTTTGGCAACGGCAGAGGGCGGACGGAAGTTGCCACCCAGAGAATGACCACCCCAGGCGGTCTTGATGATGAGCACGTCGTCGTTCTTGTAGTGATCGCCGATGATCTGGCCGAAGGCATACTCCGGGCCGAACCACTTGCTATTGCCGCCTTGGAACGGAGGACCCAAATCCCCCTTGCTGATCTTGCCGCCGAGTTTGCCGCTGTGACCATGGCGCCACCAAACCTTCACATCCTTGCGCACCTTCCACGAGCTGGTCGCGGGGTTTTTGGGATCCTCGAGTAGGCTGGCGAAGTTGTATTCGGGGTAGTCCTTGTCGTTCTGCGCCAAATACCTGAGGCAGCCGACACCGCCCTTGAGTTCCTTGGGCTTGGACTTGTCTCCGCGCTCCCAATCGGGATTTCCGCCCATCTCGGTTTTGCCGTAGCCCACCATGTTGGACTGGCCGGCGAGGATGAAGACTTTGACGCCATTGGGGTCGCGATCCCATTTCTTTTGGCCGAAGGCGGGGATGATGAGGGCAAGAAAACAGGTAAGGATGCTGAACTTCATGCGATGAAACTGGGCATGGCCGGGAATAATGGGAAGTGCAAGCCACGGTAACAGGGTGTGCGTGGGGTGTACTAGGGAAATGAGGAAAAGGCCCACCTGTGGAGAAAACGTACACTTTTGAGGGTCAGTATTCATCCAAGGACTTGTAAGGGCAGAGGGTTCCCGCTTCGTTTAAGTGTATTGATGATGCTTATGCGCAACCCATTGCCAACCTTCCTCGCCACTCTTCTGACTCTCGCCACCTCGCTGGCTCTCCAGCCCGCCTTGGCCTTGGAAGGCCCGGATACCGGAGGGCTCGACACCGAACCCGGTCTGCGTCTGCGCATCTACTCCATTGGCGGTGCCTTCGATCCCAAGTTGCCCTTGCAGCCCGGCCAATCCGCCAACGTCGATCTCACCGTGAAGGAGGTCTCGGTGGAAGCGAAGGCCGTCTTTCAGGACATGCAAGAGCTCACCGCCGAGAACGATGAGAAGATCAGCAATCACTACATCGCCGAATGGTCCGGCTGGGTGAAGGCCGCCAAGAATGGCAAATACACCTTCCACATCGATACCAACGCGCAGACCACCCTCACCGTGGCCGGCACCCCGGTCACCAGCCCCGCCAACAAGGACGGTGGTAACATGACCATGCTCGTTGAACTGGAGCTGGAGGCAGGGTGGCATCCCATCCGCCTGGTGCAGAAGGTAGCCGAAGAGAAGAACAAGCCCATCGGCCTGACTTGGAAGCAGCCAGGCGCCGCCAAGAACGATCCTCCCACCGCCCTCGACAGCCAGTCATTGCTCGCACCCAAGTTTTATTTCCGTCCCACTCAGCTGGGCAAAAAGCTGCTGATCAAGGGCGGCTCACGTCCTGGTCTTGGCAAGAAACTCGCCAGTGTGCATCCCGGCTACCGCGTGACCAACATCCGCCCCGGCGGCATGGAAATGCCTGTGGGTGGACTGGGCATGCTGCCCGATGGCCGACTGGCGGTGGCCCGCTTCGACGCCCAAGTGCTCAAGGCCCCCAATCCCACCAAAGAGCCCAACGGCCAACTCTGGCTTATCTCCAACCCCACCAGTGACGACCCCAAGAAGATCACCGGCGAGTTGATTGCCGACGGCCTGTTCGAACCCTCCGGCCTGAAGGTGCTTGGCGAAGACATCTACGTCAGCCATCGCCATGAGATCAGCAAGTTCAGCTACAACAAGCAGACCAAGAAGTGGGACTCCACCGCCGTGGCCAAGGGTTGGGAGACCAATGACTTCCACCAGATTTCCGCCGGCCTGCCCTGGGAACCGGGACCGACTCCTGATCATCCGGGTTTCTTCTACATGTCGCGTGGCGCAGCTCTGGGCCACGGCCGCAACCCGCCGGATCATGGCGCGGTCTACCGCATTGATTTGAGCAAGCCGGCCGAAGGCAATTACGAGGTACTCAGCGGCGGACACCGCACGCCCAATGGTTTGGGTCTGAACACCGCGGGCGCTTGCTTCGTGATCGACAACCAAGGTGGCTGGACACCCTCCAACGAGATCAACCACGTGCAGAAGGGCAAATTCTACGGCTTCTATCAGGGCGACAAGCCGCCGCGCTCCCATCCCTCCCCATTCCAGCCCAAGGAGCGTCATGGCGTGAATGGCGTGACTCCCGCCGCCATCCACCTGCCCCAGAACGAAATCGGCAACTCCCCTACCGAACTGCTGCTCTTCCCCAAGAACCATCGCTTCGAGGGTCAGATGGCCTTGGGTGACATGCGCTACGGCGGCCTCAACCGAGTATTTTTGGAGGAGGTTGATGGCGTATGGCAGGGCTGCGCCATGCGCTTTACCCAAGGACTCGAAGCCGGCCCCAACCGCATCTTCTTTGGCCCCGATGGCAGCCTGTATGTGGGCGGCATCGGTGGACGCCATGCCGGCACCTGGTTCTGGATCGATCCCAAGACCCGCAAGCCGACCTACGGCGGCCTCGAGCGCCTTACACCAACCGGTGAGAACGCCTTTGAGATCGACCATATGAAGGCCACCAAAGATGGCTTCGTGCTGACCTTCACCAAGCCGGTCGACAAGGCCTGGCTGGAAAAGACTGAGCACTACCAACTGGCCCAGTGGACCTACATGCCAGCAGGCCGCTACGGTGGCCCCAAGGTGGATGAACAAAAGCTCGAAGCCACCAAGGCAGTAGCCTCCAGCGATGGCCTGTCCGTGACCCTAACCGTGCCCAACACCAAGCTGGGCTACTGCATCAAGCTAACCACCGACCCGGTTTCCAAGTCCGGCGAGGCGATTTGGTCTGGCGAGCTGTGGTACACGCTCAACAAGCGACCGAAGTAGGCCGAACTGGCCGAAGCAGGCGAAGTAAAGATTGCACGGAGACACCCTTCTCCGCTAGATCAGGCATGCTGAAATTCCTGAATCTCCTAGGGCGGGTCTCCTCTTCCCTTTTTCTCGGTCTGGCTCTGGCCGCCGCTCCCGCTCTCGCAGACAGCGAGAAATTCGAGTTCCAATACGAAAAGGGGAAACCACTGACCTATGACTTCACCATCAAGATGAGCATGGCGATGAACAACGAGATCGACGGTCAGGTCGACTCTACCCGCATGGATTTCACCATGACCTATCGCGCCACCATGACCTCCGAAGGCATGGACGCTAATGGCGTCTCCATCCTCAAATACGAGCCATCCAACATCGGCGGCCATTGGGACGTGGACAATGCAGCCGCCAAGGTGAAGATGACTCTCAAGGACAAGCACATGAAGGGAACCGTCAATGGTGAACTCTTCATGGACACCAAGAACGGCAAAGGCGTGGAGGAAGCCAAAGAGGTCCAAAAAGAGATCGAAGCACTCTACCTAAAGGGCAAGATCGCCATGGACGACCAAGGCCGGGTGAAGAAGTTCGAGGGCGAACCGGAATTCGTCGTGTTCTGGCAAGAAATGATGGCCCAGCAGGTGGGTCTCTTCGGCATCGTCTTTCCCAACAAGGAGCTGAAGGTTGGTGATCAGTGGGATGAGATGCTGCAGATCACCAAGCTGGAAGGCATCAAGTTCGAGGGCGAAGGCCTCAAATGCGACCTCGAATTTACCCGACTTCCGGATGTGAAGGTCGGTGGCAAGGAGCTGTCTCAGTTCTCCCTTTCCGCACCCTTCTCCAACAAGAACCTCAAGGCGACCATGGACATGATGGGTGACAAGGAAGTCATCAACATCGACAAAATGGACCGCACCGCCAACGGCAAGATGCGCTTCGACAACGAGCGTGGCGTGTTGGTGGACGGCACCATGGAAGTGGACGCCGGCGTGGTGATCACCATGGACATTGAGGGCATGAAGATGAAAATGAACACCGTCATCGGCCTCGATATGGACATGAAGCTGGTGCCCTGAGGCCTTGCTTAGTCCAAATCAATGCGTACCTCAGGCGCGAAATTCATCAGCGGCAAGTCACCCCGCATCAAACCTCCGGGCACCTTGAGCAACTTCTTGGCCACTTCATCGGTCTTGATGTTGCGGAAGGCCACTTCGTCGTGCGCGACCTTGGCCAGCTCGACGTCAAAATTGCGTCCACGGAATGTCACTGGGAATGTCTGACCAACGTCAAAGAAGCGCTCGCCGATCATCGCACGCCCCTCCTTGGGCATGACAGCATTGATCGGCAGACGGTCGACGACTTGGCCGAACCGCAGGCGCTCTACGCCTCCACCACGTCCCTCTCCAAACGGTGGCTCAGGCGCGGGATGCTCGCGCCGAGGGTCTTGAAGCAGCCCAAAGGGGTCGCGCTCTCGCTCAGCCATGGCGAGGCGGGAGCTTAGCTCATCAACCCGCTCAGAGAGCTGATCCGTGGGGATCATGCGAGAGGGTTTCATTTCAGTGGCGCTGACGACAGGAAGGAGCAGAACTCCAATAACAAGGGATGTGGGGATCGAGGTTTTCATGATTTTTGGGTATCTGACACGGTATCTCCAAGTCCCTGAGCATCAAGATCATTCCAGCGTGCCGAATCGTGAAAAAGCCCTTCAGGAGGCCTCGTATATGGCCCAAATCCCCCGAAATGCGGAGCTTTGGAGTTTGTCCTGCCGCAACCTGAGCCGTAGTCTATCCGACGAATATTTTACAATGAACCGACGTCGATTCATCACCTGCACCCTGGGAACCGCTGGCATCGCCGGATTGGGAACCCTCGGCTGGAAGGCGAGTTCAATGAGCTCGCCCTCAGCCCGACTCAAGCGAGTCACCCGCAGCAGCCGCGCCTTGGGCAGCGAGCTGCACATCACCGTCCACGCCAAGAGCCGATCAAAGGGCGAAAAGGCTATTGAAGCGGCCTTTGCTGCCATCGATCGAGTGGAGGATGTGATGAGCCTTTACCGCTGCCACAGTCAGATTGACCAACTCAACCGCAGCGGCGCACTTGAGAACCCAGCTCCAGAACTAGTCGAGATCCTCACATTGGCCACCCAACTCTCAAAGGACACCGAAGGCGCCTTCGATGTGACGGTACAACCGCTGTGGGAACTTTACTCCAACAAGGCCCTCCCCTCGCCTGCTGAACTGGCCGATGCCCGCAAGCACGTCGGCTGGGACAAGGTGATGATCGAACCCCATGGCATCCTGCTTCAGGCCGGCGCGCAAATCACCCTCAACGGCATCGCTCAGGGCTACGCCTCGGACGTCGCTCGCAAGGCATTGATCGAGCACGGCATCGAACACGCCATCCTCGACACCGGAGAAATCAGTTCGGTGGGCCGCAAGGTCGAAAGCGACCCCTGGAAAGTCGCCATCATCGATCCCCACGAATCTGGAAACGTGGGCATCGCCCACCTCGAAGGTCGCGCCATCGCCACCTCCGGCGACTACCGCACCGTCTTCAACGAGGAGACTGACTGTCACCACCTCTTCAATCCGGCCACCGGTCGTTCGGCCAATGATTGCTCCAGCGTTTCCGTGGTCGCCCCCACCGCCACGCAGGCCGATGCCCTCTCCACCGCCTGCTTCGTGCTAGGCATGGAGCGCGGCATGAAGTTCATCGAAGACATGGACGGCGTGGACGCCCTCTTCGTGGCCAAGGACGGCACTGTCACCTACACCGCCAATTTTCCCCTTAGTTGATGTCGGAGACCTCCAACAGCGACAGCCGCCGCTCCTTCATCAAGAAGGCCGCTGTGGGCACGGTAGCCGCTGGCATCGTCGGCAGCGATCAGGCAGCCGCCGCGGCAGAGTCGGCATCGCAAGCCGGCAAAGATTCCCGCCGTGGTCACACCAAGACCTTTCGCCTGACCCGCGACATTCCGCGCAACGATCACTACGAAGTGGTCGTGGCTGGCGGCGGCCCTGCTGGTGTAGCGGCTGCAGTAAGCGCCGCTCGCCTCGGTGCTCGAGTCATCCTCTTCGAAGGCATGGGTTGCCTCGGTGGTATGGGCAGCTCCGGCCTGGTCAGCGCCTTTGATCCCATGGCGAACGGCAAGACCCAACTCGTGCGCGGCTTCATGGGCGAAGTGGTCGAGCTGATGCACCAAGAGGGCTACATGAACGTGGACCCCAGCCATTGGCGCACGCGCTACCACGCCTGGTCCAATTTCAATCCGGAGGGCTACAAGCTCATCCTCGATCGCATGGTGGTGAACGCCAACGTGAAGACCCAGTTCTACACCAAGGTCATCGATGCCGAGATCGACTCCAAGGAGAACAAGGTGAAGGGCGTGGTCGTCGCCAACGTGGAAGGCATGACCTACTACTCCGCCGACACCTTCATCGACTGCACTGGCGATGCGGTGCTGGCGGACCTCTGCGGCGCCGATTGTTGGGAGGCTGGTCGCGATACCGAGAAGATCATGCCGCCGACCATGCCCACGCTGTGGAACGGCGAGCTCAACCTCACTCGCGCCGAAGTGCGCAAGCTCTACCAGAAGTATGTGAAGGATGGGAAACATCGCCATCCCTCCTACAAGTTTGTCGGCCTCACCGAGATCGACGACGGCCTGTTCTACCTCAATGGCGGCCACCTCTTCGACATGAACGCGCTCAAGATTGATAGCGTGAGCGATGGCGCCATGCGCGGTCGCATCATCGCCGAGGACTTCCGCCGCATGTTCAACGAACATCCGGACGTGAAGCTAGCCCTCGCCGCCACTTCCTCCCTGATCGGCGTGCGCGAAAGCCGCCGCATCAAGGGCGAATACGTGTTCAACGAAAAGGACATGGTGGATCGCCGCCTCTTCAAGGACACAGTCGGCGTCTATTGCAAGGCCTGCGATATTCATCCCTACGCTTTCACCCAGGAAGCCTGGAACGATCACTACGAGATGTATTATAAGAACGAGAAGATGCGTCCCGGGCGCGGCGAGATGTTCGCCATCCCTTACGGCTCACTCGTTCCCAAAGGCTGGAAGAACCTCTGGACCGCCGGCCGCTGCGCGAGTGCAGACATCCTTGGTCAAGGCTCGCTGCGTTGTCAGCCCTACTGCAGTCAGATGGGTCAGGCCGCAGGCACGGCCGCCGTTCAAACGCTCGAAACCGAGCAGACCGCCGACACGCTGGACACCGAGCGCCTGGTGAAAACCCTGCGCAAACAGAACGTCTTCCTGCCGCAGGAGAAACTCAGCCCCGAGATGACCCGATGAGTTTCCGTATCGCTTCCATCATCACGGCTTTGGTTCTTCCTGTCCTCGCTCAGGAGATGAAGACCATCACGCTGAAGGTCAGCCACCCCGGCTTTGAATCGAAGCAGGCCGAGGAACATGAGTTGAAGGTGAAGCTTGATACGGATGGCAATCCGCTCGGTTATTTCATGCAGGTGAAGTCCGTGTTCTGCTCGGACGAAAAATGCGACGTCATCACCCTAGACATGGAGTGGAGCAAGCACGGCAAGTTCGTGGGCTACACGCTTCCCAAGGACTCCACCCTTACCAAATACGATCACGAAGCCTTCAGCAAAGCGGACTACGCCAAATTCGATGAGCTGATCAAAAACAAGGGCTCGGTTTTGGGCCAGCTGGAGAAGCATCACATCATCGTCAAAAACAAGGACCACGAGAAGAACACCAAGAAGGGCAAGAAAGAGAAGCCCAAGGATGTGGCCGGCAAGAGCGATGCCATGGAAAAGGTGGATGCCATTTCGGGAGCGACCGCGGCCTACATCAAGGAGGAGGTCGTCGAGGGAGCGGCCTACACTTGCTTCACCATGTGGCATTGGGCCAATGGTGACACCAACACCCAAATCCGCATCCACGCGCAGGATACCGGCAGCCCTGCATGGCTCTCCAACTTATTGACTTCCAAGGACTCCGGAGAAGTTGATTTCGCCCTCGAAGGCATTTCCCGGCGCAAACTGAGCGAAGCCAACATGCAGAAAACCGCCCTCGCCTCATCGGGTAACGCATCGATCGACGGCTACAAGACCCTCGTCGACTATCTGAAGACCGCCAATAAGGACAACGAAGCCCTCTTTGCCACCTTCCAAGAGCTGATGAAGACAGCTGAAGGCAAACGCCGCGTCTACCTGCTCGAGCAAAGCCTTCAACAAAAGGACGTTCCTCCTATCGCCTTCTTCGAGACCACGGCCGGTCAGATCATGGACTTCGAACGCTTCTACGAGCTGCAACTCTTCTTGAGTCTGCTCGAGAAACACGACGCCAAGTCCGACAAGCTCTTCGCCAACGTCGCCAAGATGCTCGAGCACAAGAACTTCTTCTTCTCTCGCCGCGCCCACACCTTCCTTAAGGACAAGGAGCTTCCTCCCCAACTGAAGGCCAAGCTCACCGCCTACGAGAAGAGGCATGAGAAGAGATTGTGACCACACCATGAAAGCACTCATTGCATTAATGACCTTAGGGCTTCTATCTTCGGCACTTAGCCAGGAAGCAGCCGCTGGCAAAAAGGTCACCATTACACCCAAAGATTTTTCGGAGATCTATCCAGCCGTCTGGTTCTGCCCCGATGACGCGACCATCACCTCGCTCAAAGAAAAAAGTGAGAAGCCGCCCCATGAGAAGTTCCGAATCTGGATTGAACCCAGCGACCCAGAGTTCAACGTCACTCCAGCAAAGGCCGACAAGAACAAGAAAGCCTTCGTTTACCTTGGAGAAGGCAAAGTGGTATTCGAAAAGGCCTCATTCGGCGACAAAGGAGAGGAGCACGTCCGCCTCGGCCGCTCGGAACTGATGAAAGATCAGCCGGTCTTCATCTACCGCGAGGGTGACAAGCAGTGGGCCTTCATGATTGAGAAGGTCGACCGCGAAAAGGAAACCCTGAGCTTCGTCTGGCGCCAGCTCCACGACTGAGCGGGCCATATCCGGCCACCCCATCATCCCCTGTCATGGATTATCCTTGGTGTTCCCGACTGATCTGGATTCAGGCCTGTACCGAATGATTTTGTTTCGCGTGATGAAGTAGTAATTGCCTTTGGAATCCACAACGGCTCGTCTGAAACTCCCACCAAGTTCTGGCAAACCCACTTCAAGCACAGCTATCTCTCCATCGTGATTAGTGGTGATGGTTCCATCTCGGTTGATTTCAACGACATCTTCTCCGTGAGATGCCATGCGGCTGTAGACATACTTGAAGTCAATTTTCCTTCGCGCCTTCACTCCGGCCACAACCTCCTCGGGCTTCCACTTTTCCAACAACATCGTCAGGGCCATGGGCTTTCCTGGAATATGGTAACGAATGCACTCATTGAACCAGGACACCAACTTATCCTCATTTTGGAGCAGGTCGTCAGGGATCAACGCGGCCACATCTTGCGGGAATTGCTCGAGCTCAACCACCCGCTTGTTTTTGAGATCCAAGATGTAGCATTTGTGCTGATGGGCAGGCACGCGCAGCAACAAGCCCGGCTTGAGCGGCATCAATGACGGAGTGCCATAATACATCACCATCTTGGAGTGCTGCAGCTGACCCGCCATGACACCCTTGTGATACCAACGGGTATGATCATGCGTGCACAGGTAGACATCATCACCATCGATCACAATCTGAGGATCGGCATCCCGGAAACCCTCGTCATTTGCCAAGGCAATCACGTCGGTCCCGTCTGGATTTCGCTGAAACACTGCCACTCGCTTCCTTCCTGCAATGTAGACACGTCCGGCATCATCGACTCCAACTTTGGCCAATCCTGCACCCATGAGATCAAGATGCAGCGTGCACTCAAAACGCAGATCTTTCCCGCTCGTCGAATAGACCGCAGGTTCGTAAGGCCTAGGCTGCTTAGATGCTCTCACATAAACTCGATCACCCACGACCCGTAGCATCGTGCACGGCCTGGAATCAATTTGCCGCCAACGCTCACCTTCCCAGCAGAAAAGCCCAGAATTACTGGTTATCCAAAGTCGCCCTTTCGAGTCCACGTCCCCATTTTCGTGCACATGCTTGGTCACCAACGGCAGGGCTGTGATGGATGGCTTGGCCTCCACCTGCACCACCAGCAAAGCGATGACTCCGACAAAGAACGTCTTCATGATCGCATCATCCCCGAATCACAAGGACGAGGCGATGAATCGCTCGTAAGTTGTCTGTAAACGAATGAGGCGATCTGAACCTCACTTCACAAAGTCTCGCAGATTCACCAATTCTGGCTTATCCGTGAGCGCCTTGATCTCCTCGATGGCTTTGCGCACGTCGGCGGCCTTGCCCATGCTGAGGCGCTTGGGAAAGTCCTTCTCCTCCGTCTCGAAGTAGACGATGGCGCGCTCCAGCTTGGGAATGGCGCGCTGGGCATGCGCACCGTAGCGCTTGAGCATATCGCAGTATTTGGTCACGCGCTTCTCACTGCCGTGGGGCTTTTGCTGCCAGATGTAGTCGGCAATAAGCTCAATCCCCTCGTTCACATGGTTGCGGCTGTAGAGATCGAGGCCGGCGTCCTGAATGGTGCCGTCGAACATGATGCCGCTGGGTGACTTCTCGATGATGGCCTTGTGGATGGAGGGCAGCAGGGGCTTGAGGTCATCGAAGGACATCTTGCGGTACAACATGGCGAGGTTGCCGCGGGCGCGACCGTCCTCATTGACCAGGGCGGCACGGACGGCCGCATACAACTGCGCACGATCCACATCGTTGAGGGAATCGCGCAAGAGTCCGGAGCGGCCATTGAAGAGCGCATTGATCATGTAGCGTTGTTCCATCCCTCGGGGATCCTCCTGGGTTGGGCCTTTGGCCACGATCTGCATCAGTTGTGGAGCCACTCCCAAGGCTGGCTTGCCAATACCGGCCAAAGCTTCAGCTGCCTTGATGCGCAACCACATATCCTCGGCCTTGAGCGCTTCACTCAGCATCGGTACGGCTGGTGCCGCCCCACCCCGCAGGTGCTTGAGCGCTTCGCAAGCACCGAGGCGAACGTTGACGTCGGGCGACTCGAGCATCTTAACGAAGGTTTCCAGAGGGATGTTCTTGTGCTTGCGGGCAATGGCTTCGCCGGCCCTTTCCCTCACGATGGGCGACCAGCCACCGAGCAATTCAAGCAGCAGATCGGGCGGCAGGTTCTCGTAAGCTCCCGTGGGCTTCTCCCAGTTGAAGGCGCGCCCGATGGCTGCCACCTCATGGGCTTCGGCCTCACTCAAAGCAGGGATGCAGGCGGGCTTGCTGCCACAGAGACGGATGGCCTTGCGATCCATGCCGAGCGCAATGAGATACATGCCGGTGGCATCCCAGTTGCCGTAGGAGTCCTTGCGCGCCTGCGAAGGCCCCTGATGCGGAAAGCTCCAATCCCAGCTACGAGCCAGGTCAAAGTACCAGCCGCCGAATTCCTTCATCCACGCACCGGTGGCGTGCGGGCCACTACGAGAGACGCCAGGCATGGCCCAAGTGACGTTGAAGTAGTTCCCGGTGTGACCACAGTCACGCTCACCGTAGTGGGCGGCGGTGCTCATCTTGGAGAAAAACTTAGTCCCCTTCTGATCACCGAGTTGATCGAAGAGCACGGCCACCATGCCGTTCTTGCCGTTATCCTCGTGACCACGATTGAAAGGCGAGTGATCGCCATAGGGAACCGAGCCCTTGCCGATGTAGAAGCGAAGCAACTTGTAACTGCGATCGATGGCGAGATCGATCTTGGGATCCGTCACTCCAGCCTCGCGCGAAAGCACCATGCCGATGGTGAGGGTCGCGCCCGGTGAGTTCATCATGCCGTAGCCGAGCAAGCGGCCGTGCTCATTGGCAAACTTATGACCCCAGGAACCCACAGCACTTTGACCGTTGGCGGCCTGCATGTTGATGCGCTTAAGGCCGGGCAGCACGGACTTGTCACCGGTCGCCATCACATACTCAGCGAGAAAGACGGTGATGTAGCCATACCACCAGGTGGCCATGGCATTGATTTCCTGAGCCGCCGCCCATTCGGCCTCCTTCTTGAGCACGGCATGGTATTTGGGATCGCCAGTCGCCAGCAAACCAAGGCCGTTGAGCGAGCGAGTGATGGGGTTCCCCTTATAGTCCGGAGCCGCCATGCGCTTAGCCAGGGCTTCGGCAGTCTTGTTCATCACTGCCTTTGACTTGGCACAGCCGTAGGGAGCGGTCGGACCCCAGCTACCGAGTTGTTGAAGTTGGAGAGTGACTTCGGAGGAGGCGCCACCGCGCCAGCGGGTGAAGGTCAGTTTCCCATCAGCGGCTTCGGCCGCGCTAATGGCTTTGCCGATCTCCATACGGGGGTCGACTGAGAAGGGCTTGCCTGCCACACCCAGCAACACATCACCTTTCTGAAACTGACTTTCAGCTGGTGAGCCGGCAGTGACTTGCGTGATCAGAACCTGGCGGGCGTAGGCGGTGGCGAGCTGATGCGTGTGCATCCAGCCACGCAGCCCAGTAGGCCCAAGGTTCCAATCCTTAGTGGCATCTTTGGGAACTTCCTCACCCTTGGTGAAGTCGGGGTTGGCCATCTTGGGCGCGGCGAGCAGCGATGTGCAACTGACCAAGGCGGCAGCGAGAAGCAAGGGAGTGCGAGGAATCTTCATGAGCGCAGGGTTCAAAGGGATGAGACTGACCGCTAAACTAGCGACCTCCCCTGCCCTCGGCAAGAACGCCGCCCCGGAAAGCATCCCCGCACCTGAAGGTGATCCGGTCAGGCTGATTTTGGACCTCAGCGGCTCTCAGCCGGCCAAGAAATTGAGCCCCGCCATCACTGCCACGGCGATCAGAGCCACCGTTCCAAGCACCAGAATCGCCATGATCCAGGAAACTGGAATGCAGGCGAAGAGGTTGAGCAGGGCATTTTTGACAGCGTTCATGGGCGGATCGAAAAAGTTAATCCGGGTTTTGGCTGCCGCAAGCGATGATTTTAGGCGTTCACTCAAGGACGGCCGCGTAGGCCTTGAGGAAGCGTTTCACAATGTTCGGCCAGAAAAAGGCTTCTGCGTTTTGATAACCACGCTCTCCCATCGCAGTGCGCATCTCTTCTGAATCCAAAAGCTGGCACAAGGCACGCGCCAACTCATCCGCTTGAATCTCGACGCAACCGTCATCCTTTCGGTCCCCGATCAGAATCCCGGCATTTGCCTCACCCACGAGCTCTTCGAGAACGTCCAAGTTTCGGGCAACGATGGGTTTTCTTGCCCGACCAGCCTCAAGAAACACCAAACCAAAGGACTCACCTTCTGATGGCACACAAAACACATCGCAGGCCACGTAGGCATCGGATCGCTCCTGATCGCTGACAAAACCAGTCTCAATCACACCCTCTGCCTGGGTATCCACATGCGACAGGGCTTTGCTCTTGGGGCCGACGGCCACTAGCACGGCATCCTCAATCGTCTTGCGGACATGCTTGAACGCTTCGAGCAGTAGAGGGTATCCCTTGTCTTCACTCAGGCGTCCCAAAAACAGGATCATGGGCGCCTCCGCGGAGATGCCTTGCTTGTCCCGAAAGGCGGGCCCATCGCCATCTGCACAATCATCAATGCCGTTGCCCACGACATGCACCCTCTCTGAAGGGATCTTTACTTCGGAGGTCAGATAATCCCCCTCCACCTGGGTGTGCACCAGCATCGCATCGGCGAGCCTGAAGAAATGGTGATCCACCGGCAGATGCCCCCACTGACCGAAGTGAATGGAAGGCTGAACACAGAAGGGAATATTCAACTCCATCGCAGCCTGATGAATGGCATAGCCCCAAAGTTCCAGACCCCCACCGTCGTAATGCACGATATCGAAATCCTTGAGCCTGCTGACCATCTGTTTCTTGAAGACCCATGTGACCATCTTGGCAGCCAAAGGCTGGGTCGACTCCCGCCATCGCAATTTCTTGAGCGGCAGCAGGAACAGGCGTTGCCACAAGGACATGCCAACCACATGCGTCGTCACCCCTTCATTGTCGAAAGTCTTGGAAGGCTCGGCCTTCCAATAGAAATCATTGCCGGCATGTCGCCCGGCAACAAAGCGCGTGAACACCTCCACTTCAGCACCCGATTGGATCAACTCCTGACAGAGCCTGAGCGCGTGGATCTGCAGCCCACCCTGAAGCGGCCAGAAATCCCTGATGAACAGGGCGACTCTCGGTTTGTCTCTCACTGGATCAGAGCATTTAGGCTGTCTTCGATTTGATCAATCAAAGCATTGAAATCATGACACTCAACGGTGTGTCGGCGTGCGGCCTCCCCCATCTGCTTGAGCACATCCGGATGCTCCACAAATTGCGCCAACTTGTCAGCCAACTCGGTGGCCGAATCTTTGTCATAGGTGAACCCATGCACCCCATCCTCAAACAGCTCACCCGATCCACCCGTGCCACTTGAAACCACCAGCAAACCACTCGCCATGGCCTCAAGGATGGTAATCCCCATGGGCTCCTCCCACAGACTGGGAAAGACGAGGGCGTCATGCTCGCGATATAGCGAAGGCAAATCCTCCTCCGCCACGAACCCCCTCCATTCCGTGCAGGATTCCAGATCATGCTCGGCGATGATCTCCCGCAACTGCTTCTCATAGTCAGGACTCAGGCAACGCCCCGCAAGGGTCAGTGCAACGCCCGGGCACCGCTCAACGAGTTGGCCGAGTGCATGGAGTAGGACGTGAACCCCCTTGTGCTTCGAAATCTGCCCAGCATAGAGGAGCTTTAGACCGGCCCGGGCGGGGCACTCTGCCAAGGGTGCATAACGTTTCGTATCCACACCCCACGGCATCTTGACCCACTTCGCATGGCCGGCTTCCTCAGAGGGGTAATAGCGCTGCAGATAATCGGTGGGGAAATGAACCTGGTTCAAAGTTGATTCGGGTGCCATTTCCACCTTGGAAGACGATTTCATGACGGCCTTCATCACCGCCCTCGTGATGCGCTTCACCAAGCCGACTGATTCACCCTGTTCGGTATGCTGTAGCCAGAGATCGGAGGACGCATCGCGCATGCCATGATCAAACAGGTAGATGGCGGATGGCATGCTGATTTTACTATTGAGCAAACTGCGCGAGACATGCCCAAGGTTCCAGAAATAGACCAGATCGGGCTCACACGACCGAAGCTCTTCGCTGAAGGCAGCCCGATTTTCAGATTCATGCCTGAAGACGGTCCGCAGACGTTTGAGGCGCGGCATGGCAGAAACGTCCATCTTGAAGCTGCTGATCAACTTCCTGGACACCCATTCGCGCTGATCCTCCATCTCACACATGCTGGTAAGAACGCGAACACCGTGACCGCGCTCCCTCAGGGCCTCTGCCACCCGCGAGCAGCCGATCTCATAGCCTCCATAGACCTCTGGAGGGAAGAAGTTGCTGACGATTAGAATCTTCATGCCTGCGGGAAGAATAAGAAGGCCTGAGAGAAGAGAAGACCAGATCCTTTCCGATTCGGGCTTACATGGCCAGGGCGACATCGACAACTTCTTCTGACGCCACAGCCACGGTTTTCTCCTGAGCAATCCCACTGCCCGCCAAGCTTCACTCCACCTTCCAAGCCCGGAAGAAGAAGCATGGAGAAAAATTGTAATGGCTTGCTGCCCATGAATCAGGGTCAACTTCTTGTCATCATGAACCCCTCTGACGACCCAGCGAACACACCATCGCGACTCAACACCCTGCTATTGATCGTGCTTCTGATCATGACTGTCTTTTTGGTCATCGGAGTATCGAGCCAAAAAAATGAGATCAAAGCCCTGAGGGAAAACAACGGCCGATTGGCCGTTCAGCTTGAACTGCAGCAAAAGGAAGTCGAAGCGCTTTCGCTGGAGCTGACGGAGGCCATCGAAGCACTGCAGAAGAGCGCCGGCGGAAGCATACCCATCAGTAATCCAAAACTCGACGCCGTCAACCTGGCCCAAATTGAGAACGGACTCTTCACCTATGAAGGCAACATTCAGATGACCACCATCTCGGGCAACCGGCAGTCCAAGTTCGAAAAGTCATACAAGGTCAACGTCATCAAAACCCAACTTGGCGCTGGTAGCCTGAAGTTGGACTTTGTCATCGGCCTGGCCACCTGCACCGGCCTCCCCCAGTTCTTTATCGACTACGACGGCGACAAGCTGGTCGACCTCGACATCATGCACGAGCTGGTGGATTCCATGCCCTTTGGTGGCCTGCTCAGCAAGAAGATGAACTCAAACAACTCACAAAGCCTGTATGACAACTTTTTGCTGAATCATGAGAGCGCAGATCATCTGGCCGCCTCCGACATTGATGACAAGGGAGGCGCGCTCGCCAAATCGCTGTGGAAGGTCATCACGGATCAATCGGAGAAGATAACGGGCTGGATTCAGAAGTAACTTGGGATCGCCAAAACAAGAGAAGGCCCAAGTCCTTTCGGATCCGGGTATTCATGGCCTCCTCCTTCGTCGACGCAGACTACAAATCGGCTACACTCGGGGCTGAGTGCATTTCGCAGTCAGGAATAAAGCAGCCGCCACTAAAATATGTTTCACTAATTCAGCGATCAAATCGCTCAATCAATCCTGTGATACAGACACCCTCAGGAATAGGTTACTTGGAGTAGATCCAGCAATGGCGCAGGTGACGGTTGTCTTGTTCGTCGATGGGGTATCGAGAGCAGAAGCCGCATTGACGGTCGTACTGCCGTCACTTGCGACCCCATCCGCAGCGTACCAATCCACTAAATCCGAAGACCACTCGTATGAACCCGAAATATCGGTAAGAGCTAAGTCGGGATTGGGGTGCACAAGAGTGATGCTATCTGCCTGCAAGTTAAGAGAAGTCAATGAAACACCTTGGTTGGCCGCACTTGGATCGGTGCCAAAGAAAGCTTCTAGCTGGTTATTCATACCATCACCATCCGGATCGTCTGTTGGACTCTGGTCGCTAGGATCCAGAATGTATCTATCAATCCAAGAGGCAAAGGTGGTTGGTGTCCATTGAGCAAAAAGAGTGATATCGCTGCTGATGGTGAACATGTTGCCAGCCACATAACTCGCCCCACTACCATCACTAGCGGTATTCCAACCCGCAAATGAGTGGTTTGACCGGGTCAAGTTTCCGGTGTTGCCGATGACGGTGACACTAGCTCCCTCGATATAGGGACTATTGGCATCGGAGGGGGGTGCGCCGCCATCACTACCGTTCCCGTCGTAGGTGACAGTGTAAGTTGGCAGATTGAGAAGACTGTTGACTGCATTCAGGAAGACTTGTCCTCCGGTGGCCGTGAGATTGTAGGTGTCTTCATCACCGCTATGCCCGGTGAAGAAGATGCGCTCCCCTGTGGCCACTGTTCCGGCGGCCCAGCGTGCAATGGCGATGCCACTGCCAGCGGTGCCCAGTGTATTCCCGCCGCCGCCGATACCTGTACCACTTGTTGAGCGGGCACTGGTAAAGATTGAGTCTGCGGTCACACCACTATTTATGGTAATCCCAGTCCAGGCAGCATCCGAATCCGCGCCACTTGGAACGGTGACCGCTCCTGTGAAGTAACTGCCACCCGCCGGATTACCAGTTCCCCAACCCCAGTTGTCGACACTATAGGGGTTCATCATGATTAACGGTGTGGTAATATTGTCCCATGCGGAGACGCCTCCTGTGCCAGTTTCTCCGCGGCCATGAACAACCAGATCTGCTGCGTTCAAGACGGCGAGATCAGCAGCCTCTGGATTGTCTGCTCCATTGTAAGCCGTAACTGTGTAGCCTGCATTATTGAGTAGCGTAGTCCATTCCGTAGGAACCGTAGCCCTAGAGCCATCGCTTCCAGCGGTGACCCAGATGATAGTCACGAAGGATCTGGTGGAGAATGTCCAGTCACCGGAAGAGGTGCCGGGGAAAGCATTTGGAGATGCTGCCTGATCCTGAATGGCATTGCCATCGATACTAATTTCGTAATCCGTGGTGTAATCTAGGTTACTTCCGAGATCGATGGAGAGATCATTTCCATTGGGCGAAGTCACTCGTACATCGGGCAAAGTAATGGAGACGGAGGAAGAGTCGTCAGTCAGGTCCGTGACGGTAATAATTCCAGCAGAGTTGAGGGTGATGGGTTCATTGAAGGTCGCCACGATGGAGGTATCGATAATGACACCTGTTGAATTATCCTCAGGGCTGAGCAGAGTGATTGATGGCGGTCCTGACTCGACGGTGATGGTGACCTCATCGTAGGATTGGTCATAGCCGTCATCAGCGGTCAGGCGGAGCACATAAGTCCCTTCCGCCGTAAAGGTTGCTGTGGGACTGAGGGCATTGGCATCGGAAAAGCTAACACTACCACTGCTGGTTCCTGTGCCGGTATCCGTCCATACATAAGTGGGGCTATGTTCGGGATCCGTAACCGAAGTTCCGTTGAGTGTCGTTGGAGAAAGGGAGACAGTTTTGTCAGGACCGGCTTCGACTGTTGGAGGGGCATTGGGTGTGGCAGAAACCGTGATGGTTACCGTTGCTGTATTGGAGTCCACCTGCCCATCGTTCGCCTTAAAGGTGAAGCTATCGCCTCCGGAATATCCATTTTCGGGGGTGTAAATGAGATTGGGAGGAGTGCCACTAAGAGTCCCGTTGCCCGGCCCCGTCACAATCGAATAAGTCAGAGTGTCGCCAGGGTTGGCGTCGCTGCCGGTGAGCGTGATGGGCTCCGCAGCCTCATAGAAAGTGTTCACGGATTGGTTGTTCGCTACCGGGGCCACATTGACCTCGTTGACGGAAATGGTGACCGTAGCAAATGAGCTGATCTGACCATCATCCACCTTGAACACAAAGCTATCTGAACCCAGATAGTTAGTGTTTGGGGAATAACTCAGGTTGGGAGGAGTACCACTAAGAGCACCGTTGCTCGGGTTCGACACAACGGAATAGGTCAGGGTATCGGGCGGTCCGGTATCGCTATCGCTACCGGTCAAAGTGATGCTGCGGTCGGTATTGATTGTCACATTCACTGATTGGGCATCAGCCACGGGCTTGGCGTTGCCGTCGTCCATGTCGATACTGATCGTGGCGTATGCATTGTTGGGCCCATAGCGCTCAAAAGTGACAACACCGGCTCCGCTATGACTGCCTCCGACAGAAAGGTTGGCTTCCTGAGATGACCTTGCCCATGCGTCGAGCGAGCGATGAATGAACACTCTATCGTGATCGCCCCCTTGTGAAAGGTAGCCATAGGGCAGGTCATTGCGATGATAAGACACACTGTAATCGGATCCGGGAAAGCTGATCACTATGGCCTCATTGACAGAGTTGGGATCTGAAGAAAGCGGATAGAGATCAATTGTAGTGTCGGTGGCCACGGATGCCTCGGCGTTGGGAAAGACATCCAGCCAGTCCTTCAATAGAAGTTTGGCCCCGTTATAGGTTTCGGTATTGCTGGGATTATTGGACGCTCCCATCACACACGTGCGATCTCCGTATTCAGAGCCTTTGGTGGAGTGATCGAAGCCAAAATTATGACCCAATTCATGCAGGTAACCATTCATTCGGCTGTTGCCATAGCTACTGCCATACACTGAGGTCATACCATGGGTGGTGTGATCTCCTGAGGGGTAATACGCGTAGGCGGAAAATCCGCTGTCGGTGATACCGGCAGGCGCGAAGTACATGATGCGGTGCCAATCATTTCGGATCAGCCCCATGCCACCTTCGTTGATTGGTGAGAAGAGCTTATCGATCGCTAGATTCTTGAGCGAATTGGAGCTGTGGTCGGCCGAGTCGACCTCGAGATGGAGGTCGATGACGTGATCATCCGGCACTCCGGTGCCGTTGCCCAACTGAAGGCCGTAACGCCCCTTGGTGATCGCCTGCATGCCAAGGTTGGCGTTATTGGTATTGTTGAATAGCAGGTTGCGAGCATTGGTCTCACTCGTCATGCAATCATGGGTGTCGGTCCGAATGAAAACCATCAGAATGCTAAGCATCTCGAGCGTATTGGCTCCGTTGGCGACGGGTGGCTCTCCTCCCTCCCCTGCGGCTGACTCTTCTTCGCTGGCAGCCTCAGCCCCAGCCTGCTCCTCCGGCAACAATTCCAATTCCTGAATTTCCAGATCAGCCCCCGATCCAGCTACGCCGCCCTGAGTGGATCTCCCCAATTTCTTAGTCACTGAGGCCTTAGGGGCTGCGGCACGGCGCCGGCCTTTCAGACTGACCTTACGGCGCAGATCAAAACCGCGCAGTTGCTTATCGAAGCCCTCGATGCGCACCCGCTCTCCACTTTCTTCATCGACCAGACTGAAAATGGGAGCATGGTTTTGGCAGTCCGGATTCAGGCAATCTTCGGTTCTGGCTTCAATAAAACCACGTAGCTGAACTGGAACTCGCGCCTCTTGACCAAATCCACTTGAGGACAGTAGCAGGACTATGAGAAGCAGCGATGACATCAACATGCTGAATCGCATGTTCTGCCCATAACCAATGAATATGTATCGAGAGGCATTCATGACCTAATTTCCATCTTCAAGGTGATGCCCGTGATAGAGATAGAGCGCGCCGTAGGTCCAACCGTTGAGCCCGGGATAGTTGGCTCGGTCCATGGAAAGCGCGATGTAAGGAGCCGGATAGCCTTCGGGCAATGGAATGACATTGGGCCAACAACGGGTGTTGCTTTTTTCATCCCACGGTGGGCGAAACATATTCAATGCTCCGAGTGGTTTCAGATCTGGGTAAGAGTGAACGTAGAACTTGCGGTCTTTGCTGCCAAAGATGGCGTAATAGGTGGAACCGAACTTTTGAATCAGGCACCCAGTTCCATCGACATTGGCAGGACCCGCAATCAGTTTGTAGGGCCCATCCCAAGAGTCGGACTCATACATGGCGGCTGGCAGTTTTCGAAATCTTCGCTGGCATAACAGCAGTCTCCATTTTTTTGCGTCAGCATCATAAATCATGTGTGGGTCCTCTTCCCCTCCAGGGATGCTTACCGCTTTCGCCTTCATTACGGAAAACCCGAAACGAGGATCCCGCTTGGAGGAGACCGCCCATAGCTGCTTCTTTACTTTGCGGTCCGGATCACCCTCGGCCGAGAAGCCAGTCGTCAACCCGCGCCATTCTTTTTCGTCGCGGTCATAGTAGATGTGGGAGGCCAGTTCGTTGCGCAGCAGGCCATCACCCCGGTCAAACACGATGATTCCTTCGAAGCGAACATCGAAGACCGAAGGATTCAGGCTGAAAACCCCCTGCAGCGGGTGGGGAAGATGGCGCCCACGCACCGACATGGTGAACCACAGACGCCCTTGATCGAGAATCGGTGATCCATCCTTATAGGTTATGGCACATATATCGGCCTGTCCGGCCCCTGTAGTCAGGTAGGAGCCCACTTGCGAGAGGCTGACCGACTCGCCTGCATCTAGCATCGAAAGCAATCGGAACTCAAAGGTGCGAATACGCTCCTTAACACGGAGATCGATGTGTTTCGAAAAGTCGTAAGTGGTCAGCACGGTACTGACACCATTTTGCTCCGAGAAAACATTCAGCCCACTACCCAACACTTGGACCCGAAAAGTAAAGGGACCATTCAGGGACTGACCCACTCCGACCTTCTTGACCTCCTTTTCCTCACCGTCCACCACCATGCGGATATGGACGTTCAGGCATCTGCCCTCATCGAGTTCTGCCAGAATTGAGAACCGATTCCTATTGTCCGGAGTGGCGAATTCGACACCGGCTAGAGCTGAGGAACCTTTACTTTCTGTGAACTCAATGTCGTAGGTGGCAAATGGATTGAACCCACCAACCCACAACGCAGATTCAGAAGACTTATCAGCGGATAGGGTCATTAGTCCGTCATGGAGGCGATAGTTCGTTTTTTCGCCGGTCACAACGACATCCGGAAATTCGGTACTGCGCGCTACAACCTCTGCCGGCTTGAGTATTGAAAGAGGGATGGCGTCCTCCCTCTCAAAGACAAGTCGACGAACAGCCTGTCGCCGGAATTCAATATCGAGTGGAGAGATCTCTTCTTCCGCGCTTACCGGCAATGGAAGCAGACATGTGCATAGCACCGCAGTCAGTAGACCCAAACTTCGATAGATGTAGGACACACGCTGCAGAGGTAGCGTCTGAAGCTTGGATATCGGGATTTTCATAGAGATCCGGCAGGGACTAGGGTTGGAGGAACTTTGCAGGTATTTCCTTGAAGAGCACCCAGTGCTTACTGTCGTTGTAAAAAAGCAGCACCCGGCCATCATGCTCAATCATGCTGGAGTAGGTGGCGATCTGCGCATGCGTGGTGCCCAGAGGCGGGCGGCCATCGACCTCCATAAACTTGCGGGGTTGGCGAAAAGCCACAGGTTGTCGTGACTTGAGATCTTCCTTGCCGACCGTTATCCAAATGGGATTGCGTGGCCCAAAGGTGCTGTTCTGCTTGGCGTGGTGATACAGCATCACAATGCGCCCATCCTTGAGCTTGATCATCGGACAGGGCGCATTTGGGTTGAGCAACACATCTCCCCCATCCTCATAGCGGAGGGGCTCTGGTTGACTCCATGTCTGTGCCCGGTCGTTGGAGAGCGAGTAATAAACAGCATTACTCCTGGTCCGAATAGCCGTCATCAATCGACCGTCACTAAGCTCGATCCAAGAAGGCTCATTACCCCAGTATTGGCCATTGTCTCTCTTGATCCGCAATCCCTTCTCGGTATCGGGTAGTATCGTGAAACTCAATTTTTCCGGATCGGGTTCCGTCAGAATGTTATCGAGGCGCATGAAATACACCTCAGTCATCCAGTTCCCGTAGGACCGCTTGCCCTTCTTGTTAAGGCCATACCTGGCAAAAGAAAACAACACTTCTCCCCAGCTGGTGGTATGTGGAGCATAAATTCCGATGAAGCTGGTCGGCACATTCGGGTCTTCAGATGTCCACTCACCTCGCCCCATATCGAAACGCGCCTTGGTTCGCTTCCAAGTAACTCCATCGTCGTCGGAATACTGCCACTTGAGCCAGCCGGTGATGTCCCGGCGAACTGTGATCACGCTGGGATCATTCTTGAGATAAAAGCAGTAGATGCGTCCTGTTTTTGGAACCTGAAACAACCAGCTGTAGGAGGCCGCTCCTGGATGCTCCTTGGAGGGGCCAGCGATGATTGCAGCATCGCTCCAGCTCTTTCCTTTGTCCGTGCTGCGACTGATGGCCACGCGCTGATCAGGCTTGCTTTCCACGCTCGCCATTGTCCAGGTCACCAAATATGAACCCTCTTTGGTGCGGATACCCACCACCTGCTGGTTGCAGCGGTCATTCTTCGATGATTCGTTGGGGAGGTAAATCGCGCTTAGTGGATCACTGCGCTTCCAGTTGTTCTGTATTCCTTCTTTTTCCTCAGCAAACGCAAAGGCATAACTAAGGAGAGCTGTATAAATGATGAATTTGCTCATGTTGATGGATTAAGAAATGAAAGTAATTATGACTCTGCTTCGACCATCACTGATGGTGCCTAATTCGCCAATTCATTGTAATAGAGAACGAGACTGCAGCCGGTGCAAATCTCTTCAAAGCGGGCAATGATAGTCGTTGTCTCTTCGGGAAGGCCAAGACCTTGAGCGGGTTAGACTCATGCCCAGTTGCATCAGAACCTCAGCTCTTATTCTCGATTCCGGTTACGTCTCACGAGGAGCAATGCGATCAGGCCGGTCATGGTCAAAAGGGCCGAACTCGGCTCGGGCACAGGCACCACGGTGAGAGCAAAAATACCGTAGTCCGCATTGCTATCGTTGATGCCAACCGTCGAAAACGTAACACTTTCAACCACCAAACTCTGGTTTGGGTTCACAAACGTTGCGTAAAACAAATCACGGGATCCGCTGGTGACATTATCATTCATCCGCTCGATGGTGGCATCACCTAGCGCGACCGGTTCGCTCCCATGATTGCCATCTGAATCGCGCACATCCCATACCAGACCACTGCTGGTTGAGCCGCCAACGTAGTTGAAGGTGAAGGTGCCATTGGTGGCAATACTCAGACCGACCGCAGTGTGCAGAGCATAAAGCGTGTCAATCTGCTGGTCCGCAATATCAATCGTGACCGAGGCTTCACCATCAAGTTTAACCATGTCATTACCAGCATAGGATCCGAAAGTGAAGTCGGGGCCAACTCCTTGCGATGTGAACGCACCACCGCTGGAAGGGAATACCGGAGTCGAAGCTAGATCCGTCCGAAACTTCCATTGGCTAGCACCGAAGAAGGCATCTCCGCTATTGTCATCAGTGTCGACAGCCAAGCCATCGCCATTAAAGCTGCTACTGATATCGATGACCGTTGCCCCAGGTGCTATCGAAGCCATGAATGGGGCGATGCATACAAGTCTCAATAAACGGCTGTAAATCTTCATAAGAAACTGGGTTTTGCGATAAAGAAATTTGGGTAACGGGTCATGTAGTTAGAAAGCAATTAAGGCAGACTCTCCAGTTCCAGATTGGCCTCTTTAAGCGCATTTCTATTTAGCCTCTTTCGTCAGGGATTGGATCAAGTCCACTTCGGCCTGATCGTAGGCTTTGCCATCAGGCCTTAGCACATCATGATGCCATATTTGGGGTTCGGCGGTAAATTTCCGCCTCCATGAAGACCAAGGGTATTGAGTCTGAATTTTGCCCGCAACCAGGCCCCAGTTGTAGGCGGCGATCTTGTGCTTTTTGAAGTAGGGCAGATGAGTCTGGAAAGTGCTGCCGCTGGCACGAGCCAAGTACTCCGTGCACAGTAGCGGGCGCTGAAAAGTTTTGATGGAGCCGACTCGCTCCATCGTCTTCTCGAGGTCATCGTAGTTGTGGAAGGAGACGATGTCCGAGTTCGCAAGGATGAACTGGTTCAGGGCAGTGGCGTGCGGGCCGACCCATTCACCCTGAGGCGCATTACTCCAGACTCCGGTAGTCAGCGGTTGGATGGGCTTCGTCTCGCGAGCCCAGGTGAACATCCGTTCAAGAAGAGCCAGCGCCATCGCTTCCTTCTCCCGGGTATTCATTCCGTCCTTCTCCTCATCGTCGTTTCCAGGCTCATTGTACAGGTCCCAGCACAGCACGCGCTGGTCGTCCTTGAAGCGGCCGATGACGCCCTTCACATAGGGCTCCAGGGAGCTGTGCTTGGTGATGTCGGCTAGGATATCGATGTGCGGAGATTGCACCCAACCCGAATTGTGAACATGAGGTTTGGGTTCAGGCTGCGGGCCCAGCTTGGGGCGAGGATCCCAGACCGAGTCGCAGAGCACGATCATGGTGCTGATGCCGTGTTTGTCGGCAATGGCGAGAAATTGATCGATACGCTTGAGAAAGCCCTCGGAATTCTGAGTCCAGAGAAGGTCATGAAGATAGATGCGGACGGTGTTCATGCCGATCTCAGCGGCCCAGTCCAGTTCCCGATCGATGGTTTTCGGGTCAAAGGTTTCCGCCTGCCACATCTCGAGCTGATTGATTGCGGTCGAGGGCGTGTAATTACAGCCTACAAGCCAGGGCTGCGCGGCATACCATTGCTTAGCCTTGTCTGCGGTCCACCGACCTTCAACCACATTGGGGGCGGCGTGCAAAAGTGAACTAAAGATGATATAGGATACGCTGAGCAGTATGTTGCGAATGATGGTCATGGCGAGAGTGCTGCATGATCGTGCAACTCAATGACGCCTGCGGCGCACAATGAGCATTCCACCAGCTAGGCCGAACAGGGCAAAAGTTGAGGGCTCGGGGACAACCATTGAGTCGATCGCGTTGAGGAAGACTTGGTCACCAGTAGCGGTTAGACCGTAGACGTCACTGTTGTTTGATGCAAAATACATGCGCTCTCCTGTTGCTAAAGTACCAGCACCCCATCGCGCAATGAGGTCAACGCTACCATTGGAAGCCAGAGTAGTTGCACCATTGATAAATCCACCATCGTATCCACGGACACCATTAAAGATCGAATTATCGGTGACACCACCGGTAATGCCGATACCGTTCCAAATGGGGTCCGACTCCGCTCCGGAGGGAACTGTGACTGTAACGTTCCCGACATAATTAGGATTCGTATCGCTTGTCATACCCCAAGCGTCGGCTGTGTATGGAGCCATCATGATGATTGGCGTGGCAATCGCGTTCCAAATGGAAGCGTTCGTTGAGCCTTCTTCTTTACCACCGTGGACGATTAGATCCGCTGCTTCCAAAAAAGCGAGATCTGCCCCGGCCGGATTGTCAGCACCGTTATAGGCCGTAACCGTGTGTCCAGCATTCGCAAGCAGTGTTGTAAATGCACTGTCGATTGCAACGCGTGAACCCGTTGTTCCATCGGTGATCCAAACAATCGATGCCGCCTGAGCCGCAATAGCAGTTGAGAGCAGGGCCAGCACGCCAATGAAACGAGTGGGTGTGGTTGTATCCTTTATCATGTTCATCGAGTTGTTTTAGTTGATGTGAGATTTGATTTAGCAAAGCTAATCAAACCCCAGAGACTACAGAGTGGTCTGAGAATGGAGCCATCCTTCGCTCAAACACCGATTCGGCAAGTATCTCTGCCGTTTTCAACTGGGTTAAAAAAAACCATGTTTGAGCAGTTCTGGGTTGTATGCAGTCGTGAGTCGCCTAAGTTCGAGAGTGTCTTCGCTCCGACCACTCTCCAAGCCTGAGCAAGTGGCTGCTCATTTGCGCGAGGGCATTCACCAAGGGCGATGGAGAAACCTGATGCCTGGCCGAGCCCGACTGGCACAGGAGCTTGGAGTGAGCGTCCAGTGTGTGAAGCTGGGTCTACAGATCCTCGAGCACGAGGGCTTGCTGGTAGCGCAGGGGCATGGCAAACGGCGCAAGATCCTGCTCGATGGAGCCCCCTCCAAACCGCAAAGCCTCCGCATCGGCATTTTTCCCTTCGACCCCCCCAGCATGAAGATGGCGATCATGGTGGACCTGAGGCACCAGTTGGCTGAGGCGGGGCACACGGTAAACGTGATGCCGAAGTCTCTCACCGAGCTGGGCATGAAAGTTCCACGCATCGCGCGGGTCGTGCAAAACCACGAGATCGATGCCTGGATCCTTGTGTGCCCACTCTTAGGGGTAGTGAAGTGGTTCACCACACGGTCAACCCCGGCTTTTGCTTTTTTTGGTGGCAATCACGAGTTGGCGGCCGGCGCTTGGCCAAAAAAGCGTCCTGCCATCGTCGCCGCGGTCAACCGACTGATCTCCCTGGGTCATCGTCGCATCATCTTCATCGCGCGTCCTGAACATATTCATCCGAAGCCCGGCATGGAAATTCGGGTCTTTTCGGAGACCTTGGCATCCCACGGCATTGCCGTCAGCGGCTACCACTTGCCAATCTGGGATGAGAGCCGGGAAGGATTGAAGCAATGCTTGGACTCCCTCTTTGCCATCACGCCGCCCACCGCCCTGATCATCGACGAGCCCGAGCTTTTCCTGGCCGCCCGGCAGCACCTTTCGGACCGGGGCTTCGTGGCACCGCGGGACGTGTCACTGATCTGCACCGATCCTGATCGCGCCTTCTCATGGCAATCGCCCACCGTCTCGCATATCGCCTGGAGCAGCAACGCCGTCGTGCGCCGCGTCATGCGCTGGGCGAGTAATATCAGCCAAGGGAAGGACGACCGCCGAAAGACATACATCCAGGCCAAGTTCATCGAAGGCGGGACGATCGGACCGGCCGTGTGATGAGCTGACTGCAGATGGGTGTTTGTTTGCTTCGTCCCGAAAAAGAGAAGGCCCAAGTCCTTTCGGACTCGGGCATTCATGGCTTCCTCCATCGCTCTTCGAGCTTCGGAGGACGAGATGCCTATTTTGGGGCTAACGCCCTTAAAGGAGAAAGGCGCAGACCTTTCGGTCTGCGCCCTTCATGGCTCCGGCGGTTGGGATCGAACCAACGACCTATTTTAGATAACTCGTTAACTATCTGATACTTATGGGGTTGCTTTTTAAGCCGGACTTCCTCGGACCTCACCGCAGGCTACAAATGGGCTACACTTGGCGCGATAGACAATCACCTTGACCCTTAGAATCGAGTTCATAGCTTGTAGTATCGTTCGTTTGATTTCTTCATGCGTTGTTTTCTTAATATCCTTTTGATTCTGGCCGTCGGCACTTTCTATACCCTCGGTGGGTATGTGGCCGTGCACGTCTCTCATACTCATGAGGTGAGCCAAGATCACGACCACTCGCATCACTCCTGCGAGCACAGCGATCAGGATGACGATCATG